>NZ_JAYEXN010000001.1:0-441172 GCF_044435015.1 Ochrobactrum sp. S1502_03
GCGCGTTGCGACGCGCTATGACAAGACCAAGGAATCCTACCTCGGTTTCGTCGCAATCGCTGCAGTCAAACTATGGATACCCTTTGTCCACGAGCGCTAGCTTATTCTAATTTTTGAAAAATATACTTATTTCCTCCAACAACGCGACCCCGTCAAAACGCAGCTATTGGATAATACCGCATTTTTTGTTTGTGTATTCATGTTCGAATATTGGACAGGCCTTCATTCTGCGTTCAATTGAGTTCCATACATCTGATGGAGCTTGCAGACAACTTCCGTTCGATTTGCAGCCCCGATCTTTCGCATGATATTATGAACATGCGCTTTTACCGTGCCTTCGCTCATTCCAAGCTCAAAAGCGATAATTTTATTGGACTTTCCTACCCTGATTGCATGAACGACCTCAACCTCACGCGCAGTCAGCAATTCCCCCAGCACATCATCATCCATATTCTGCGCCGCAGGTTTCATGAGCATGGATGCAGGCACATACATGCCACCGGCCATTGCAAGATGGATCGCTTCCACGCAAATCTTTATATCAACCGATGTTGGGATATAACCGCGCGCGCCCAGTTCCATAGCGCGGAGTACCTGCTGCCACTCTTCGCGCTCAGCAAGAAGGACAACGGGTATCGGATGCCAGGCTTTGACTGTCGCCTCAATTTCGTCAGAAAAAAAAGGATCAGCAAGCCGCTTAGAACCAATATGCATGAGAACGACGATTGCGCCGTTTAACGGCATATTCTTATCGACTGCGGCATAGCTGACGACAGGCAGTTTAAACCCGTTCATCACCAGCCCATTGAAGAGGCACTCACGCTCCAGATTGCTTTTGCAGACCAGCATCAGATGAGGCTCACTCTGCACAGGCAAACCGGCCGCATATTCTCGGTCCCTTATTCTTGCGCCGCCGATAACCGAAGTTCCATTCCCTGCCCCATCGGGGGCGGCCCATAAAGACAGTTCCCTAACTTCAAACATTGCTTTAGTTTCCCCTGTTACTCAGGTTTGCATTCAACGCAAAACACTAGGCATGACAAAAACTACGACAGTTTATTCTGGTTTTTATTGCTAATCATGATGAAGACTGGTCTAAATATTGCTATTGTTAAATAAACGTGTCATTAACTTATGTTAGCGTTTTATAAAAAAATAAGCTGACCATAAGAACGACTTCGGGAACTGAAAGTTATAAATTCTATAACTTTCGTGGGGCATAGGCGGCGGATGCAAAGTGGGAACCAAAACACCACAGCCCTCATGATTGACGGCTTGGTCAGCTTATTGGAATCGCCTCCAATCCTGGCCAAACTCAACGTGCAGGAAAAAGAAACCCTTCTGTCACTGACAATCACCGAAGCCAGTTACCCGGCAGATGCCGTCATCATCAATCAGGGTGCGTCGGTCCGCAGCATCCATCTGGTGCGTTCAGGCTGGGGATGTGTTTATCGTGACCTTTCGGGTGGCGAACGTCAGATCATCGACTTTCCGATGCGATGTGATTTTATCGGGCTGAGAACCGCTGACGGCTATAGTTACAACACGATTAAGACAATCACCCCGATGTCAGCTTACGAGATACCGCTGACGTCGCTTGGAGAAACCATCTGGAAAATGCCGCGGCTCGGCATGATCTTCATTGAAATGCTCTCAAGACAACGCGCTATGCTGGTGGAGCATCTGACCAATGTCGGATGCCGGAGCGCTTTTGTCCGCACAGCACATCTTTTGCTGGAGCTGGCAGACCGCGTACGTGCCTGCGGTATGAGCGAGGAACCGGACGCGTTTTACTGCCCCTTGACGCAATACCAGCTGGCTGATGCGCTTGGATTAACGCCAATTCATCTCAACCGCATGCTGCGCGAACTGCGCGAAGAAGGACTTTTAATATTCAAGGCGTCAAAAGTCGAAATTCTCGACAGGCCCAGGTTGGTCGAAATCGCTGAATATAACGGGGAGTTTATGCGGATGTCAGTCTTCGGCAAATCAAACTAGAGCATTTCCAGCAAAAGTGCGAAGCGGCTTTGCGTGGGATAATGCGTGAAAATAAATAGATAGGGCATTTCCAATGATCCAGTCAAAACAGGAAATGCTTGAGGGCGTGTCGAAGGGGAGAAAATGGTCGGAGCGAGAGGATTCGAACCTCCGACCCCCTGATCCCAAATCAGGTGCGCTACCAGGCTGCGCTACGCTCCGCGACCATAAAACCAAGACTCTATCGTCCGGCTGTGAGCGGCTTATAGCGCCGCTCTTTTGAACCCGCAAGGGGAACATCCCGCTTTTTTTCAGCTATTTTTGCCTGTCACCTGATTAGCTGGCTTATCGATGCAAAAACAGGTGCTTCTCCTGCGCCAAAAGCCACAAAATCCGGGTTCGCAAAACCTTTGACCGTTCCATCAGAACGCGCGCCATAGATCATCGGTTTGCCATCAAATGTCGTCGTCATGCCACCTGCCGCGCGCAGAACGGCGTCACCGGCTGCCGTGTCCCACTCCATCGTCGGACCGAAGCGTGGATAAAGATCAGCCTCGCCACGTGCGATCATGCAGAATTTGAGTGATGAGCCGACAGAAACACATTTGCCACCGTGATTGCGTTTCAGAAACTCTTCTGTTTCAGGCGTCAGGTGAGAGCGGCTACAAACCACTACCTTTTCAGGCGGTGCAATGCGGACAGCAATCGGACGCCTGCTGATAATCTGATGATCGGCGGACGTGACCACTTCCTGCGCACCGTCACGGCCACCCACATAAAGCAGGTTGCGCACCGGGGCATAGACGAGGCCCAGCACCGGCACGCCATTCTCAATGAGTGCGATATTCACCGTAAAATCGCCATTACGCAGCAGAAACTCACGCGTACCGTCAAGCGGATCAATCAAAAAGAATGTCTCACCCAGCTGTTCTGGCAGACGCCCTGCGGCGGCTTCTTCCTCGGCCACCACCGGAATGCCCGGTGCGAAAGACGCAAGGGCAGAAAGGATAATCGCTTCTGCCGCGTGATCTGCTTCCGTTACCGGCGATTGATCCTTCTTGGAATGAACCGCACAGCCATCCGTGTAATGTTTGATAATGACACGACCAGCCTCAAGGGCTGTATCCTCAAGTACTTTGAGCAAAGCTTTGCTGTTTGGATCGGCTTTGGGGAAGGTTGCTGTTGTCATTTCTCAAATCGACCAGGAATCACTGCCATAGCTGCCGATAATACCACGTTCGGCCAGATACTTTTCCACCTCCGCAACGAGTTCGTCAATGTCGCGACCTGCGGTGTGAAGATGCAGCTCCGGCGAAAACGGCGCTTCATAGGGCGAATCGATGCCGGTGAATGCCTTGATCTCGCCACGCAGAGCCTGCGCATAAAGCCCCTTCGGATCACGCGCCATGCATTCTTCAATCGGCGTATCGACAAAGATTTCGATGAATTCACCCTCAGGCAGAAGCGAGCGTACGCGATCGCGTTCGGAACGGAACGGCGAAATGAAAGAAACCAGCGTGATCAACCCGGCATCGGCCATAAGCCCCGCGACCTCGCCAACGCGGCGGATATTCTCGGCCCGGTCTTCATCAGAGAAGCCAAGATCGCTGTTAAGGCCATGACGGACATTATCGCCATCCAGCAAATAGGTGTGCTTGCCCAACGCATGAAGCCGCTGTTCAAGCCGGTTGGCAATGGTCGATTTGCCAGAAGCAGACAGGCCTGTGAACCAGAGCACCGCTGGTTTCTGGAATTTTTGTTCCGCACGCGCTTGTTTATCAAGATCGAAAGCCTGCAAATGCACATTGGTTGCCTGACGCAGCGCCTCTTTGATCATACCAGCGCCCACCGTCGCATTGGTGAGACGATCAATCAGCACGAAAACACCCGTCACGCGGTTGTCCGAATAGGGGTCGAAAGCAATCTGATCCGCTGTTTGAAGATGGCAAAGACCAACTTCATTCAAATCAAGCCGTGTCGCCTCTTCTCGCGCGAAACTATTCACATCGGTGCGATATTTAATCTCGCTGATCGTCACCGGCGTCTGGTCGGTTTCGGTGCGCAGCAGATAGGAGCGCCCTGGCTGCAAGACTTCTTCGCCAAACCAGACGATATTGGCACTGAAACGGTCGGCCACTTCCGGGCGCGATTCTGCACCCACAAGCATATTGCCGCGAGAGACTTCGATCTCGTCTTCCAGCACAATCGTAACCGCCTGCCCTTCGGTTGCACGGGCCAAGTCGCCGTCATAGGTGGCGATGCGTTTCACCTTCGATTGCTTGCCCGACTTTGCGACCACGACGGTATCGCCTTCAGCAATCGATCCGGAGGCAACGGTGCCGGAAAAGCCGCGGAAATCAAGGTTTGGCCGGTTCACATATTGCACCGGAAAGCGAAAAGGCTTGCCGACTGCATCCCCATCAAGACGCACCGTTTCCAGATGTTCCAGCAGATACGGCCCTTCATACCAATGGATTCGTGGGGAATGGCTGCTGACATTATCGCCAAAGCGCGCTGAGAGCGGAATTGCCTGAATGCTGGCAAAGCCCAAATCTTTGGCGAAACTCATATAATCAGCGACAATATGATCAAAAGCGCTTTGCGAGAAATCAACCAGATCGATCTTGTTGACCGCCACCACGATATGCCGGATGCCCAACAGCGAAGCAATGAAGCTGTGACGGCGTGTCTGTGTCAACACGCCCTGCCGCGCATCGATCAGCACCACCGCCAGATCAGCGGTTGACGCGCCTGTTGCCATGTTACGCGTGTATTGCGCATGGCCCGGCGTGTCGGCCACGATGAATTTGCGGCGCGGCGTTGAGAAAAAGCGATAGGCCACATCGATGGTAATGCCCTGCTCGCGTTCGGCTTCCAGACCATCGACCAGCAGCGCGAAGTCAAAATCGTCGTCCGTGGTGCCGAATTTGCGGCTGTCATTCTTCAGCGTCGCCAGCTGATCCTCAAAGATCAGCTTGGTGTCATAAAGCAGCCGCCCGATCAGCGTGGATTTACCATCATCGACTGAACCGCAAGTGAGAAAACGGAGCAGCGTCTTGCGTTCCTGATCGGCGAGAAAATCGCTCACAGCTGCACTTGTTACAGAAGACTCTAATAAGGCATTCATCAGAAATAGCCCTCGCGCTTCTTCTTTTCCATGGAACCCGCTTCATCGCGATCAATGGCGCGGCCCTGACGCTCGGATGTACGGGCGATCAGCATTTCTTCAACAATGTCAGAAAGATTGGTGGCACGTGATTCAATCGCGCCCGTCAGCGGATAACAGCCAAGTGTGCGGAAGCGTACCAGCCGTTCCTCGACCGTTTCGCCGGGGCGCAAAGTCATGCGGTCATCGTCGACTTTGATCAACATGCCGTCGCGCTCGACCACAGGGCGCTTTGCTGCAAAATAGAGCGGCACAATCGGGATATTTTCCTGCAAAATATACTGCCAGATATCGAGCTCGGTCCAGTTGGAAAGCGGGAAGACGCGGATCGATTCACCCTTTGCAATGCGGGTATTATAGATCTTCCACATTTCCGGCCGCTGGTTCTTCGGGTCCCAGCCGTGCTGCATATTGCGGAATGAAAAAATGCGCTCCTTGGCGCGCGACTTTTCCTCATCGCGGCGCGCACCGCCAAAGGCGGCATCGAACTTATATTTATCGAGAGCCTGACGGAGACCAACCGTCTTCATGACATGGGTATGGACGTTTGAGCCATGCGTGAATGGACCAACACCATCCCGCACGCCATCTTCATTGATATGAACCAGCAGCTCAAAACCCTTTTCGCGCGCCTGTGCATCGCGAAATTCGATCATTTCGCGGAATTTCCACGTCGTGTCGACATGCAGGAAGGGGAATGGCGGCGGCGCGGGATAGAATGCCTTCATCGCCAGATGCAGCATAACGGAGGAATCCTTGCCCACCGAATAAAGCATGACCGGATTTTCAAAGGTCGCGGCAACTTCGCGAAAAATGTGAATTGCTTCTGCTTCCAAGCGCTGAAGATGTGTCAGGTTTTTGGTCAGGGATGCATGATGCACGTCTGTTTCTCCCGGGAAACCGGCTTAATCTTAAATAAACTGGCGGGAGGATGGCGCGAGCCTTGGTCCGGCGCAGATGTGGCTAAGCCACTGTGAGCGCATTGTCGTGAAAGACAGAACAAAAGGAAAAGTATGCTATCGCGTATTGCGAGGGCGTTAAGCGAAAACGTGCCTGTTTTAAGCCCGTTGGAGGAAGAAACTTGCGCTGAAGCGAAAAGTCAAATCCTGGCTCAAGTTACGGAAAATACTACAAATTTTATAGTATTAAGCTAAATTCTGAAGGGCATGAACATCCTTCGAACCAAACCGCCGAAGGATTAAGAGCCGTTATAGAAGACCAAAAGTGCGTGCCTTGGCTACGGCCTGCACCTTGTTGACCGCAACAAGTTTGGAGAGAACATTGCTGATATGAAAATTGACTGTTCGGGTCGAGATGCTGAGAATTGTTCCGATAATCTCGGCGGTCTTGCCTTCGCTTGTCCAACGCAGAATTTCACGTTCGCGCGCGGTGAGATTAACCTCGCCTACACAATTGATGCTTGGAACATCAAGATGCTCATACATGGCAAGATGGAGAAGATTGGCAACGACCTGCATCTGTCTGCGCAGCATGGAGACCTCACCTTCTGAAAGTGAAGGCTTTTCCCGCAGAAATGTGAGAATCCCAAAAACGCCCTGCGCTGCCCAGCTTGGCTGCGAAATAGCCGACCGCAGACCAAACTCCTGCGCGTCCGCCCATATCTGGGGTGCTTCCGCAAACAGCCTTTGCGACCATACCAGCGGTTCAATGCTGTTCATTCCACGGCGCACAACGGGATCAATTTCGACGTATTTCTTTAAAGCATAATGTTTCTGCCAAGCCACTGGCGTCGTCTCATAGCGTATCCAGCGCGAAATGCTATCAAGAGACGGTACGCACATTGCATAAGACACGTAGGAAAAGCCCAACTGTGCTGCATAGGACTTGATATGCTCGAACAAATCATCCGCACTATCAGATGACTGAAGCGTGTCGTAAAAAACTTCGCAATTCATAGCTGGAATCCTAATATTGTTTCGATGAACCGGATTATTCACGTGAATTTTATTCAAGCAGGCACATTCTGGGCCGAATGGATCGACCAGGAAAAACAAATATCAATTTTTTTAGGATTCTATGGCGCCGGAACCCGTATGTGTGTTTATAGACCACAATACCGTAAGCCACCTGTTCAACATAACATATGATTCTCGGACCATCTACCTATAACTATTATAATATCCTACGATAATAACATAAAACAATTATTTATTACAGGTATTATCGGACTTTAGTAAATACAAATACAAAGATTACGCATCGCAAGATCTAAATTAGTATATCTTTAATATATGCGGAAAAAATCCTTCTCAAGGAGAATTCCATTCTAATTGAAACAGAGATTCTCGATAAATCCTTTAATTTTAAGCATAATTTTATCGCACCTCGTTTCACTCCAAAAAGAATTATGCTCTCGTTTAACGAGATGGATGTAGGGTCATTTGCTTAAATATGGGGAGACAGGGTGAAGGAAATGCTTTTCGTTTTCGAGATTTTTTGACAAACGAGCCGAGCAGATAGACCAGAATCTCCGAACATAAAAAGGAACTGATGCTCTTCTGCATCAGGCCACTCGACCTAGATTAGAATGGCTTCAATCTGATTGGAGCAATTAAGCACTTTAATCATTTATTTTAACGCGCATCTTTCCCGAAATGCGCATCACTTTGAAGCAACTCTCTGCGCTCATTTCGGGTTCGAAGTCATTCCTGTTTTGATTGAAACATTGGAAATGCGCTAGGCTGCCGCTTCAACCGGCTCCGGTGCCTGACCGGGAATGTAATTGAGGATCGGGCCAAGCCAGCGCTCGACCTCCTCAACGCTCATGCCCTTGCGGTGCGCGTAATCTTCGACTTGATCACGCTCGACCTTGGCAACGCCGAAGTAATAACTTTCCGGGTGGCCGATATAGAGGCCAGACACAGACGAACCCGGCCACATGGAATAGCTTTCCGTCAGTTCGACGCCGGTTTGCGCTGTTGCATCCAGCAGCTCGAACAAGGTCTTCTTTTCGGTGTGATCAGGCTGTGCCGGATAACCCGGTGCCGGACGAATACCGGCATAACGCTCGTGGATCAGATCGTCATTCGACAGATCTTCACCCGGCGCATAGCCCCAGAACTCGTTACGAACGCGCTGGTGCATCAGTTCGGCAAAGGCTTCGGCGAAACGGTCAGCCAGTGCTTTGACAAGAATGGACGAATAATCGTCATTCGCGCGTTCAAAGCGTTCGGCAATTGCCACTTCCTCAATGCCTGCCGTGACGACGAAGCCGCCGACATAATCCTGCTTGCCGCTATCGGCAGGGGCCACAAAATCGGACATGGCGACATTCGGACGGCCATCGCGTTTTGATAATTGCTGGCGCAATGTGAAGAAGGTGGCTAACTCTTCCTTGCGGCTTTCATCGGTAAAGAGACGGATATCATCACCCACCGTATTGGCAGGCCAGAAACCGATTATGCCACGCGGTGCAAACCACTTCTCATCGATGATCTTTGCAAGCATGGCCTGCGCATCCGCCCATAGCTGACGCGCTGCTTCGCCCTGCTTTTCATCTTCAAGAATGGCGGGATAACGGCCCTTCATCTCCCATGTCTGGAAGAATGGCGTCCAGTCGATATAACGCGCAATCTCTGCGAGATCATAGTTCTCGAAGGTCTTGGTGCCAAGGAAGGTCGGCTTTGGCGGCGTGTAGGCATCCCAATCGAGCTTGTGGGCGTTTTCGCGTGCGCGAGCCAGCGGCAGACGCTTCTTTTCCGCCTCGTTGCGGGCGTGCGCGGCTGCGACCTTGGCATATTCAGCACGAATACCTTCAACATAGGCATCCTTGTTTTCAGGCGACAGCAGATTGGAGACAACGCCCACTGCGCGGCTGGCATCGATCACATAGACCGCCTGTCCCTGCTCATAACGCGGATGGATTTTTACCGCCGTATGCACACGGCTGGTCGTAGCGCCACCGATCAAAAGCGGCACATTGAAGCCTTCGCGTTCCATTTCAGCCGCCACATGCACCATTTCATCGAGCGACGGCGTAATCAGCCCGGAAAGGCCGATCACATCGACATTTTCCGCCTTTGCGGTTTCGAGGATTTTCTGCGCTGGCACCATCACGCCGAGATCAATGATCTCGTAATTGTTGCAGGCGAGGACCACGCCGACAATGTTCTTGCCGATGTCATGCACGTCGCCCTTCACGGTAGCCATCAGCACCTTACCGGCGCTCTGGCGACCTTCACCGCCGCTCAGGCGCTTTTCTTCTTCCATGTAAGGCAAAAGCACAGCCACTGCCTGCTTCATCACGCGAGCGGATTTAACCACCTGCGGCAGGAACATCTTGCCGGACCCAAACAGATCGCCAACCACGTTCATGCCGGCCATCAGTGGACCTTCGATAACATGCAGCGGACGCGCAGCTGCCTGCCGCGCTTCTTCGGTATCGGCTTCGATATATTCGGTAATTCCGTTGACCAGCGCATGTTCCAGACGCTTTTCCACCGGCCATTCGCGCCAGCTTAAATCCTGAGCCTTGGCCTCCTTGGTTCCGCTATCGCGAAAACGCTCAGCGATTTCGAGCAGTCGCTCCGTTGCGTCATCGCGGCGGTTCAGCACCACATCTTCGCAGGCTTCACGCAATTCGGGATCAATCGTGTCATAGACCGCCAGCTGACCCGCATTGACGATACCCATATCCATGCCGACCTGAATGGCATGATAAAGGAAGACGGCGTGCATGGCTTCGCGCACCGGCTCATTGCCGCGGAACGAGAAAGACAGGTTTGAGACGCCGCCCGAAATATGGACGTGCGGCAAGGTCTCGGTAATCTTGCGCGTGGCTTCGATGAAATCGACGCCATAATTATTGTGCTCGTCAATGCCGGTTGCGACCGCAAAGACGTTCGGATCGAAAATGATGTCTTCGGGCGGGAAGCCCACCTGCTCGGTCAAAATCTTATAAGCGCGGGTACAGATTTCGACCTTGCGCTCTTCCGTGTCCGCCTGTCCGGTTTCGTCAAATGCCATGATGACAACTGCCGCACCGTAAGCACGCACCAGACGCGCATGATGCAGGAAGGCTTCTTCGCCTTCTTTGAGCGAAATCGAATTGACGATGGGCTTGCCCTGAACGCATTTCAGGCCTGCTTCGATCACATCCCACTTAGAGCTGTCGATCATCACCGGCACGCGCGCAATATCCGGCTCTGCCGCAATCAGGTTGAGATATTCAACCATGATTCGCTGCGAGTCGATCAGACCTTCATCCATGTTGATGTCGATGATCTGAGCGCCGTTCTCCACCTGATCACGCGCCACATCAAGCGCTGTGGAATAATCTCCGGCCTTGATCAGCTTACGGAAACGGGCAGAGCCTGTAACGTTGGTACGCTCGCCGACATTGACGAAAGGAATATCCTTGGTCAGCATGAAAGGCTCAAGGCCCGACAGACGCATCAGCGGCGGCACCTTGACCGGCTTGCGCGGTGGATGCTTGGCAACAGCAGCGGCTATTGCACGGATATGTTCCGGCGTCGAACCACAGCAGCCACCCACCACATTGACGAGGCCTTCGCGGGCGAAGTCCTCAATCTGAGCTGCCATGGCTTCCGGGCTTTCGTCATACTGGCCGAACTCGTTTGGCAAGCCAGCATTCGGATAGGCGCAGACAAATGTATCGGCAATGCCAGCGATTTCCGCGAGATGTTCGCGCATCGCATTGGCACCGAGCGCGCAATTCAGCCCGATGGTGAAAGGCTTGGCATGGCGCAGCGAATACCAGAACGCCGTTGGCGTCTGACCGGAAAGTGTGCGGCCCGAAAGGTCGGTGATCGTGCCGGAAATCATCATCGGCAGATGCACGCCCTTCTCAATGAACACTTCTTCGGCCGCAAAGACAGCGGCCTTGGCGTTCAGCGTATCGAAGATCGTTTCAATGAGAATAATGTCGGATCCACCATCGATCAGCCCGCAAATCTGGTCGGCATAGGCAACGCGTAGATCATCGAAGGTGACGGCACGATAGCCGGGATTGTTGACATCCGGTGACAGCGATGCAGTTCGGTTTGTGGGCCCCAAGGCACCAGCAACAAAGCGGCGGCGACCGTCTTTTTGCTGCGCACGAATTGCTGCGCGACGTGCCAAGCGCGCGCCATCACGGTTCAGCTCATAGACGGCATCTTCCATGCCATAATCAGCCTGCGCGATGGTGGTCGAAGAAAATGTATTGGTTTCAAGAATATCAGCGCCAGCCATGGCATAAGCATAGTGAATTTCTTCAATCGCCTTTGGCTGGGTGAGCGTCAGAAGGTCGTTGTTACCCTGAAGCTGGCAATCGCAGGCCCCGAAGCGCTCGCCGCGAAAATGCTCTTCGTGAAAGCCTAACCCTTGAATCTGCGTACCCATAGCCCCGTCGAGAATCAGAATGCGCTCACTTGCGGCCTGGGTCAGCGCAGCAAGCACTTCCGAACCGTCCGGCTTTGCAGCCGCTGAACCAAAAAGATTATCAAGGGAAGACGTCATAGGGGATTACCGCCTGTATTCTGATACGCTTCATCGCTACAACACCACCCGAAATCCGCAAAGGATTTTCTGAAAACGCGATGCGCAGATTGCTTTCTTGGGCGCATGCCTGATCGCTCTGAGCGAACGGGCCGCACATAAGAACCGCTTAATGACATAAACATATCTTTATGTCAATTATAACGGCGCGCTTTGAGCGAACGTGTCCACCTTCACCGAACTGTTGCCAGCTTGAAGAAAAAGTGAGTTTTGTGAGCCACCTACCCGCCACATTGCGGGAGCAAAATCACGTCAGGGACGTTGATAAAAACCACTTTATCAGGGAGAAACCGATGAAGAAATTTGCATCTTCCTTCTTCGCAGCGTGTCTGTCACTCGGCATAGGCGTGCCTGGTGTCACTGCAAGCGCCAATGCTGCGCAACCAACAACACTTACAGCCCCAGCCGTCAGCCATGGTGCACAGGCTCCAATCGAGAATGTTCAATATTACGATTATCGTGGAGACCGCCGTCATTGGCGACACCATCACCCGCGTTATCGGGATGGATACAGGCCGCATTACCGGAATTGGGGGCCACCACCGCCACGCTACCGTCATCACCCACCGCGCTATCGCCCGGCACCAGTCTATCGCGGCGGCGGCAATGCGCATGTACGCTGGTGCTATAACCGTTATCGGTCTTATCGGGCTTACGACAATACGTTCCAGCCCAATTACGGCCCACGCCGCCAGTGCTACTCACCATATATCTAAACAAAGAAGCCCCGGAAATCCGGGGCTTTTTATGAGCATATATCGCAAAAATCAGGTTACGAAAGCACCAATCGAAGCAGCGACGAGACCGATGGCGATAGCGATCATGACGCCATAAACACGCGGCTTATCAAAAAGCACGGCAAAGGCAGAGAACCAGCCCACCACCGCCGCACCCAGTGCGAAAAGAAAGCCGGGCTTGTCGCCATGATAAAGATTGGCTGCCATCAGCGCGCCGACAATCAGCGCACCAAAAACGATCATCAGCCCTGTGGCATAGCGTTCGTAATCGTCCATCTCAAATTCCTCGTTCCGATCACATCAAACGCGCGCCGGAAGGTATTGCTCAATCATATGGCCATTTAAAGACATGACCCATGGTCGCGCCCATGGCGGCTGTTTCCACACAATCATTATTTGCTGCGTTCTTCAACCATTTCGCAACACCATCCGCAGCAATTGTTGCGAATTATGCTATATCGTTGTTCATGGATTCGACCGGTATCAACATATTCGACACGCCTATCGGCCCGTGTGGCATGGCCTGGCATGAGGGCAAAATAATCGGCGTGGAAATCGGCGATGCCGATGAAAACGAAACGCGTTATCGGCTTCAGTCGCGCTTTTCGGATACAGAGGTATCCAACCCGCCCCCTTATGTCGCGGAAACTATCGATAAGGTTCGTGTGCTGCTTGAAGGTGGCGATCCAGACTTTTCGCAAACGCCGCTGGCGCTTGATTCTGTGCCAGACCTCAACCGAAAAGTCTATGAAATCCTGCTGAAACTGAAAGCGGGTGAGACCATCACCTATGGCGCAATCGCACGCAGGCTTGGCGATGTCAGTCTTTCGCAGGCCGTTGGCTATGCGCTTGGCAAAAATCCATTTCCGATCATTGTGCCCTGCCATCGGGTGTTAGGCTCCAATGGCAAGATCGGCGGCTTTTCGGCTGCTGGCGGCACAGTGACCAAGCTGCGTCTGCTCAATATCGAACGCGCCAGAACATCGCTCGAACCAGACTTGTTTGGTGGCCTGCCGTTGCAGGCACCACCGCAGATTGATTAACTCTTGTCGCTCTCGACATCGGCAGAAAAACGCAGTTCACGCATCGGGCGCACATATTGCGTGGCTGCGTCGTAGGTCGGATGGTTTTTATAAGCGAAAAGCGCTTCTTCATCCTTGAACTCGGCATAAACAACGAGATCAATCGCGTTGCCCATCGGGTCTACCTTCGAATTCGGCAGAACTTCAAATACGTCCGAATAAGGAATGGTGCCCAACTGCTCCAGACCCTTACGGACGGTTTCGACATCCTGATCAGACTTAACGCTGAAGAAAACAATGTGGCGGATCACGTCATGTCTCCAAAAATTATTGACGCGTATCTACCTCATCAAACCGACAAGCAAAACCACAAAACGCTTATGCCTGCGATTTAACACGCCGCCAGGCGAATCCACCCTCCTGCTGCACCGAACCGCGACCGGGCTGATAATAGCCGGGCGTATCCACAAGTCGCTGTTCGCCAAGGCGGGTTTGTGCGACTTTGTTGGTCACTTGCAGACTGTCAAAACCCGTGCGCAGCATAAGAGCTGCCTGATCGATCAACACGTCGCCCGTTGCACGCAATTCACCCGCAAAACCTGCGCGGCGCAAAACTTCTGCTTTTGAGTAGGAGCGACCATCATTGAAAGCTGGAAATTGCAGGGCAATCACCGGCAGACTGTCGAGACGATCAAGCAGTGGCTCGATCTTCTCGCCCGGCGTAACCAAAACACCAATGCGGCGATTGGAGGCGCGAAGCAGTTCTTCATCAAGCCCCAGCCAGATGGCCAGAGGGATGATGATTGCGGGTGCATCGCCTGCGGCTTCAAGATCATCCGCAAAAATATAATGGTCTTCACGAAAGCCCTGCTCGGACCAAAGTTTGGTTTCGCTCATTTCTGGTCCAAAGCTCCAAGGTTTTTCAAGCTGTCCGTGAGGCCGGTCAGATGGATGCCGCATTCGGTCTTTTCCGATCCAGCCCAGCGTCCGGCGCGCTGATCTTCACCATCATTGACTGGACGTGTGCAGGGCATGCAGCCGATGGACCGATAGCCCTGTTCTGTCAGCGGATGCACAGGAAGGTCATGGGATTGCGCATAGGCACGCAAATCGTCCGAACTCATGCGCGCAAGCGGATTGATGCGAATGCGCGGGCCAACTGATTCAAAGACTGGCAAAGCATTGCGGGTCGAAGCCTGAAACTGCTTCCGGCCTGTCATCCATGCGCGATAAGGCGAAACCGCGCGCGCCATCGGCTCCACCTTGCGAATGAAGCAGCAGTGGTCCTTGTCGGTCATCGACAATGCGCCGAACGGATCATCCGCTTTCACGCTTTCCTCAAGCGGCAGAATGTCCTGCACATCGAGAAGACCCAAACGCTCTGCAAGATCGTGGCGATAATCAAGCGTTGCACGAAAATGCTTGCCCGTATCGAGAAACAGAACCGGGATGGCCGGATCAACCTTAGAAATCATGTGCAGCAGCACAGCCGATTCCGCACCAAACGATGAAACGACAGCAATTCCGCCTTCGAACAATTCTCGCGTGCTGAGCGCAATCACCTCCTGCGGGGTCGAAGCGCCATGGCTTGCCTCCAGCAAACGGGCCTGCGCCTGAGCACGTTCATCCGCATCAAGCTGCACGGCTCACCTCGCCATAGAGCGCGCGTTTGAACGGCTCCATACCAACACGGCGATAGGCAGCGATAAAGGTTTCGTCCGCATTTTCACGAAGCCCAAGATAGGTATCGACAACGGTTTCAATCGCATCGACCACTTCTTCGGATGAGAAACCGCGTCCAGTAATGTCGCCAATCGACGTATGCTCATCGCCGGAACCGCCAAGCGTGATCTGATAAAGTTCTTCGCCCTTCTTCTCAACGCCCAGAATACCGATATGGCCGACATGGTGATGACCACAGGCATTGATGCAGCCGGAAATCTTGATTTTGAGATCACCGATTTCAAGCTGCCGCTGCTGGTCGCCAAAGCGCTCTGAAATACGCTGTGCAACAGGGATCGACCGCGCATTGGCAAGCGCGCAGTAATCAAGGCCCGGGCAGGCAATAATATCGGTGATGAGACCAGCATTGGCCGTCACCAGACCATCGGACGCAAGCAGATCATAGACGGCTGGCAAATCAGCCTTGGCAACATGCGGCAGAACCAGATTTTGCTCGTGGCTGACGCGGATTTCATCAGACGAATAGGTTTGCGCTATATCCGCAACCAGCTCCATCTGCTCGGCGCTGGCATCGCCGGGAATCCCGCCAATGGGTTTCAGCGAAATCGTGACGACGGCATAGTCCGGGTTCTTATGTGGCGTAACATTGCGCTGTGTCCAGGCGGCAAAATCGGCGTCGGATTTCTGCGTGACCGCCAGAATTTCCCACCCTTCGGGACGTTGCGGAAGATCCGACATCCGGAAATAGCTTTCAATCGCATCAATGTCGTGCTGCGGCAGCCGCAAATCACTGTAACGGATCTGTTCCCATTCAGCGTTAATCTCCTGAACCAGCGGCTCGACGCCTGTTTCATGAACGAGGATCTTGATGCGTGCCTTATATTTATTATCGCGGCGACCATAGAGATTATAGACGCGGACAATCGCCGTCACATAGGTCAGCATGTCTTCGAGCGGCAGAAAATCGCGGATCTTCTTCGCGACCATCGGCGTGCGCCCCTGCCCGCCGCCAATATAAACGGCAAGACCAAGTTCACCTGCTTCATTCTTTTTAAGCTGCAAGCCGATGTCATGCACCTGAATGGCCGCACGATCATGCTCGGAGCCAACAATCGCAATTTTGAACTTGCGCGGCAGATAGGAAAATTCCGGATGCAGCGAGGACCACTGACGCAGAATTTCTGCAAAGGGGCGAGGATCGGCAACTTCATCAGCGGCTGCACCAGCAAAATGATCGGCCGTCACATTGCGAATGCAGTTGCCCGACGTCTGGATCGCATGCATTTCGACTTCGGCAAGCTCTTCGAGAATTTGCGGCACATCTTTCAGGGCTGGCCAGTTGTACTGAACATTCTGACGGGTCGTGAAATGGGCAAAACCCCGATCATAATCGCGGGCTATCGAGCCAAGCTTGCGCAGCTGGCGGCTCGACAATGTGCCGTAAGGGATCGCAACACGCAGCATATAGGCATGCAATTGCAGATAAAGACCGTTCATCAAACGCAGCGGCTTGAACTGATCTTCCGTCAATTCGCCAGAAAGGCGACGCCCGACCTGATCCTTGAACTGTGCAACACGGGCCGCAACAAAATCGCGGTCAAATTCATCATAACGATACATAGTGATTTCCGATATTCAGATCAGGAAGCAATTTTCAGTGATGGCTGACCAAGCGTAATGATGGTGGGGCCGGAGAGCCGGATGCGCTCGCGCAGGCGAATGGGATAAAGCCCTTCGTCGCGCTCTTCGACATCAATCACATTCACATCGACAACCAGATTGGCTTTCGCGGCAACCTTACCCGCTTCTTCAAGCGCTGAGACGGCTTCCGCGTGGCGCGCAACCAGCGCACCTTCAATGGTTTCCTGCCATGATCCGTCAGCGCCAAGCCACACGGCCTGTCCATCAATGAGCCGGTTTGCGGTGAGAACTTTTACAACCATTTTCCCAACTCCTGATTTAAGCTGCCACTGGCACAGGCTTCCGCGCCAATGCTTCTGCTTTGTCGATAGCGGCACCTGCAACAGCATCGCCGATGATAACCATGACTGGACCTGCAAGCTCTTTGCGCTCTTCCAGCGATGGCAGATCTTTCAATGTTCCATGAAACAGCCGCTTATCCTTCCGGCTGGCATTCTCAACAACAGCCACCGCCGTGTCTTCATGCAGACCCGCAGAGATCAGACGGTTTGCAACAGAGGCAGCAACGCTTGAGCCCATATAAACGGCGATTGTTGCGCCGGAGACGGCAAGCTTGGCCCAGCCCGGCAGCACATCACCTGCCATATCGTGGCCCGTTGTGAACACCAGTGAGGAGGCCACACCACGCAGGGTGAGCGGCAGTTCCATATCGGCAGCGGCTGCGAAAGCAGACGTTATGCCCGGCACGATTTCAAAGCCGATACCAGCTGAACGCAATGCTGCCATTTCTTCGCCCGCACGACCAAAAACCAGCGGATCGCCCGCTTTCAGACGCACCACGCGCTTGCCTTCACGACCAAGGTTGACGAGCAGTTCATTGATCTCGTTCTGACTCTTGGAATGGCATCCCTTGCGCTTGCCGACCGAAAGACGCTCTGCATCGCGACGCCCCATGGCAATTACGCCTTCCGGCACCAGTGCGTCATGCACGATGACATCGGCTTCCATTAGCACGCGATGCGCGCGCAAGGTCAGCAAATCTTCTGCACCTGGACCAGCACCAACAAGCCAGACATAGCCAGCAGCACCTTGCGGCCTCTCGATTAGCTCATTTGCAGCTTTGTAAGCTTCTTCGCGGTCGCCATTTTCAACGGCGCGCGCAACGGAGCCAGAAAAGAACCCGCGCCAGAAACTGCGGCGTGCCAAACCTTTCGGTAAAATCTTTTCGACCAGCGGACGCCAGCTTTCGGCAAAATGCGCCAGTTCACCAAGGCGTGGTGAAAAGGCCGCATCAATGCGCGCACGCACCATCTGCGCCAGAACCGGAGCTGAGCCTTCGGTGCCAATGGCAATTGCAATCGGCGCACGGTTGACGATGGCAGGGGTCAGAAAATCGCAGAGTGCCGGACGATCAACAACATTGACCGGGATTTTTTGCGCCTTCGCTTGTGCTGCAATTGCGCGATCCTGAGACTCGCTACCCGTGGCAACAAAAACCAGCTTCGCGCCTTCGAGGTGCTTTGGTTCAAAAGCTTCTGTTATGCGCTCTGCACCGTGGCTTTCGATAAAGCTCACCAAAGCTGGCTCAAACTCTTCCGCAACGATACGCAAACGAGCGGACGTCTGGGCCACGAGCCGTGCTTTGTTGAGCGCTTCTTCGCCACCACCGACGACAACAACCACCTCTTCCGAAACACGGAAGAAGGTAGGAAAATCAGCCAGAAGTCGTTGGGACGAAAGAGCCACAGCAGTATCCTTTTTAAGACTGCTGGCATTATCCCCGGACTGCTCAGAATTTATAAGAAACGGGCTTGCGCGCGCAAATCACGCGGAGCATCACTTTTTCTCAAAAAACAGATTTTGAGGATTTTAATTCCTAAAAGCTGCAAATTATATCCCATAATTTTTATAGGATTTACATTGACTTAGTGATACGTGCCGGATGTGAAAAAGGCTGGAATATGCTTTGGCCAGCGACGTGGCAGAACAGCTACGAGGTCAAAGCGCAGCGATAATTGTGCGTAATCCTTTTGGCGTTGCAGCCACATATCGGCAGCCGCCTCGATACGGCGCATGGCCTGCGGCGTAACGGCAAGTTGCGCTGCTTCAACGCTTATCCGTGCTTTGACTTCAACAATGAGAATAAGGTTGCCGCGTCGGGCTATCAGATCAATCTCGCCAAGCCGCGTGCGATAGCGGCGCGCCACGATGCGAAAGCCTTTAAGCATCAGTGCAAGCGCAGCCAGCCGCTCGGCGCTGTGTCCGCGAAAGAAAGCCATGCGCTTTTTCTCGCGGAACTCACTCATCAGCCCTGCGCCTTCAACTGCATCAGACGCTGATAAAGAACCGACTTCTGCCCGCCGGTCATTTTTGCCGCTTCACCTGCCGCTTTCGATGGTGGCAATTCCTGCACGAGCGACAGAAGCAGCTTGTCGATGTCTTCTTCACTCTGCGGACCAGCTTCGCCAGAAGGTGGGCCAACCAGCAGCACGACTTCACCGCGAATACGGTCTTCGCCATCAAATTGCTGTTTCAACTCACCAAGCGTCGCCGTGACAATGGTTTCATAAGCTTTGGTCAGCTCGCGACAAAGAGCTGCTTCACGCGCATCGCCAAAAACCTCTGACATATCGGCAAGTGTTGTGGCGGTACGGTTGGGCGATTCATAGAACACAAGCGTTGCTTCGATATTCTTGAGGCTTTCGAGCTTGGATGTCTTCTGACCGTGTTTGACCGGCAAAAAGCCACAGAACATGAAAGAATCTGTTGGCAGGCCGGACGCGGCGAGTGCTGCAAGAAGCGCAGATGCACCCGGAACAGGCACCACGCGGATACCCGCCTCGCGAGCCTCGCCGACAAGTCGGAAGCCCGGATCGGAAACCAGCGGTGTGCCTGCATCGGACACCAGCGCAACACTTTTTCCGCTTTCAAGGGCTGCGATCAGCTTTGCGCCTGCCTCAGCAGCATTATGCTCATGATAGCTGATGGGACGGCGCGAAATGCCGTAGCGATCAAGCAGCACACGGGTCACACGGGTGTCTTCACAGGCCACAATGTCGGCACTTGCCAGCACTTCCAGCCCGCGCAGCGTCATGTCGCCAAGATTACCAATCGGGGTCGAGACGATATAGAGCGCGGGTTCGATCGGACGCGCACGCTGGGCAGTGCCACCGACGACAAATTCGCGTTTCTGTTCGTCCAAAAATTCACTCATCTAATTTCCTAAGCCGCCAAATCCGCCACAAGCGCATCAAGCACCAGCGCACCATCCGGCGTTGCACGGATGAAGCTACCATCCATTTTTTCAATCATGCCCGATGCGATCAGTCGTTCAAGGCGTTTGCGATCAATATCATGGCCTGTCAGACCCTGATAACGCGCAAGATCAATGCCTTCGCGCAACCGCAAGCCCATCATCAGAAACTCATCGCCCTGCGGTTCACCGTCGAGATGCTCTTCCTCGACAATACCGTGGCCATGGGTTGCCACTTTTTCCAGCCATGTTTCAGGATGCTTTTCTGTCATTGTGACCGTGCGCAAGCCGTTTTCGATAAAGCGGCCATGTGCACCGGGACCAATGCCGACATATTGTCCATAGCGCCAGTAGACCAGATTGTGCTGCGACTCGCGCCCCGGCACCGCATGGTTTGAAATCTCATAGGCCGGAAGACCATGTTCCGCTGTGATCTTTTGCGTTTCTTCGTAAAGAGCAGCCGCGTGATCCGGGTCCGGCGTGGTGAGCTTGCCCGCCTTCCAGAGATTATAAAACTGCGTGCCTTCTTCAATTGTCAGCTGGTAGAGCGAGAGATGATCGGCAGCCAGACCAATGGCTTCTTTCAGCTCCTCACGCCAGGCTTCAATCGTCTGATTGGGCCGCGCATAGATGAGATCGAAAGACAGACGCGGGAAAATTTCACGCGCAAGCCGGATTGCCGCCTTGGCCTCTTCAACCGAATGCATACGCCCAAGACGGCGCAGATCAGGATCATTAAGCGCCTGAATGCCAAGCGAGACACGATTGACGCCCGCAGCACGATAGCCACGGAAACGATCAGCCTCCACGCTTGTCGGATTGGCTTCCAGTGTCACTTCAATATCAGGCGCGACAGTCCAGCGCGACGCAATACCATCAAGCAGGCTGCCAACCGTCGAGGGCTGCATCAGCGACGGCGTACCGCCGCCCAAAAAGATGCTGGTGACGGTGCGCGGGCCTGTGCGGGCGCGCAATGTGTCCATCTCGCGGTTAAAAGCTTCAGCAAAGCGCGGCTGATCAACCGGCTGATGGCGCACATGACTGTTAAAGTCGCAATAAGGACATTTGGCGAGGCAAAATGGCCAGTGCAGATAAACGCCAAACGCCGTTTCTCCATCTGCACGTGCTATCGGCAGAATATCGACACTTTTAGCAGATGGAGAAAAATGATGGTTCATTCAACCGCATCCGAAACAACGCCGAGCGCTTTTTCAGCAAACAGCTTGAAAGCACGCGCACGATGCGAAAGGGCTGACGCATCACCCGGCTTCCAGCCATGCTTTTCGTCAGCCGTCATTTCACCAAAGGTCTTCTCATAACCTTCCGGCTTGAAGACCGGATCATAGCCAAAGCCAATATCGCCGCGTGGCGGCCAGATCAGTGTACCTTCGACTTCACCGCGATAATATTGTGCTTCACCATCCGGCCATGCAAGGCAGATCACAGAAACAAAGCGCGCCTTGCGATCGGCAGGCGTGAGAGCACCCTTCTCCTGCAAAAGATCTTCGACCTTGCGCATCGCCATGTTAAAATCACGCGTGCCGTCTTCGGTTTCAGCCCAATCAGCGGTGTAAACGCCGGGTTCACCATCCAGCGCATCAACCATCAGGCCGGAATCATCGGACAACGACGGCAGGCCAGTGGCTTTTGCCGCAGCAAGCGCCTTGATGTAAGCATTCTGCTCGAAGGTTGTGCCGGTTTCTTCCGGCTCCGGCAGGCCAAGAGCCGCAACAGAGCTGACCTCGAAGCCAAACGGGGCAATCAGTCCATCAAACTCGCGCAGCTTACCTGCATTGTGCGATGCAACGATCAGTTTGCCTTTTTCGAGGTTTCTCATTTCAGTTCTACCTTTTTACGCATGATCTTATCCGAAAACCGGATGCCACTTTTCGGGATCATGCTTTAACTCCAAAGTTTCGGCTCGGCGAATTCCAGCGAATTGCCGGAAGGGTCGCGAAAATAAATCGAACGCGCGCCGTTAGGCCATTCTAATTCAGACTCAATTGCGATGCCGTGCATCGCAAGATGCTTGCGCCAGTCGTCAATCTCATCACGCGTGGCCGCAAAGCACATATGCCCCGGCCCACTCGTTCCATGCGGTGGCACTGGCAACGATCCGGGTGCCGCTGGTTTCAGCGTTTCTTCCGCTTTAAACAACAGCAGAATGCCATCGCCACAGCGGAAGAATGCATTGCGTTCACTGACCTTGCCCACCGGCTCGAGCCCGATAATGTCGCGATAGAATTTAATCGCCTCAGCAACATCACGGACATAGAGCGCGGTTTCAAGAATACGGGATGCCTGCATTTTCGGCCACCTCTTCAATGGAGATGGCCTTCCCTATCAGGCAAGTGCTGCCTTCTGCAACTCAACGAGCTGATTAATGCCGCCGCGTGCAAGCTTCATGAGCGCTGCAAACTCTTCTTCCGAGAATGGTGCCCCTTCAGCCGTACCCTGAATTTCGACAATGCCGCCCTTACCGGTCATGACGAAATTGCTGTCGGTTTCAGCAGCCGAATCTTCCGCATAATCGAGATCAAGCACAGGCTGACCTTCGTGAATGCCGCAGGAAATAGCTGCAATATGATCTTTGAGCACTTTTTCGATGCGGATCATCTGGCGCGCTTCCATCCAGCGCAGACAATCATGCAGAGCGATGAAACCACCCGTGATAGCAGCGGTGCGAGTGCCGCCATCAGCCTGAATGACATCGCAGTCGACTGTGATCTGAAATTCGCCAAGTGCCTGCAAGTCAACGACAGCGCGCAGCGAACGGCCGATCAGACGCTGAATTTCCTGCGTGCGTCCGCCCTGCTTGCCGGCTGCTGCTTCACGGCGCATACGATCACCGGTCGAGCGTGGCAGCATGCCATATTCTGCCGTGACCCAGCCCTTGCCGGAATTGCGCATCCAGCCCGGAACCTTTTCCTCTAAGCTTGCCGTGCACAGGACGTGGGTGTCGCCGAACTTCACAAGGCACGAGCCTTCCGCATGTTTGGAGACGCCGCGCTCAAAAGACACGGCACGCATTTCGTCAGCAGCGCGCTTGGATGGACGCATGGTAATTCCTCACTTCGATTTTCGTTGCGGCTTTTTAGGCTGCTCGGTAGCAAATAGAAAGAAATTTCGCCATTAATAACGATACAAGTGTTGAGAGCACCTGTTAGAATGCGCTTAGGCCTTTGACGCTTCGGCGCGCCGCCTTATATTTAGAGCCTTCAATTCAAAGGGTTCGCATTCAGACCATGATCAAGTCACCAGAACATCAGTTGCTCAGTTCGCTCGATCAACGGTCGCGCGATATATTCCGGCTGATCGTCGACAGCTATCTCAATGATGGCGATCCGGTCGGTTCGCGCAATTTATCGCGTCTGTTGCCACGGAGTCTTTCACCCGCCACCATTCGCAACGTGATGAGCGATCTGGAACATCTCGGCCTGATTTATGCCCCGCATATTTCCGCCGGGCGTCTACCGACGCAGATCGGGCTGCGTTTCTTTGTCGATGCATTCATGGAAGTGGGTGATCTGCCGCCCGATGAACGCTCATCCATTGAGGCACAGGTTCGCTCGGCCGGCACGAACAATTCAGTTGAAAGCGTGCTCACCGAAGCCAGTCAGGTTCTCTCCGGCCTGTCGCGCGGCGCAGGCCTTGTGCTTGCAACCAAGACGGAAGGCGCGCTCAAACATATCGAGTTCGTGCGTTTAGAGCCGACGCGTGCGCTTGCGGTGCTGGTGATGCAAAATGGCGATGTCGAAAACCGCGTCATCAATCTGCCAGCTGGCATTTCCGCATCGCAACTGGTGGAAGCTTCCAACTTTCTTAACGCGCATATTCATGGCCACACACTGTCGGAAGCAAAGTCGGAGCTCGAAAAGCTGTCGGAAGAAACCAGGCTGGAGCTTGATCAGCTCTCGCAGGAACTGGTTGAGCAAGGCATAGCAGTCTGGAGTGGCGCAGGCTCGGATCAGCCAGCTCGGCTGATCGTGCGTGGCCGAGCCAATCTACTTGAAAACATTCATGCGCAGGAAGATATTGAGCGTCTCAGGCATCTGTTTGATGATTTAGAGACCAAGGATGGTATGATCCAGTTGCTTGATCTGGCTGAATCGGGGTCCGGGGTGCGGATTTTCATCGGTTCGGAAAACAAACTGTTTTCCCTTTCCGGCTCTTCGCTGGTGGTTGCCCCTTATCGTGACAGCGAACAGCGCATCGTTGGTGCTTTGGGTGTCATTGGCCCGACCCGGCTAAACTATGCGCGCATCGTGCCAATGGTCGATTATACTGCGCAAATTGTCTCCCGATTGTTGCGTTAATTCCTGATATAAGTGTCAGACTTAACAAGGCCGGGAAATTAGACCTTGATTTTAATCCCGCGAAACTCAATATCCGGGCAAACACACTTCAAGACGGAAGAAGCATTATGGCTGATGAAAAAAACACACCTGAAAACCCCGATCTTGAGCAGCGCGATATCAACAATCCTCGTGATCGTGATGCGCTGAAGCGTGCTGCCGATGATTTTCTGAAAAGCCGCAAGGCTGAGGCACGCGCTGAGGTCGAAGAAGACGCAACTGTTGACGCTGAAAATCTGGCCGCCAACACCATTGCAGCGCTGGAAGCTGACAATGCAGAGCTGAAAGACCAGATGCTGCGTCTGGTTGCCGAGATGGAAAATCTGCGCAAGCGCACCCAGCGCGATGTTCAGGACGCGCGCACCTATGCCGTGACGAATTTTGCCCGCGATATGCTCTCAGTGTCCGACAATCTGCGCCGCGCACAGGATGCGATCCCCGCAGACGCACTGGAAAGCGATGCCAATCTCAAGTCGCTGGCCGAAGGCGTGGAAATGACCGAGCGCGCCATGCTGCAGGCATTGGAACGCCACGGCGTAACGAAGCTTGATCCAGAAGGTCAGAAGTTCGACCCGAACTTCCATCAGGCGATGTTTGAAGTTCCAAATCCCGAGCTTCCGAACAACACCGTTGTTCAGGTTGTTCAGGCAGGCTACGCCATTGGTGATCGCGTGCTGCGTCCGGCCATGGTTGGCGTTTCGAAGGGCGGTCCAAAGGTTGCGGCGGAAAACACTGCGACACCTGAGGGCGATGCCTAAGCCTATCTATTGCTGACACCTATTCAAACAAAGAGCGGCGGGTTTATCGCCGCTCTTTCTTTTTGTCCCTAACCATCGGAATATCGACAGAATGTCAGTCGGGAGACATGCGTGACGATCTTTGATTTTGCAAATTTTGCAGGTGTGTTTGTCTTCGCCGCCACCGGCGCGCTTGCCGCCTCACGCCGCCAGCTCGACATTATCGGCTTCATCTTTCTCGCCAATATAACAGGTATTGGTGGGGGGACGATTCGCGATCTGCTTCTGGGCGCACCGGTGTTCTGGGTGATTGAACCGTTCTATTTGCTGGCTGGCACATCGGCCGCCATCATCGTCTATTTCACGGCGCATCTCTTCGAATCGCGCTACCGGCTTCTGCTTTGGTGTGACGCTATCGGTATGGCAGCCTATACGGTTGTGGGCGCGGCCAAAGGGCTTGCGCTTGGCTTTGGGCCGTCCGTCGCCATCGTTACGGGTATTTTCACAGCAACTCTTGGCGGAATTTTGCGCGATATGGTGGCCGGTGAGCCATCCGTTCTGATGCGACGGGAAATTTATGTCAGCGCAGCACTGGCCGGTGCATGTCTCTATGTCTTGCTGGAACGTTTTGGTGTTGACCCGGTTTTTGCAGGCCTCTCAGCGGCGCTCACCGCATTCATCGTGCGCGGCGGGGCGCTCTATTTCGGCTGGAATCTGCCAGTTTATAAAAGCCGCCCCGGTCGCACTGAAGAAGAGCTCAAGCGCGACCGGATTGTAAGACCGGATGAATAATCAGATAAGCTTGGCCTGAGCCGCCACGGCCTGAAGATTGGCCAGTGGGCGCGGGCCCATCTGCTGAATAATCATACCGGCTGCAAGCGAACCAAGACGGGCGCAATCTTCCAGCGAACGGTCATTGGTATAGCCATACAGAAAACCGGCAGCGTAGAGATCACCCGCGCCGGTCGTATCGACCAGCTCTTCGATTTCGATCGCCGGAACGACAAGAGTCTGGTCTTCAGTGATGACCACCGCACCTTTTTCCGAACGCGTCACAATGACCAGCGGACAGTCTTTGCGCAACGATTCGATGGCGTCATCCAGCGCGTGGGTCTGATAAAGCGACTTGGCCTCGTCTTCATTTGCGAAAACGATATCGACCGTTCCTTTACGCATCAGATCAAGGAATTCCTCGCGATAGCGATCAACACAGAATGGATCAGAAAGCGTCATGGCGACCTTGCGGCCATGTTCATGGGCAATCTTGGAGGCCAGAACAATGGCTTCCTTGGCACGGGGTGGGTCCCACAGATAACCCTCGAAATAAGTGACCTTAGCGTCCGCTACCTTCGAGGTTTCAATATCTTCCGGCCCCAGCTCGACGCAGGCACCAAGATAGGTGTTCATCGAACGCTCGCCATCCGGAGTAACGAAAATCGTGCAACGCGCTGTCGGCGATCCCTTTTCCAGAGGACGCGTATCAAAAGCGACACCCTGCGCGCGAATATCATGCGCAAAGACGCGGCCTAGATGATCGGTTGCGACTTTACCAAAATAGGCGGAGCGACCGCCAAAGCTTGCAACGCCAGCCGCCGTGTTGCCTGCGCTGCCGCCAGACATTTCGGTGACCTGACCTTTGATGCGACTATAAAGCAATTCTGCCCGGTCACCATCAATCAGGTTCATGGCACCTTTGATGATGCCGTTTGTTTCAAGGAATGCATCCTCTGTGCGCGAGATAATATCGACAATGGCATTGCCAATGCAAAGAACGTCGAATGTAGCCATGAGCTTGATCTGGGGCTCCCCTTTTGTCTGCTGCCCGCCTCTGTCCGAGACATTCAGACAAGCGGTACGGCGGCAGTCATGTGGGGCGGGTTTAGCCTTTTGCAAGTCTTTTGACTACCCTGTTAAGCCTGCCTTCTGTGGGTAGCGCATATTGCACAGCAGCGCTGATATTCCTATTTTGATCCTGTGAGATCACGGAAAGTGGACCTGAATGATCATTGAAGCGGCACTAAAAGCGTTAAAGCGCCTTCCAACGCCGGAATTTCGTTCTGTTTTATGGAAAACATTGGGGCTGACGCTTCTCCTGCTCGTCGGGCTATGGGTCACCATTCGTCAAATATTTTTTACTTTGGCTTGGCCCTGGATGGAGCAAATCCTGCCCGGAATGCCCGATTGGGCCGGTTGGCTTGGCATTGTTGCGGCTATCGTTGCAGGTCTTGGGTTGGCGCTCGTTCTTGCTTTGATGATCGCGCCCGTCACAGCTCTTGTTGCTGGCATTTTCCTTGATGATGTTGCTGATGTGGTCGAGCGCGAGGATTATCCGGGTGAACCTCAAGGCACAGCGTTACCGCTCGGACGCGCCGTTGTGGCGTCGCTCAAATTTTTAGGCGTGGTCATTCTCGGCAATATTATAGCGCTGCTTCTGCTGTTTGTGCCGGGTGTCAACCTGATCGCCTTTTTCGTGATCAATGCCTATCTGCTGGGGCGCGAGTTCTTTGAATTTGCCGCCATGCGCTACCGGTCAGAAGCGGAAGCGAAAGCGTTACGCTCGCAATATGGTGTGACAGTCTTCCTTGCGGGGCTGGTCATCGCGGCCTTTCTTGCGATCCCGCTGCTCAATCTGCTGACACCGCTTTTTGCAGCTGCCATGATGATCCATCTGCACAAGGCAATTTCTGCAAAAGAGACTTTAAGGCTGCGGCGATAGCGCAATGAGCGCCGCAGGAATATCGCACGTCTTTCCCGGAAATTTGCAGATATCGGCAATCACGCAATTCTCGCATGTGGGCTTGCGTGCCTTACAGGTATAGCGTCCATGCAGGATCAGCCAGTGATGCGCATGGAAGAGATATTCTTTCGGGATAATCCGCATCAGAATGGCTTCCATCGCATCCGGCGTCTTGGCCGGTGCAAGCCCGATCCGGTTGCCAATGCGCAGGATATGTGTGTCCACCGCCATCGTTGCATGACCAAAGGCCATGCTCAGCACGACATTGGCCGTCTTGCGGCCAACGCCGGGCAGTTTCACCAGCGCATCAAGATCATCCGGCACTTCGCCGCCATGATCACGGATCAGCGCTTCAGACAGCAAAATGACATTCTTCGCCTTGTTGCGCCAAAGGCCGATGGTGCGGATATAGTTGCCAACCGTGTCTTCGCCCAGCGCCAGCATCTTTTGCGGTGTGTCAGCGATGGCAAAAAGCGCTCGGGTTGCCTTGTTCACCCCCGCATCGGTTGCCTGCGCTGACAAGGCCACAGCCACCAGCAGCGTGAAAGCATTCACATGCTCAAGCTCGCCCTTGGGTTCAGGGCGAATAATGGAAAAGCGGCGGAAAATTTCGTGAATCTCGTCAGCCGTATAAAGCGTACCAGCCACACGGCGCGCGCGGCGCGTGGGCGCGCTTACAGTCACGGAGGATTTGATTTTGGCGTTTTCCATTTTGCCTCTATACTTGGCTGCATCCGCGGAAAACAGTTCACAGCTTGACGCAGCCCCCAAACACTCCGCAAATTGAGGCGACCGGAATGGTCGTGAAATCCATGCACCATCCAGACGGCGCAAACCCAGACGCGTTTGACACCCCAATTTTTAAAGCCCTGCTGACGCCCTATCGCTCATTGGGGAAAACGGGTTTTCGGGTACTGATGGGCGGGCTGATCAGTTGCTGGCTGTTTGTCTGCGTTCTGTTCTGGTCAATCGGTGCATGGCCGATCATCGGCTTTTTTGGTCTTGATGTCTTGCTGATCTATCTGGCTTTTCGCTGGAATTACCATACGGCGAAAGCGCGCGAGGAAATATCCGTTTCACGCGCGGCCCTGCATATCCGCAAATTTGAGCCTTCAGGAAAATTGATCGAACATGAGTTTCATCCGTTCCGGGCACGGTTCACAATAGCACGAAAGCCGGAATTCGGCATTACATCCATGCATGTGGAAAGCCGCCCGTATCGCGTTCTCATCGGCGGCTTTCTCAATCCGGATGATCGCGAAAGCTTTGCAACGGCTTTTGGCCACGCGCTGAGCGAAGCACGGCGTTAAAACGAGCTTTGTGCGCCCAAGAGGGCGGTCGCACTCTCATGTTTTTCCACACATATTGACAAGTTTTGCATCGAACCCATCGGATTTACAGTGTGATGGGAGGAATTGGACTTCGGCTCTTGAAGTCGGACCTTTCACAAGCCATATCAGTTGAGTGAAAGATACGCCGCAAGGGTTCTTTCCAAGACGGTCGCTTCGATAAGGACTGATGCAATGACAAGAATTACCCCGTTTTCGAGCCCGCTTTTGCTCGGATTCGACACAATGGAAAAGACGCTGGAACGGATTGCCAAATCCGGTGATGGTTACCCGCCTTATAATATAGAACGTCTGCGTGGCGAGACTGGCTCTGAACGCCTGCGTATCACGCTTGCAGTTGCAGGATTTGCCAGCGACGATCTTGAAGTCATGACGGAAGACAATCAGCTTGTCATCCGCGGACGCCAAAACGACGATACGGAGCGCGAATTTCTGCATCGCGGCATTGCTGCGCGTCAGTTTCAACGCGTCTTTGTTCTGGCCGATGGTATGCGGGTTGTCGGGTGTGAACTGAAAAATGGACTTCTCGCCATTGATCTTGATCGACCTGAACCAGAACGGCTGATCAAACGTATCAATATAGCAGTGAAAGAGTGAAGCTGGTTCAGCTTATGTTCAACTAAAAACTGCTATAGGGATTTATTAAGCTCTTAAGCGCCATGATCGCAAATGATATGCCGCGAAAACGGAGGCTACGATGATGAACAGACACATCCTCACGGAACATGAATTCGCTCATCTGGGTGAAGGTGAAGTGGCTTATGTGCGCAAGATTCGTTCCGACGATCTCACCCGCACCTTCCCGGCCCTCCCCCCGATTGCTCCAGGTATAGAAATCTGGGCGCTGTTTGGCGCCAGCGGCGAGCCTATCGTCCTGTCCGATGTCCGTGCCACCGCCTTGCAGGGCGCGCATGAACATGAATTGCGCACGGTTATGCTGCATTAAATTCTTTGCGTGATGCCGGTCCGTCAACGGACCGGCATTGCTGCTTTCCGTAAAAGGGTGCCGGTCTCAGTTGTAACAAAACGGCACTTTAGCAGTCATAAGGCTTATTGCTGTCCCGTGGTCTTTTTATTTCCTGCCTGAGGCCAAGCCTGAAAACATCGTTCAGATAGACTTGATCCTGAATGCGGAAATGCGTAGTTCCAACTTTTTCAAAGCAGTGCTTAAGATAGAAGGCTATGGCGGGGCTATTTTCAGAATTGGTCGTCAACCAGACCGATGGACTGTCGGCATCTCGCGCATATTTCAACCCCTGTTCCAACAGCAGTCCTCCGAGCCCCCTGCCGTGGTGACGGGGCTGAACGTACAGGGTGGAAATCTCCATAGTGGAACAATCTGCGACAGGAGCCGCTTTCCCACCGCTGATGCGAATAAATCCATCGATACCATCTTCATTCTCTGACACGATAATATGTTCTTGGGGATCATCGAGCAGCGTGGCGAACTTATCGGATGTAAACTCATTTAGTGCATAATCAGCAAAAAACGCGTTTACCCCCCGCCTGATATAGGTCCCCAACCAGACTTCAATTGAGATAGCTGCCAATATTGCAGCATCAGACGGGCGGGCAATACGAAACTTCATGCGTAGGCTCCAGTCTTCAACTTGAACACGTTTCTAAGTCTTTTAAAAAGCTGGTAACCAGCAGCTTTTTTCGTAAATGGACCAAAGACTTTGCTGGTTTTACGAAGCATTGGCAGCTTAAACAATAAGATCGATAAACTAGCTGGGCGAAGATTTTGGTTAAACTTTTGTTCCAATTTGAAAATCGAAAGAATGAAGGATGAATTCTTGGCCCGCAAGATGCTAGAATAAGTAAAAACCGCCGTTCAGTGAGAACAGCGGTTTTTTTAACAGACGCTTATTTGACCTCAGGCGGCGTTTGACGCCGGATGCGATGTCAGGAATGAATAAAGTGCCTGCGCATCATGGGTTCCGCGCAGCTTTGCCACGGTGTCGGCATCGCGTAACATGCGAGCGATACGCGACAGGGCCTTCAGATGGTCGGCACCTGCATTTTCAGGTGCCAGAAGCAAGAACACAAGATCAACGGGCTGATCGTCCAATGCTTCAAAATCCACTGGCGTTTCAAGGCGCGCAAAAATCCCTGCAATCTTGTCGATGCTTGCGAGCTTACCATGAGGAATGGCAACGCCATTGCCAACGCCTGTAGAACCAAGGCGTTCGCGCTGGAGAATCGTTTCGAAAACTTCACGCTCCGGGAGACCGGTCAGTTCCGCAGCCTTTTCAGACAGAATCTGCAAAAGCTGCTTTTTGGAGCTGGCTTTCAGCGCCGGGATAATCGCCCCAGGCTGAATCAGATCACTAAGATCCATTCTCTCCGTTCCTTCTTCAATCAGGCCATTTGGGCCCGGTTTAGAGAAGCGCACGACAGCGAGAAAGACTGCGTGCGCTTCGGTTTGCCGTCAGGCGCGTGGTGCGGACTGACGGGTCACCGTTGACGGATCAACCCAGCCAATATTCCCGTCCGCACGACGGTAGACGATATTCACTTCATCATTGCCTGCATTGCGGAAGACCAGAACCGGATTTTCAATCAGGTCAAGTTCCACAACCGCCGACGCGACCGAAAGGGTGCGAAGAGCGACAGACGATTCCGCAACAATAGTTGGCGCGTAATCCACCGGAAGATCCTCCTCTTCCTCCGGCAGCGGTGCCATAACACGATATGCCACATCATCATAGATCGCATTTGGTGCAGTCGCAGGGCGGGATTTCAAACGACGCTTGTACCGACGCAAGCGTGTTTCAATCTTTTCTGCAGCCGCATCGAACGCCAATTGCGGGTCCTGTGCATCCCCGGTGCTCTGAAGAGTGGCACCGCTATCAAGATGCAAAGTGCAATCTGCGCTGTAGCGCGATCCGGACTTGGTGACCGTTACCTGCCCGGAAAAGCCATGATCAAAATATTTGCCGACCGCTTCATTAACCCGATCAATGATCCGGGTCGTAAAAGCCTCGCCGACGTCCATATGCTTTCCAGATACACGCAGAGTCATTTGGTACACCTCATTTGCGTTACACAACAGGACGCAGTCTAACCACAAGGTGAGCGAAGCGCAAAGCGAACCAGCATCAAATTTGCTTTTCGTCCTGTGCTATTTTCAAGCCCCGTTTCACAAATTCGGACACCGTGCCAAAACACCCGACCGAATATCTGCTCCAAAGCGGCTTTTGAATTTATTTCCCCCATGTGCCTTCAAAACACATGAATGAGAAGATCGCTGCACATCGTTCTTTTATGTAACGCCGGAAACGCGGAAGCGTTTCCCGAAATATTACCGAGCCTTTCGTTTTGTCGGCCAGACACCAAAATGCCGACCTTTACAAATGCGTATCCTAACGCGAGCGGGGCTTCTATTGGCTTAAAGGTTAATTGTCAATCACAGCTTCTGGCAGCCATTTTTTGCGAAAGCTCCCCCAGATAAACTTTAGCGCGCAGACAATCGCGCTTTCTTTTCCCGCCTGCGTTGAACCGATGATGGAATATTCATCGCTTCGCGGTATTTCGCTACCGTTCTGCGTGCAATATCCACGCCGTCCTTTTTCAAGGCATCAACGATCGCATCATCGGATAAGACATCCTCAGGCTTTTCCGCGTCGATCATCTGACGGATACGATGCCGCACACTCTCGGACGAATGCGCATCGCCTCCTTCGGAAGAAGCGATGGATGCATTGAAGAAATAGCGCAGTTCAAACACGCCGCGCGGTGTTGCCATGAATTTGTTGGCCGTCACGCGACTGATCGTTGATTCATGCATGCCAACGGCATCGGCCACGGTGCGCAGATTAAGCGGCTTGAGGTGCGTTACGCCGTGACGCAGAAATCCATCCTGCTGACGCACAATTTCCTGCGCCACTTTCAGGATCGTGCGCGCCCGCTGATCGAGGCTGCGCATAAGCCAGTTGGCCGACTGCATGCAATCAGCCAGAAATGCCTTTTCCTCACCTTTGATGGAAGGGCTGACTTCAGCATAATATTCATTATTCACGATCAATCGGGGCTGTGAGGCTGGATTAAGCTCAATCCCCCAGGTTCCATCACGCACCATCGCCACCAGCACATCCGGGATGATGACATCCGCCACCGAAACCTCAAACTGGGTTCCAGGCTTGGGATCAAGCATCCGAATCTCATTGAGCATATCGAGAATATCGGCCTGATCGACCCCGCAAAGCTTTTTAAGCGCTGCAAAATCCCGCCGCGCGAGCAGGTCAAGATTGTCAACCAGGGCTTCCATCGCCGGATCAAACCGATCCTTGAGACGAAGCTGTATGGCGAGACATTCGCGCAGATCACGCGCAAAAAGTCCAGCAGGATCAAAGCTCTGCATTTCATGAAGAATGCGATCGACATGGCCTGTCTCAACGCCAAGATTCTGGGCAAGCAATGTCACATCAGCACGCAGATAACCGCTCTCATCCAAAGCATCGGCCAGAGCGGTTGCAATGAAGCGGTCAGGGACGCTGGCAAATGTCATTGCTATTTGCTCGGCAACATGCGCGCTCAGCGAGATGCGACTTGCCGTAACCTGATCAATGTCATAGCTGCCGCCTGCACTATAAGTTTCGCCTGCGGACGTCTTCCACTGTGCGGCAACGTCCATATGTGCATCATCGCTGCGGCCCGGATCATCGGGAAAGATATTCTCCAGCGAACTGTCGAAAGCAGATGAGAGCCCCTGCGCATCCTCGACAGCTTCTGTCTTGAACCAGTCGTCATCTGCTGTGGGATCAGATGCGCCAGCATCCTCATTGTCGCGTTGAGGCTCTGCGTCTGAAAAATCATCATTCGCTGCCTCTATTCTGTCCAGCAGCGGATTTTTTTCAATTTCAAGATTAAGAAACTGATCCAGCTCGACATGCGTCATCTGAAGCAGCTTGATAGACTGCATCAGCTGAGGCGTCATCACCAGCGACTGCGACTGGCGAAAATCAAGCTTCGGCGATAGGGCCATGCGTTGTGTAATTCCCCCGGTTTCCCCCTGCCAACACATCAAAGGCTGGCAAAACCGCCATTTCCAAATTTCTTTTCAATCAAGGCGTGTCAGTCATCAAAACTGGTACGAACCTTGCTTGTCAATTCAGAATGTGCGTTTTACGGGCAAAAGTGGAAAATAGTCGCAGGAAAGAAAACGCATGGACTGCGATTTCAGAGCACACGTTGCAATCAGATTGAATCAGAGGGTGAACTGATCGCCGAGATAGAGCCTGCGCACGTCAGGATTGGCGACAATTTCCGCAGGACGGCCATGAGTCAGAACCTGCCCCGCATGGATGATATAGGCACGATCAATCAGGCCGAGCGTTTCACGCACATTGTGGTCGGTGATCAGGACGCCGATGCCACGGCTGGTCAGATGACGCACAAGCTGCTGAATATCGGAAACCGCAATCGGATCAACACCGGCAAAGGGTTCGTCAAGCAACATGAAATTCGGGCGCGATGCGAGCGCACGGGCAATTTCCAGACGGCGACGCTCACCGCCAGACAACGAAATGGCGGGTGCTTTACGCAGATGCGCAATGTGAAACTCTTCGAGCAAGGCATCGAGTTCTATCGCGCGTTTCTTGCGGTCTTTTTCGACAACTTCCAGCACGGCCTTGATGTTGTTTTCAACAGAAAGGCCACGGAAAATCGAGGCTTCCTGTGGCAGATAACCGATACCAAGACGCGAGCGGCGATACATCGGCATTGAAGTTACATCATAACCATCGATCTCAATGGCACCGGCATCCGCCGGAACAAGGCCTGTCACCATATAGAAACAGGTGGTCTTACCGGCACCGTTGGGGCCAAGAATGCCCACAGCTTCACCAGCGCGCACACCAAATGACACGCCGTTGACAACCTGTCGTCCGCGATAGCTTTTGCATAGGCCACGGGCAACCAAAGTCCCTTTGAGACGGGCCACTTTGCCAGGCTGCGATGGCATGACGCCTTCAACATCCTCGGAAACGGTCTGCGACTCTTCGGCCTTCTTGTTCGAGAACAATCCCACGCACGCTCCGCTTAATTCGATTTGGGCGCGGCACCGCCCTGCTGTTTATCGCCGGGCGCCATGATGATGGAGACGCGGCCCTTGCTCTGGCCCTTGCAGCTTTCGAGGAAAGCCTTGCCGGTGTCCATATGGGCTGTGAGCTTGCAGCCGGTTGCAACATTATCGCCATCGGTCAGAACGACCTTCTGGCCTTGCAACACCATGACCTGGCTTTTGCCATCATAGGTTCCGGTGTCACCGGTTGCGACCTGCGTGCCGGATTTCAGATAAACCTTGCCACTGATTTCAAGGCGATCAATGCCCGATCCGCTCAAACCGGCAGTACCGCCTGCGGGCTGTGTGCCTCCGCCCTGCGCGTCCTTATTATAAAAGACAATCATCTTGCCCGACTTCAGAAGCGCATCGCCCTGCATCACGGAAACATTGCCCGTGAAAATGGCCTTGCCTTCCTTATCGAGCATTTCAAGCTTGTCGGCATCAATCTTGATCGGGTCCTTGCCGCCGGAAAGCTTGAGACTGCCAAAAGGCACCTGCTGGCTATCCTGAGCCTGAACGGAAACCGGCGCAACAAGCAGGCCAAGCGCCAAAGCCGCAAATCCTATCCGCAAACTGCGGGTCTTCATGCTCTTGTTCATCTTGACCGTCTCGCGTTCCATGTTTTTTAGCTCCCCTACATATCCCATCCAAGGAATCAGGCCGAGCGCATAAAATTCAATGCCCGACGCATAAACCCGTCCGAAAAGTCTATCAACCTTTCAGACCGCCACCTCAAGCAATAATCACTAGACGCCGATCTTAAACTGAACGCAGCCAGATACAAATATCTGACTGCGCAGAAAGAAACGAAGCCCAAAGTCAGCGGCAATACGATTTTAACCAGGCGTGTTGTCACCTGAAACCGCGCCACCGTCAATGACAACACGCACCTTGTTTTCAAAGATCACGATCTTGCCGCTCTCTTTGATCTGCATGCTGTCAGCGCTAATCTGTGTACTACCATTACGAATATCGACAGGCTTATCCGTCGTCACCTGACCGCTCTTGAGATTAACATCCGCAGAACGCATGACAGCGCGCAAGCCTTCGTTTGTCGTAACAGTAAAATCCTTATCAAGTTGCAAACGACCGTTCGCATTGTCGTAAACACCGGAAGCAGCCTCAACCTTGGCGCTGCCATTCTCGCCAACGGGGAGCTCTGCAGAAATGCCCTCAAGCGCAATCGAACCGCTGTTTTTGGCGTCCTGCACAGCCTTTTGAGCAATCATCGAATAGGGGCGGTTGTCTTTGGTATAGCCGTTAAGCTGCGGATTGCTCATCACAAGCTTTCCAGCCTCGCCGCCATTGTTGACCTCAACCTTCACAGGCGCTGAGGGCGTTGCCAGAAATGTGTACCAGGAAAACACGGCTGCAAGCGCAATGGCTGCAACAGGCAGAGCTGCTTTAAGCACGCGCACGCGGATCGAGTGCCGCTGGGCCGAACGAAAAACAGAAGCAGCCTTTTCAGACGCTCCAAAATGCATGCCTGCGCCTTTTGGGGCTGCGGTGGCAGCGCCTTGCGAAGCATGTATATGTGGTGTGTCAGCGCTCATCATATCTTTCGATCATTTAATGTTAATCGTCGGCGTTTTTAATGTCCGTTTATTGCTCAACTGTTTACACGAACATCAGGAATGAACATTTTCATCTGATGCTGTCTTCGTTCAATATGGCTTATTTGGGATGCAATAGCCCGACACTCAAGTCTATTACAGACCGCAAAACAACGCACCTGCCATGCAAATGTGACGGGACACTAAAAAATGGCCGAAAAACGTATGTTTTAGCCCCCAAAATGCAGGTAAAAAGCTGATCACTTCATTGTTAACATAAAACTGATTTTGATTATAGTCTCGGATCAATTGGGATAAAATGATTGCCGCCTTTCCCTATTGCCAGCCATAGATTAAAAGAGGTTTGTGATACTGTATGAAGTGGATGGATAAGCATGGCTCATGATGCCGAAGCACTGATCGAAAGACGCAAACTGCGCAGAAAGCTCACCATCTGGCGCGTTGCTTTTTTGCTTTTGCTGGCGGCACTGATTGCTGGCATTGCCTCCTATTCCATGCGCGGCCCGAATTTTGCCACGCCACATGTTGCAAAAGTTCGCATTGAAGGCACCATTTTCGAGAATGAAGAACTGCTCAAGCGCCTCAATAAAATTGCCAATGACGATGCGGTCAAAGGGGTTATTCTGATCCTTGATTCACCCGGCGGCACCACTGTTGGTGGCGAATCAATTTATGAGGCAGTTCGGAAAATTGCCGAAAAAAAGCCCGTCGTAACCCAGGTTGGGACACTTGCAGCATCGGCTGGTTATATGATTGCCAGCGCTTCTGATCATATTATTGCGCGCCAGACGTCCATCGTCGGATCAATCGGTGTGCTGTTCCAATATCCCGACCTTTCAAAACTTCTCGATACGATTGGCGTCAAAGTCGAGGCGATCAAGTCGTCGCCGCTGAAAGCTGAGCCAAATTATTTCAGCCCCGCAAGCGAAGAAGCCAAGGCGATGATCCGCAATATGATCATGGATTCCTACGATTGGTTCGTGGGAATCGTGCAGGAACGCCGCTCTTTCACGCATGAACAAGCGCTTGCACTTGCCAATGGTGCTGTTTTCACCGGACGTCAAGCCGTTCAAAACAAGCTGATTGACGGACTGGGCGGTGAAGAAGAAGCTGTGGCATGGCTAGACAGCAAGGGCGTGTCGAAAGATTTGCCCAAGCTCGAATGGAAGCCGGAAAGCAGCGACACAGGTTTTTCGCTGCGTGATCTGATTATTCACGCCGGTGCGCGTCTTCTTGGCGTACCGCAGCAGGCCGATGGATTGCTAAAGGAGATCGCAAATGATCGTATCTTCCTTGACGGACTTCTTTCGGTTTGGCACGTTGATGGAACGTCGGGTATCACCCCGGCAAATAAGTGAGTCCTTTGGCGGACAACGAAAACACAGGGGTTTAAAGCCGTGATCAAATCCGAACTCGTTCAGATTATCGCCAGCCGTAATCCGCATCTTTTCCAGCGCGATGTTGAAAATATCGTTGGCGCGGTTTTTGATGAGATCACCAGCGCACTTGCCGAGGGAAATCGAGTGGAATTGCGCGGCTTCGGCGCTTTCTCGGTAAAAAACCGCCCTGCCCGCAGCGGTCGCAATCCGCGCACCGGCGATACGGTTGAAGTCGAAGAAAAGTGGGTGCCGTTCTTCAAAACCGGTAAAGAGCTGCGCGACCGTCTCAACGGCGCCATCTAATCCATCATGGTGGCAAAGCGCGTTATCACGATTGTCATTTTAGTACCGTTGGCGGTCATTCTGATCGCGCTTTCGGTTGCCAACCGTGAAACGGTCGGTCTGACAATTGACCCGTTTAATCCCGGCAATCCGGCGCTGACCTATCAGGCACCGTTGTTTATCTGGCTGTTTGGGGCGCTTATCCTTGGTGCGCTAATCGGCGCGGCTGTGACATGGCTGACGCAAGGCAAGCATCGCCGCCGCGGACGCCATTATAAAAAGGAAGCGTCGCTGCTTCTGGAACGTGCCGAAACGGCTGAAAAGCGCCATGCCTCAAACGCAGTTTCTACTCTCCGATAGCACTCGCTTTTCTTTTTCACTTTCGTTCCGGTACTATTTGGCCTACCTACGGGCCAAATAGATCACGGAGTTTCGGGTGAAGGCGCCAAAAGCAAAAGGCAAAAAGCCGACAGGCGGTAAAGAGCAACGCGGTTCAGGCCGTGCAAAGCATGATGAACCGCGTTCAGCAGCAAGGCAGGAGAACAAGCCGGACAGCAAGGCTGCGTTCTTCAAAAAGCCGCGTCCGCAATTTGCAAAAGCCACGCCAAAGCCCGCTGAAGAAAAGCAGATTGCTGCCCCTCAGCGCGAAATCAAAGCTTATGCAGGTGCGCGTCCGGGCGAGCGCGCACCGGTTATTCTCGAAACCGCGCCATCGGATGACTATGCGCTGCTCGACAGCGGCAACGGTCTCAAGCTCGAACAATATGGCCCTTATCGCATCATTCGCCCGGAAGGTCAGGCAATCTGGCTCCCAAGCTTGCCTAAGAGCGAATGGGATACGGCTGATGCGGTCTTTACCGGCAACACCGATGAAGAAGGCATGGGACGCTGGGCGTTTCCAAAAGTGCCCCTAGGCGAAACATGGCCGATGCAGCATGACGGCATTTCGTTTCATGGCCGCTTCACGTCGTTCCGCCATGTCGGTGTTTTTCCGGAACAGGCTGCCCACTGGTCTTATATGGACGGTCTGATCCGTGAAGCAGCCAAGGCGGGCCGCACGGTAAAAGTGCTCAATCTGTTCGGCTATACGGGTGTAGCCTCGCTCGTTGCAGCGCGCGCCGGTGCTGAAGTCACCCATGTTGACGCCTCCAAGAAGGCGATCATCTGGGCACGCGAAAATCAGGAAATGGCAGGCCTCTCCGACAAGCCGATCCGCTGGATCTGCGAAGACGCTATGAAATTTGTCGCGCGCGAAGAGCGCCGCGGCAGTTTCTACGACATCATCCTGCTTGATCCGCCCGCCTATGGCCGTGGGCCGAACGGCGAAGTCTGGCAGTTGTTCGAACATCTGCCTGCCATGGTCGATACCTGCCGTTCCATTCTCACGCCAAACGCGCTGGCCGTCATTCTGACTGCCTATTCGATCCGAGCATCCTTCTTCGCCATTCATGAACTGGTGCGCGACCGTTTTACCGGCCTTGGCGGGACGGTCGAATCGGGCGAACTTATTCTTCGTGAACGTGCAAGCCAACGCGCACTTTCCACCTCCATGTTCAGCCGCTGGGTAGCAAAATGAGCCGAAATGACGATTTCTCCAAAAGCGGCAATATGCATTCAAGTCCTCGCGTGGGACAGGTGAAGGAAGTCACCAGCCTCACCAATCCGATTGTCAAAGACCTGCGCTCGCTGGCGCTGAAAAAATTTCGCGATCAGCAGGGCGTGTTTCTGGCTGAAGGTCTGAAGCTGGTGATTGATGCCTTTGAACAGGACTGGCGCATCAAGACACTGGTGTTTGCCAAGTCCGGCAAAGGCAACAAAATGGTCGAACAGGTTGCAGCGCGTACCTTCGCAAAAGGCGGACTGGTGCTCGAAGTGACCGAAAAGATCATGGCTGCGATCACGCGGCGCGATAATCCGCAGATGGTGGTTGGTGTTTTCGAGCAGCAATATCAGCAGCTTGCAAACCTCAGGCCAAAAGGCGACGATGTTTACATCGCACTTGATCGCGTGCGCGATCCCGGCAATCTCGGTACGGTTATCCGCACCGCTGACGCGGTCGGTGCCAAGGGCATCATCCTGATTGGTGATACCACTGATCCCTATTCGCTTGAAACCGTGCGCGCCACGATGGGCTCGGTCTTCTCAATGCCGCTCTATAAGACAACGGAAACTGAGTTTCTCAGCTGGCGCAAAGGCTTTTCGGGCCTCCTCGTTGGCACCCATCTCAAAGGTGCTGTCGATTATCGCACCATCCCTTATGCCAAAAAGCCGGTCATTCTGATGATGGGCAATGAACAGCAGGGTCTACCGGACACACTTGCTGAGAGCTGCGACAAGCTTGCACGCATCCCACAGGCAGGCCGCGCAGATTCGCTCAATCTGGCGATTGCCACGGGTGTCATGCTTTATGAAATTCGCCGCGAGGCGCTCACGCTTGATGAAAGGGTCAGCGGATGAAGCGTCATGCGGTTTTGTCGTCGTTTCTCGTTGTCATCATCGCAGTCCTGATTGATCAGGGCGTCAAATATCTTGTCGAAACCCGCATGGGCTATGGGCAACAGATTGACCTGCTGCCGTTTCTTGCGCTGTTTCGCACGCATAATGAAGGCATCGCGTTTTCGATGCTGGCATGGCTGCATGACTGGGGACTGGTCGCAATCACTGCCGCCGTCATTGTTTTCGTGCTTTACCTCTGGTGGACCAATCCGGCCAACCGGGTCTTTGCGCGTTATGGCTTTGCGCTTGTGGTGGGTGGTGCGATCGGGAACCTGATCGACCGCGTCATGCATGGCTATGTCGTGGATTACATTCTCTTCCACCTGTCGACATGGTCTTTTGCCGTCTTCAATCTCGCGGATGCTTTCATTACCATCGGCGCGGGCCTGATCATTCTCGAAGAGTTTCTTGGATGGCGGCGTGAAAGAAAGGCAGCGAGATAGGCTCTTTCTTGCACGCAAAGCGCAGCACTTGATCCAAATGACCCTTTGTCATAGTTTGAATTTCAAATTTAACAATTTTTTGAAGGGGATAAGCGCCACTCACAGCGATTGACACATTGGTGACACGCTTCTGTCATCCTCACGTAGCACTGACACTCTATTGCTATGGCGAGAATGAAACAAATCATCCGTTGCCACTGCAAACCATTCAGGAATGCGTGAATAACAGGATCAGGAGCTTATCATCATGTCAACTCTGCTTGGAATGAGCCAGCAAATCATCGATGATACGATCATGTCGGGTATAGAAGCACAGCAGGCACTTTTTGAAACCAATGGTGACCCCATTGTATTGGGACGCATTGGTTCACTTGAAGTACGACTTGCAAACTCCCGCGAAGCGATTGAAGCTGCGCAGGAATTGCGGTTTCGTGTCTTCTTCGAAGAGATGGGCGCCCGCAAGGAAACCATTGAAGAAGTTGAATTGAGAGACGCCGACCGGTTCGATGCCATTTGCGATCATCTTCTGGTTTATGACACTGCGCTGCCTGTGCCTGAGCACAAGCAGATCGTCGGCACCTATCGCCTGATGCGCAGCGATCAGGCTGAAAAGTCACTCGGCTTCTATTCAGCCGACGAATATGACGTGCAGCGTCTTGCACTGTCGCGTCCCGACCTCAAGCTTCTCGAACTTGGACGCTCCTGCGTTAAAGCGGAATACCGTTCCAAGCGCACGGTTGAGTTGCTCTGGCAGGGTGCGTGGGCCTATTGCCGTCGCCATTCGATTGATGTGATGTTTGGTTGTGCATCGTTCCATGGTGCCGTGCCTGCCGCACATGCGCTGGGGCTTTCATTCCTGTACCAGAATTGCCGTGCAACGCCGGATTGGGACGTGCGCGCACTCCCCCATCGCTATCAGCCGATGGATCTGATGCCAAAGGAAGCGATCAACACCAAGGTAGCACTCTTCTCGATGCCACCGCTGGTGAAAGGCTACTTACGCCTTGGTGCGATGATTGGTGATGGCGCAGTGATCGATGAAGCTTTTGGCACCACGGATGTTTTCATCATCCTGCCGATTGAGCGCATTTCCAGCCGCTACATTACTTATTACGGCGCGGACGCTAACCGCTTTGTATAAAAGAAAAGGCGAAGCACCAGCTTCGCCTTTTTGATTTTACGCCCTGCCTGAAAGCTCTTTAAGCTTATAGATCAGCTCAAGCGCTTCACGCGGCGTCAGCTCGTCGGGGCTGATTTCAGCGACGGCTTTGGCGAGTTCACTGTCTTTTGTGGCTGCCTGCGGCTTGGGTTTTTCCTGTTGCAGAATAACAGAAAACAGCGGCAGATCATCAATCAGCTTGTCAGCCTTGCCGGATGTTTCACCGGCTTCCAGCTGATGCAGCACATCGCGCGCACGATTGACGACAGCTTCCGGCAGACCGGCAAGGCGCGCAACCTGCACGCCATAGGAACGGTCAGCCGCGCCCTTTGCCACTTCATGCAGGAAGACGACATCATTGTCCCATTCCTTGACCCGCATGGTGACATTGAACAGCCGATCAAGCTTTTCAGACAAAGCCGTCATTTCATGGAAGTGTGTCGCGAACAACGCACGGCAGCGGTTTTTCTCATGCAGATATTCGACCGCCGCCCAGGCAATCGAAAGCCCGTCAAAGGTTGCTGTGCCGCGACCGATTTCATCGAGAATGACCAGCGAACGCTCGCCCGCCTGATTGAGAATGGCGGCGGTTTCAACCATTTCCACCATGAAGGTCGAACGGCCCCGCGCCAGATCATCCGATGCACCGACGCGGCTGAACAGTCGGTCAACAACACCAATCTGCGCAGAACCCGCAGGCACAAACGAACCCATCTGCGCAAGAATCGCAATTAAGGCATTCTGGCGCAGGAAGGTCGATTTACCGCCCATATTCGGGCCGGTCAGCAGCCAGATCGCGCCATTGCCACCATCTGATTGCGGTGAGAGATCACAATCATTGGCCACAAAGGGATTAGCCGCCTGACGGCGCAATGCCTGCTCAACCACCGGATGGCGACCCGCGACAATGTTAAACGACAGGCTGTCATCGACCAGCGGGCGGCAATAGCCCTGCTCTTCGGCAAGAACGGCAAGCGAAGCAGAAACGTCAAACACTGAAAGGGCGACTGCCGCCGCACGAATGCTGTCCGCATGGCTGACGGCTTCCGCCGTCAGTTCCTCAAAGATTGCCAGCTCAATCGACAAAGCCCGATCAGCTGCATTGGCGATCTTGCTTTCCAGTTCTGCCAGTTCCGTTGTTGTAAAACGCATGGCATTGGCCATGGTCTGGCGATGGATGAAGCGGCCCTTGGCTTCATCACTGTCCGTCATGGTGCCGGAATTATTGGCGGTCACTTCGATAAAATAACCAAGCACGTTGTTGTGCTTGATTTTCAGCGTTTTAATGCCGGTTTCCTCAATATAATCCGCCTGAAGCCCGGCAATGACGCGGCGTGACTGATCACGCAGAGCGCGCATTTCATCGAGTTCTGCATTATAGCCTTCGCGTACAAAACCGCCGTCGCGCTTCAAAAGCGGCATCTCGTCGGCAAGCGCGCGGTCGATATGGGCCGCAAAGCTAACAGGCAATGTCTCAATGGCTTCGCGCGCATGTGCCAGTTCATCCGGCAGAATGGTGCCTTCAAGAAGCGAGGCAATGCCGTTCGCCGCTTCAAAACCGCGCTGCAAAGCGCCAAGATCACGCGGCCCGCCGCGACCCACCGCAAGTCGTGAAAGCGCGCGCGGCATATCCGGCACGCCTTTCAACTCTAGCCGAAGCCCTTCGCAGAGCGATTGCTCACTCAGAAACCATGAAACAGCATCAAGGCGCAGCGCAATCGCCTTTGGATCAGTCAAAGGTGCGGTCAGTCGCTCTGCAAGTAAGCGCGCGCCGCCACCCGTCACCGTACGGTCGATGGCCTTGAGCAGACTGCTCTCGCGATTGCCCGACATGGTACGGGCAAGTTCGAGGCTTGCGCGGGTGGCCGGATCGATGAAAATCGTACCGCCCTCATGTTCGCGCTCTGGTCGCATCAAAGGCGGACGCTCGGCAATCTGCGTCTTTTCAATATAGGCAATGGCACCGGAAATGGCAGACAGTTCGGAGCGGCTGAACTGTCCGAAACCGTCAAGGGTTGCGACATTGAAATAACGCTGAATGCGGGTTTCAGCGGCAGCGCTGTCAAACAGTGTCGCAGGCTGCGGCACAACCGACTTTCCAATCAGATCAAAAATCGGGCGCAAGTCTGCATCATGAAAGGCCGTATCAGCGACGACCAGTTCACGCGGGTCAACACGGGCAACATCGGCAAAAAGCCGATCTTCCGTTGTCTCAGCAACGCGGAACGTGCCGGTTGAAATATCAATCCATGCAAGGGCCAGCGCACCGTCGCCTTTGGTGCGGCCAAGCGCCATCAGATAATTGGCTTCCGACGGATCGAGCAGCTTTTCTTCGGTGATCGTACCCGGGGTTACAAGCCGGATCACATCACGGCGGACCACCGATTTTGAGCCGCGCTTTTTGGCTTCCGCCGGGTCTTCAATCTGCTCACAAACTGCAACGCGATAACCTTTGGCGATCAGGCGTTGGAGATAATCATCAGAGGCATGGACCGGCACGCCGCACATCGGAATATCGTCGCCCAAATGCTTGCCGCGCTTGGTCAAAGTGATGCCGAGCGCCTTGGAAGCTTCAACCGCATCGTCAAAAAACAGCTCGTAAAAGTCGCCCATGCGGTAGAAAAGCAGCGAATCAACATTCGCGGCTTTGATCTCAATATACTGCTCCATCATGGGCGTGAGGCGAACAGCGGTTTCCTGCGCGGTATTTTCTCCCGCTTCCAACTGTTTTTCTTCGACCTTCGCTTCCATGCCAAACCTTCATTTATTGCGATTTAAATCCATTTAAAGACATAATAATATCCATATCATGCTTTTTAGGATCAATATCTATTCCAAAATGCGTTGTTTACACTCCCGCGGACTGGCGTTATCGAATTCGTCCCGCAGAAGAAACCGGAGGGAACATGCCAGTCTCGACGCCGAAGGGCAACACGCCAGAACGCACACCCACAGCCAGTGAGAAGGAAGCACTCGACTTTCACGCTCATGGTCGCCCCGGCAAGCTGGAAATCAATCCCACCAAGCCAATGACCACGCAGCGCGACCTTTCGCTGGCCTATTCCCCGGGCGTCGCAGTACCCGTCAAGGCAATCGCGGAAAATCCCGCCACCGCCTATGATTATACCGCCAAGGGCAATCTGGTTGCGGTCATTTCCAACGGCACCGCCATTCTGGGCCTTGGCAATCTTGGCGCGCTGGCTTCCAAGCCTGTAATGGAAGGCAAGGCCGTCCTTTTCAAGCGCTTTGCGGATGTCGATTCCATTGATCTGGAAGTCGATACCACGAATATTGATGAATTCATCAATGCGGTGCGCTATCTCGGCCCATCGTTCGGCGGCATCAATCTCGAAGACATCAAGGCTCCGGATTGCTTCATCATCGAACAGCGTCTGCGCGAAGTGATGGATATTCCGGTTTTCCATGATGACCAGCATGGCACGGCAATCATTGCCGCCGCTGGCATGATCAATGCGCTGCACCTGACGGGCCGCGACATCAAGAATACCAAGCTTGTCTGCAATGGTGCTGGCTCGGCAGGCATTGCCTGTATTGAACTGATCAAGGCCATCGGCTTCCCGTCCGAAAACGTAACCCTCTGCGACACCAAGGGCGTCGTCTATCAGGGTCGCGAAGAAGGGATGAACCAGTGGAAGTCGGCCCATGCCATCAAGACGTCCAAGCGCACGCTCGAAGACGCGATGAAAGATGCTGACATCTTCTTCGGCGTTTCGGCAAAAGGCGCGCTGACCAAGGAAATGGTGCGCTCAATGGCACCAAATCCGATCATCTTCGCCATGGCCAATCCGGACCCGGAAGTGACCCCAGAAGACGTAGCGGAAGTGCGTGATGATGCCATCGTTGCCACCGGCCGTTCGGACTATCCGAACCAGGTCAACAACGTGCTGGGCTTCCCGTATATTTTCCGTGGCGCACTCGATGTGCGTGCCACCACGATCAATGACGAAATGAAGATTGCAGCGGTTTACGCAATCGCAGAACTGGCCCGCGAAGACGTGCCGGATGATGTGGTGGCCGCCTATCAGGGCAGCCGTCCGCGCTTTGGTCCGCAATATATCATTCCGGTTCCGTTCGATCCGCGTCTGCTCGCAACCGTTTCGGCGGCGGTGGCCAAGGCCGCGATGGAAACAGGTGTCGCCGGGCGCGCAATTGAAGACATCGAAGCCTATAAGCAGGAACTGCTCGCCCGCCGCGATCCGATTGCCTCCACGCTGCGCGGCATTTACGAGCGCGTGCGCCGTCAGCCAAAGCGCATCGTCTTTGCCGAAGGTGAAGAAGAGCCAACCATGCGTGCGGCTGTTTCCTACGTCAATCAGGGGCTTGGCACTGCCATTCTGGTTGGGCGCGAAGAGCGTGTTGCCGAAACCGCCAAGGAAGCTGGTCTTGATCTTAATCGTCCGGGCATTGAAATCATCAATGCGCGTCTGTCGAGCCGCAACGCGGTCTATGCCGACTATCTCTATGCGAAACTTCAGCGCAAAGGCTATTTGACGCGCGATTGCCACCGCCTGATCAACAATGACCGCAATCATTTTGCGGCCTGTATGGTTGCCCTTGGCGATGCGGATGGCATGGTAACGGGCATCACCCGTAACTATGCAACCGGTCTTGAAGATGTGCGTCGCGTGATTGATTCAAAGCCGGGTCATCGTCTGGTCGGTGTCTCCATTGCGCTCTGTCGTGGCCGCACGGTGTTTATCGCCGACACTGCTGTTCACGAAAAGCCAACGGCTGAAGAACTGGCTGACATTGCGGTGGAAGCCGCGGGCATGGCACGCCGGATGGGCTATGTGCCACGTGTTGCACTCACCGCCTTTTCGACCTTTGGCCATATGGGTGGCGAAAGCTCGGCGCGCATTCAGGAAGCGGTTCGCATTCTCAACACCCGTCATGTCGATTTCGAATTTGATGGCGAAATGAGCGCGGATGTTGCTCTCAACCCGAAACTGATGGACCAGTATCCATTCATCCGCCTGTCGGGCCCTGCCAATGTCATCGTCACGCCAGACAATCACTCGGCATCGATTGCAGCCAATATGCTTCAGGAACTGGGTGGCGCGACCATCATCGGCCCTCTGCTGGTCGGCCTCGACAAACCAGCGCAGATCGTGAGCATTGGCGCAAAAGATACCGACATCGTCAATATGGCAGCGATTACCGCCTATAATGCCGGTAACTGAAACAGCGAAAGGCCGGGCAATGCCCGGCCCCTTCTTTTGAATATTCATACAATTTAAAACCGGCTATAGGATAGTTCCGTCATCGCAAGTCCCTTCCCCAAAGCCGGACATACAAGCCGCATGAGCGCACACGACCTGAAGCTTGAAGAAATCGTCAATCCCGAAGCCCTTCGCCGCAAGCTCAATGAGCTGGCGGATTCAGCCGATGAAAGCTATCAAAGCCTGCCTGTTCGTAAGGTTGTGCTTCATGCGCTCAAAGACGCTCTGATCCGCGGTCGCGCCAATGCTGAAAGCCTGCTGATGAAAGATGGCGGCGGCACGCTCTGCGCGCGGCGCCTGTCTTATCTCATGGATACGCTGATCAGCGTGCTGTTTGAGTTTGCCAGCACCAAAGCCTATCCGATGACGAACCCATCCAAAGCCGAAAACATGGCGATTGTCGCCGTTGGTGGCTATGGGCGCGGCGGACTTGCTCCCGGCTCCGACATCGATCTTTTGTTTCTGCTACCCTATAAGCAGACGCCATGGGGCGAGCAGGTCGCCGAATATATGCTCTATATGCTGTGGGATATGGGCCTGAAAGTCGGCCATTCCACGCGCAATATCGATGAATGCATCCGCCTTTCGCGCGAAGACATGACGATCCGCACCGCCATTCTGGATGCGCGTTTCATCATCGGCAATCGCGATCTGTTCAATGCGCTCAACACGCGTTTTGATGAAGAAGTGGTCAAAGATACCGGCCCTGAATTCATTCAGGCCAAGCTTGCCGAACGCGACAATCGCCACAAAAAGGCAGGTGAAACCCGCTATCTGGTCGAACCAAACGTCAAGGAAGGCAAAGGCGGCCTGCGCGATCTGCATACATTGTTCTGGATCGCCAAATATTTCTACCGTGTCAAAAGCAAGGAAGAACTGGTCAAGCTTGGCGTGCTTTCACGCGCAGAACTCAAGCTGTTCAACAAGGCAGAAGATTTCCTCTGGGCGGTGCGCTGCCATATGCATTTTGCGACGCTCAAGGCAGAAGAACGCCTGTCCTTCGACATTCAGCCGGAAATCGCGCAGCGTCTGGGCTATACCGCCCATCCTGGCCAGAACTATGTCGAGCGCTTCATGAAGCATTACTTCCTGGTCGCCAAGGATGTCGGCGATTTGACGCGCATTCTTTGTGCGGCGCTGGAAGAGGAACAGGCCAAGCACGTGCCGGGCTTTAACCGCATCTTCCTTACCTTCTCACGCCGCAAGCGTAAACTTGCCGGAAGCAATGATTTTGTCTCAGAAAACCATCGCATTAACATTGCCGATGCCGATGTGTTCAAACGCGATCGGGTGAATATCATTCGGATTTTTCATCTGGCAGACAAGCTGGGACTGGAGTTCCATCCTGATGCCATGCAGCAGCTCACCCGCTCGCTGAAACTGATCAATGCCGAGTTGCGCGAAAACCCGGAAGCCAACAAGCTGTTTCTAGAAGTGCTGACCTCGCCGCGCAATCCAGAACTCATCCTGCGGCGCATGAATGAATCCGGCGTGCTTGGTAAATTCATCCCGGATTTTGGCAAGATCGTCGCGATGATGCAATTCAACATGTATCATCACTATACGGTCGATGAACATCTTCTGCGCTGTATAGCCGTGCTTTCCGAGATTGAACATGGCGAGTTGGAAAACGAGCATCCGCTGGCCAATCATCTCGTCAGCGCCATGCGGCGGGATCGCGTCGTGCTGTATGTCGCTTTACTCCTGCATGATATTGCCAAGGGCAGACCTGAAGATCATTCTATCGCCGGTGCCCGCATTGCACGCAGGCTCTGCCCGCGTTTTGGCCTGTCCGCGTCCGAAACAAAAACCGTAGAATGGCTGGTGCGCGAACATCTAACCATGAGCATGGTTGCACAATCGCGCGATCTCAATGACCGCAAGACGATTGTCGATTTTGCCGATACCGTGCAGACAATGGAACGGCTCAGGCTGCTTCTGATCCTCACTGTTTGCGACATCAAGGGTGTTGGCCCCGGTGTGTGGAATGGCTGGAAAGGCCAGCTTCTGCGCACACTTTTTTACGAAACAGAACTGGTGCTGACAGGGGGCTTCTCGGAACTCCCGCGCGCAGACCGTGACCGGCAGGCGCGCGCGGCTTTGGCTGAAAAGCTTGCCGACTGGCCAGAAGCCGAGCGCGATGCCTATCTTGGCCTGCATTACACCAATTATTTCCTGACCGTCAGCCTCGACGATCAGGTGCGCCATGCGCATTTCATCCGCGAAACAGATCGCAATGGTCGCGTCCTTGCCACGATGGCCAAACCACACACATTTGAGGCAGTGACGGAAATTACCGTCCTTGCACCCGACCATCCACGCCTTCTGTCGATTATCACCGGTGCCTGCGCGGCGGCTGGCGGCAATATTGTCGACGCGCAGATTTTCACCACCGGCGATGGACGCGCGCTTGATACGATCCTGATCAGCCGCGAATTCGATACCGACGAAGACGAACGCCGCCGTGCGGAGCGGGTTGGCAAGGTGATCGAAGATGTGCTGTCCGGCAAAGCTCATCTGCCGGATGTGCTGGCCAAACGCACAAAGCCCAAGAGGGGCACCAAAGCCTTCAAAGTCGAGCCGCATGTGGAGATTAACAACACACTCTCCGACAAATTCACTGTTGTCGAAGTGGAAGGTCTTGACCGGCCCGGTCTTTTATCGGAACTGACTGGCCTTATTTCCGACTTGTCACTGGATATTGCTTCAGCCCACATCACCACCTTTGGCGAGAAGGTCATCGATAGTTTCTATGTCACGGATCTCGTGGGACACAAAATTTCAAACGCAACGCGTCAGGGCAATATCAGGCGCAAGCTTATTGCCGTGCTTAGCGGCGAAAACACCGCCAAGACCAACGGTCGCGCAGCAGCATAGGTTTTTTAGTCAATGAGTTTGGTCAAGAAATTCGCAACCGTTGCGTCTGGCACGCTGATGAGCCGCATTTTCGGCTTCACGCGTGAAATGTTCATGGCGGCAGCGCTTGGCACCGGACCGGTTGCGGATGCGTTCAATGCGGCTTTCCGTTTCCCGAACACATTTCGCCGATTGTTTGCCGAAGGCGCATTCAACGCCGCCTTCGTGCCGCTTTTTGCCAAGGAAATCGAAAAAAACGGCATGGATGGCGCGCGCCGCTTTTCCGAAGAAGTGTTCGGCGTTCTGTTCACGGTGCTGCTTTTCATCACCATCGTCATGGAAATCTCCATGCCATTTATCGTGCGCACGGTCATTGCGCCGGGCTTCACCGATGATCCGGTAAAATTCGACAATACGGTGCGGCTGGCGATCATCATGTTTCCCTATCTCGCCTGTATGTCGCTGGCTTCGATGATGGCAGGTATGCTCAATTCGCTGCATCGCTATTTTGCAGCAGCCGTAGCTCCAGTCTTTCTCAACATCATCCTGATTGCTGTTCTGGCTTTCGCATGGTGGCAGGGCTATGACGCGCTGGCTGTCGGCTATGCGCTTTCGTGGGGGGTGATGGCGGCGGGGCTTGTGCAGCTTGCCATTGTCTGGATCGATGTGCGCGTTGCTGGCATCAAAATCGGCTTTCGTCGTCCGCGCCTCACACCCGGTGTCAAACGACTGCTGGTGCTCGCACTTCCTGCCGCTATTACCGGCGGCATCACGCAGATCAATCTGCTGATCAACACCAATATTGCGTCAGGCATGGAAGGGGCTGTCTCGTCACTTGTCTATGCTGATCGCATTTATCAGTTGCCGCTTGGCGTGGTGGGCATTGCGGTTGCAACCGTGCTTCTGCCGGAATTGTCGCGCGCGTTGCGCGGCGGGCATATGCAGGAGGTCGCAAACCTACAAAATCGCTCGGTCGAGTTCACGCTGTTTCTCACGCTTCCCGCAGCAGCAGCCCTTTTGGTGATGTCGGAACCAATCGTTCGACTGCTGTTTGAACGCGGGCAGTTCAGTGCGGAATCGACACTTGTCGTCTCCAATATTCTGGCAATTTATGGCATCGGCCTGCCTGCCTATGTGCTGATCAAAGCTTTTATTCCGGGCTTCTTTGCCCGCGAAGATACCCGAACGCCGATGATCTTCGCAGCCATTTCGGTTGCTGTGAACATCACACTTGCGATCACGCTGTTTTCGCGCATGGGGCCGAGCGGCATCGCCATTGCAGAAATCACCGCAGGCTGGGTGAATGCAGCGCTTTTGTTTGCAACGCTGGTGAAGCGCGGTCATTGGGGCAATGATGTTGCGCTTCTCACGCGTATTCCACGCCTGTTGATTGCAGCCGCTGTCATGGCTTTGGGCATTCATTTTTCTCTTGGCTATTTTGCCCATGAGTTGTCATCGGCATCGTCTTTTGGCGTGCGCGCCGGAACTGTCGCGGCAATGGTTGCAGGCGCCATGGTCGTCTACTTTAGTCTGGCCTTCGGACTGGGCGGCGCGAACACGGCTATGATCCGTCGCGGCATCAAGCGTGGTGGCACAAAGAAACAGTCTGACAATCAAGAATAATTGCCTTGAAAGGCAATCACAGCTCTGCGAAAACACCGCATCATAATAAATACCCTTCGCTCTCCACCGGCGAAGGCCAACATCAGGATCATATCATGAGCACGTTTAAGCCGCTTGTCTTCTCCGGCGTTCAACCGACCGGAAACCTTCACCTTGGTAATTATCTGGGTGCCATCAAGCGGTGGGTCGAGGTGCAGGAAACACAGGAATGCATTTATTGCGTGGTCGATATGCACGCGCTGACCGTCTCACCCGATCCGCTCGAACTCATTCAGTCAACACGCGAAGTCACGGCTGCCTTCCTTGCCGCCGGTATCGACCCCAAGCGTAGCATCGTTTTCAACCAGAGCCGCGTGATGCAGCACGCCGAGCTTGCATGGGTGTTCAACTGCGTGGCGCGCATCGGCTGGATGAGCCGCATGACGCAGTTCAAGGACAAGGCTGGCAAGGATCGCGAAAATGCTTCGCTCGGCCTCTTCGCTTATCCAAGCCTGATGGCGGCTGACATTCTGCTTTATCGCGCAACGCATGTGCCTGTGGGCGAAGATCAGAAACAGCATCTGGAGCTGACGCGCGACATCGCCCAAAAATTCAACAATGATTATTCCGACCGCATCGCGTCACTCGGTATCGGCGTGGATATGCAGGTGGGAGACGAGCAGGTTTCCGGCTTCTTCCCGCTGACCGAGCCGATGATTTCGGGTCCGGCCATGCGCATCATGTCGCTGCGCGATGGCACCAAGAAGATGTCGAAATCTGATCCGTCGGATCTGTCGCGCATCAATCTGATTGATGACGAAGACACCATCAACAAGAAGGTCCGCAAGGCCAAGACCGACTCGGAAGGCTTGCCTTCGGAAATTGATGGCCTGGCTGGACGGCCGGAAGCGGACAACCTTGTCGGTATCTATGCAGCCCTTTCTTCAAAGTCGAAGGAAGACATTCTGGGTGAATTCGGTGGACGTCAGTTCTCCGAATTTAAATCAGCTCTTGCTGATCTGGCTGTTTCAAAACTATCGCCAATCACCCATGAAATGCGTCGTCTGGTGGCTGATCCTGCCTATATCGACAGTGTTCTGAAAGATGGTGGCGAACGCGCAAGAACGGTTGCAGAAACCAATATGCGTCATGTGCGCGACATCATCGGCTGGCTGCAAGACTGATAAATATGACGTGTAATATTCTGACGTCGCCTGCTTGCAGGCGACGTCTTAGAATGCCACATTATCGCCATGGTATCAAAACGACTTAGCCGGGAAGCCGGTCACCGCCGCAAGTTTCTTGCCGTGATTGACGAGACGCCTGAATGCGGGCGTGCCGTTGCTTATGCCGCGCGCCGCGCCAAAAACTCAAATGGCGCGTTGGTCATGCTTTTTGTCATCGACAATTCCGATTTTCAACAAATCCTGGGCGTTGGCGAAATTATGCGTGCTGAAGCTGAAGAACGTGCACGCTCGACGCTTGAAAAATTCGCAGCCAAAGTGCGTGAAGAACAGGGCATTGAGCCGGAGCTGATCATCCGCGAAGGGTTGATCAGTGATGAATTGCCTAGCCTCATTGAAGAAGATCAAGACATAGCCATTCTTGTGCTGGCGGCAGGTTCCGGCAAAGACGGCCCCGGCCCTCTCGTCCAGTCTATTGCCAATCGCGCCCAGTTCCAGATCCCTGTGACCGTCATTCCATCCAGTCTTTCCGATGAAGACATTGATGCGGTGACCTAATCACCCTATATTGATGATAGATTATGTAGGACCGTTCTTGGCAAAATCTGCCTTTACGCCTATCCATGTTTACGAAAAATTTCAGACAGTGAAAGCGGAGAACGACGATGTTCATCCAGACCGAGACTACACCAAACCCGGCAACCCTCAAGTTTCTGCCGGGTAAAGTGGTCATGCCAGAGGGTACTGCGGATTTCCGCGATGCCGCAAGCGCAGGCAATACATCGCCGCTTGCAGCCAAGCTGTTCGCAGTTCCGGGCGTCACCGGCGTTTTCTTTGGTTATGATTTTATCACAGTCACCAAGGAAGACGGCGAATGGCAGCATCTGAAACCGGCTATTCTGGGCACGATCATGGAACATTTCATGTCGGGCGCAGCTGCCATGGCTGGCAATGCCGGTGCAGCCGCCGGGGATGCTCATGATGAAGAAGAATTCTTCGATGAAGCCGATGTTGAGATCGTTGAAACGATCAAGGAGCTGATCGAAACCCGCGTCCGCCCGGCTGTGGCACAGGATGGCGGCGATATCACCTTCCGCGGTTTTGAAAACGGGACCGTGTTTTTGCACATGAAGGGTGCATGCTCCGGTTGCCCGTCATCGACGGCGACGCTCAAGCACGGCATTCAGAACCTTCTGCGCCATTTCGTACCGGAAGTGCAGCAGGTCGAGCAGATTTAAGTCTTTATAACTGCTAACGAAAAGGCCGCTTTTCAGCGGCCTTTTTATATCTTATCTTATCGGACGATAACCTTGGCTCCTTGTTCGGCACGCTCATAAAGATCTAGAATATCCTGATTCATCATGCGAACGCAGCCTGATGACATCGCCTTGCCGATCGACCACCATTCCGGCGTTCCATGAATACGATAGCCGGTGTCGCCGCTCTTATTGTAGAGATAAAGCGCACGTGCACCCAGCGGGTTCTTGAGACCGGGTTGCATGCCGTTGCGATATTTCGCCAGCTCCGGCTGACGCTTGATCATAGCCGCTGGTGGCGTCCATGTCGGCCATTCACGCTTCATGGCAACACGCGCTGTTCCCGACCAGCCGAAGCCTTCGCGACCCACGCCGATGCCGTAACGCATCGCTTTGCCATCCGGCTGCACCAGATAAAGGAACTTCTCGCCCGTATCGATGATAATCGTGCCCGGCGCTTCGTTGGTCTGATATTTGACGATCTGGCGACGATATTGCTGCGGGATTTTTTCATTCGGAATGGCGGGAATTGTATAACCAGCATCGCTGACCGACGAATAGGATGCCGTATAGAATGTGCCACCAACAGTGGAACAGCCGGCGAGCATTCCGCCCAGAAGCAGCGTTGCGGCCAGTTGCAAGACGCGAGACTTCATGAATTTCCCCCAGACCAAAATAGCAAAAACACGAGCGCATTGCTCTCTTGGTCGCAAATATGCGGGAGGATTCTTAACCAGCCGTTAACCGTGATTTAAAAATTTATGAGCAGCCTCTTTTTTGCCATTTTCCTCGCGGTTGTGTTTTGTGTTTGCCCGACACGCGGGCAGGAGCGCACAATACAGCCATGCCAATCGTGATTCCCCACAAAACCCACCCGCTTTCCGATGGAAGGCAATCTGAAAACGCGATGCTCGTGCGTCGCGGTGTACAACGCCTGTTTCTGGACATGGGATTGGCAACGCTGCCCGAATTGCCACTTGCTTCAGGACGGCGTGCTGATCTGATCGCTGTCAGTCGCAAAAGCGAAATCTGGATTGTTGAGATTAAATCATCCATCGAAGACTGGAAGGCAGATCGGAAATGGCCGGACTATCGCGCCTATTGCGACCGGCTGTTTTTTGCGACACATCCATCTGTGCCACGCGACATCTTCCCGGACGATTGCGGCTTTATCTTATCGGATGGTTATGGGGCTGAAATTCTACGCGATGCGCCGGAACACAAGCTTCCCGGCGCGACCCGCAAGGCGCTGATGCTGCGCTTCGCACGAGCGGGTGCTGCACGCCTGACGATAGCAGAGCTTGCAGGTCTCAATGTCCCCGAGACAGACATTGATTAACCCAACTGACTAGCGCGGCGCGCGCTTGGCCAGAATCCGCTGCAAAGTACGGCGATGCATATTGAGACGGCGCGCCGTTTCGGAAACATTGCGCTCACACATTTCATAAACGCGTTGAATATGTTCCCAGCGAACCCGGTCGGCAGACATCGGATTTTCCGGTGGCGCGACTTTTTCGCCCGGACGCCGGGTCAGAGCCGCGAAAACCTCATCGGCATCGGCAGGCTTGGAAAGATAGTCGATTGCACCAAGCTTCACTGCGTTCACAGCCGTCGCGATATTGCCATAGCCGGTCAACACGATTGCACGCGTATCGGTGCGGCGCGAACGAATGGCTTCGATGACATCAAGGCCATTTCCATCGCCAAGGCGCATGTCGACCACAGCATAAGCGGGTGCTGCGGCTTTCGCTGCAGCAATACCTTCTTCAACCGATTCTGCAGTCGTCACCTGAAAGCCACGGCCTTCCATGGCACGCGCCAGACGCTGCAAGAAAGGCTTGTCATCATCAACCAGAAGGAGGGTGGGATCGTTGCCAATGGCTTCGGTGTCTTCCTGCTTCAAGTCTTCCATGGGTGCTTCCTGCCTGTATTTTTATTCCCTTATTGATACCCCTGCGTCAAAAAGTCAAATAGCCATTGAATTGTTGAGGCAATCCGAACAAAAAAATGCCATATTAGAGGCAGGCAAATCCTTGTATTTACACGTGCTTTTGAAGCAAAGACTCAAAGATCAAAACAGCCTTTTCTTTTTATATAAAAGAAATTCACGGCGCAGGTTTATAGAATATTGAATGGTTTCATTGGCTTACAATGAAGGCGGCGCGTGGCCAAACCACCTTCACTTCCGCACCCTGTCCCGGATTCTTGCGGTTTCTGAAGCTGATCTGCGCGCCCGAACGCTCCAGCAAGGTTTTCGCAATAAATAGCCCCAGACCAAGTCCGCCACCGCCATTATGCGTGCTGTCGCGACTGGTCATGTAGGGCTCACCGATTCGGTCAAGAATTTCCGGCTTGAACCCTTCGCCATCATCTTCGATGGTCACTGTCACATGAGCGTCGGTCCAACCCCAGGTCACGCTCACCTTGTCGCTTGCAAAATCGACGGCATTTTCCACCAGATTGCCAAGTCCATAAAGCAGACCCGGGTTGCGACGCACAACCGGTTCAGGCTTGGGTCCATCAATCTTTGTAACCTCAAGCGCAACACCAAAGTTGCGATGCGGCTCAATCACTTCCTCGATCAGCGACGAGAACGGCAAACGTGACATATGTTCTTCATTTTCCGAAGACAGGCTGGTCAGTCGCTGCAAAATTTCGCGACAGCGCGCTGCCTGCGATTGCAGCAACGCAATATCTTCCGCCAATGCGGGGTCGCTATCGGGCTTTTTTGCATAGGTGCGCTGCATTTCCTTGACCACAAGTGTGATGGTGGCAAGGGGTGTTCCCAGTTCATGGGCGGCAGCAGCGGCAAGCCCGTCAAGCGCGGTCAGATGCTGCTCACGCTGGAGTATGAGTTCCGTTGCCGTCAAAGCGTCGCCTAACTGTCGGGTTTCTTCGGCGATGCGATAGGCGTAGACGCCGGTAAAGCCCAGCGCCGAAATGATGGCGCACCAGATGCCGCCCACAAAAAGAAACGGCAAAACCAGTGTTTCACCCGGATACCAGGGCAAAGGGCGGTGATGCATCAACAAAAACGTGGTGCAAAAAACCACCAGCAATGCCAGCGCCAAGGTATGCCTGACCGAAAGCGATGTCGCCGAGATAATGACAGGCGCAATCATCAAAATGATAAACGGGTTCTGCAAACCACCGGTGAGATAAAGCAGCCCCGCCAATTGCAGAATATCGAAAGCCAGCACCAGACTTGCAGCATCGGGATTGAGCCGATGATTGTTTGGAAAGCGAAAAGCCAGATAGAGATTGAGCCAGGCTGAAGATGAAATCAAGGCGAGGCAAATGCTGATTGCGAAGCTGAATTGCAGATAAAGCGCCACGAACAAAACTGCCGCTGTCTGCCCCGCAATAGCCAACCAGCGCAAACGCACCAATGTAGTCAGACGTGGCCTGCGTGAGAGATTGGAAGCGCGATTATCGAATTCTGCGTGCATAGCCACTCCCAGACATTCCAGAAAATGTGAAACAGTTTTGTGCTCAAAAATACCGATCAAAAAAGCTGACGAGAACAAAACCGCTTTTGGCTTCTTATGCGACAGCGCAAATATTCATGCAAGCAGAACTGTGTCATCCAGTCGCAGCTTAACAAGCAATGACGGATACCCCTTAGTTTACTGGGCTTTAAGCGCAATCACGTTGCCTTCAGGGCGCGCCCAGATAAATTGTGTCAATTTTGTGAATAATTTATAACACCCAATAACAAGCGTAGGAGGGCACGCATGGTTATCTTCAGGGGGAAGATATCATCAGGCTTGGGCAGGCATTCAGAGCTTGTTATTCCGGGTAAGAAAAAACTTTTGAATGCACCTAGCGACTGGCCGGATCGGTTTGCTTCCGGCTCATTGAATGTGCAGATCGTGGAATATCCACCCATTCTGCGAAGCCGTCGCAAACAGCTAAAGGCGCTGGATCGCGGCCTCGTTCCACCGAGCATCGTTATCCCACAGCACGAAATTGCGAACAACAGCCTGCGGCGCAAGCTTTTCAAGCCGCGCCGCGGCACAGGGCAGGCTTGGCGGGCCACGCTTCACGCGCATTCCCATTCCATGAATGTGTGGGTTTTCCGGCGTATCGGATCGCATATGCACGATTGCCTTGAGCTGATCTCAGAAAAGCGTATCCGTGAAAGCCTCAACATCCGCGATCAGGATGAGGTTCACGTGGTTCTGCATTCTTGATCGTCATCAAGTGCCGCGCGGTTTTGCTCTGCGCGTCGCTTGCGCATTGGCCGGATCTTCCGGCCAGACATGACGCGGATAGCGACCACGCATGTCGGTGCGCACATCGGCCCATGAGCCAGCCCAGAAGCCCGGAAGATCGCGCGTGATCTGGATTGGTCGATGGGCAGGCGAAAGCAGCTCCAGCAGGAGCGGTACTTTGCCATTGGCAATGGCCGGGTGAATGCTCAACCCGAATAACTCCTGTACACGAACGGCCAGGATCGGCTCATCCGCATCATAACGGATCGGAATATTCGAGCCGGTCGGCACCTCAAAATGCGTCGGTGCCAGCTGATCGACGCTGCGTTGCAGGTCAAACGGCACAAGGCTCATCAAACCGTTTTTCAGCACATGCGCCGGGATGCGGTCGAGTTGCGCCTCGCCTGTGAGAAATGGCAGCAACCAGTCATCAAGACGTTCAACAAGATTGTCGTCATCCATCGATGGCCATGGATCGCCAAGCCCGCGATAAAGCCAGCCGAGACGACGGCGCAGAATTTCGGCTTCTTTGCCCCATGGCAGAATCTGCAAACCATGCTCGCGCACGGCAGCTATGACGCCCTCATCAGCAACCGCACCCGAAGGCGCAGCCAATGGCTTCTCCGACAAAGCAATCGCGCCGATGCGCACGGCTTCACGCGCACGCAGCGCGTTCTTGTCCGCATCATAGACGATCTGTCGTCCGCTCTCGATCTTATTGCCGAGGGCTGCACGGATTTCCGTCTCTGACACTTCTGCCGCAGACAAGATACGCGCACGGCCTGCTTTACCCGACATATCGGCCACCACCAGCCATTGCGCACGGCTGAGGCTGATCGCTGGATCGACTTCGCCACCACGCCCATTGGCCAGCAGAAATTGCCCCGTTGCGCCACGCGCCTTAGCGATACGGTCTGGATAGGCGTCAATCAACATACGACCAACACTTGAACCTGCTGCTTCGCCTTTGTTGGGCACATTGGTTGTCAGTCGCTTCGCGAGATTTTTTGCGCGGTGCGCGCGATCAGAACGATCATTGCGGAACCGCGACATGCGCGTATCGAGATCGGTTTCATTGCCACCAAGACCACGCTCGGTCAAAAGCATGGCGAGTTCTGCTGCCCGCAAAGCCTCGCCGCGTTTTCCCGCTTCCGCCACCATATGCGCCAGACGCGCAGGGAGTGCCAGTGAGCGCATGGCCTCGCCATCGGCGGTTAGGCGTCCGTCATCATCCAGCGCACCAAGCCGCACGAGCAGCGCTTTGGCTTCTTTGAGCGCGGGTGCGGGTGGCTTATCGAGCAGCGACAAAGTTGCTGGATCGGTCACGCCCCAAGCAGCCGCATCAAGCACAAGGCCGGAAAGATCGGCCTCCAGAATTTCGGGCGGCGAGAAAGCAGGGAGTGACGCCGTTTGACCCTGATGCCAGAGGCGAATAGCGATGCCCGGCTCGGTACGACCGGCGCGACCAGCCCGCTGATCAGCACTTGCGCGTGACGTGCGCACCGTCTCAAGACGCGTGAGGCCCGTAGCAGGTTCGTATTTTGGCAGGCGGGCAAGGCCAGAATCGATCACCACCCGAACCCCATCGATGGTGATGGAGGTTTCGGCAATGGATGTTGCCAGCACGACCTTGCGGAAACCTGTGGGCGCTGGCTTGATTGCCGCATCCTGATCTCGGCCCTCCATTGCGCCATAAAGCGGCGCGAGAATGATATTGGCAGGCAGGAATTTTTCCAGGCTTGCTGCGGTGCGTTCGATCTCGCCCTGACCGGGAAGGAAAGCGAGAATGCTGCCCGTTTCGTCCGCCAGCGCTTCACGGATGGCGCTTACCATCGCATCTTCAATGCGCTGATCCGGCTTGCGCTCGCGGTGGCGAATATCGACAGGAAACGCGCGACCTTCGCTCTCAATAATCGGCGCATCACCTAAAAGTGAGGCTACCCGCGCACCATCCAGCGTTGCCGACATGACGAGTATCTTGAGGTCATCACGCAGAGCGGTCTGCACATCAAGCGCCAGCGCCAGACCAAAATCAGCATCAAGGCTACGCTCGTGAAACTCATCAAACAGGACTGCGGCGACACCTTTAAGATCGGGATCATCAAGGATCATGCGTGCGAAAACGCCCTCGGTAACGACGAGGATTTTGGTCTTGGCCGAGACCTTGCTTTCAAGGCGCATACGATAGCCGACCGTTTCGCCCAGCTCTTCACCCAAGATCTGCGCCATACGGCGGGCGCTCGCGCGTGCTGCCAGTCGGCGCGGCTCAAGCAGCACAATCATGCCATCGCCGCGCCAGCTTGCATTTAAAAAATGCAGTGGCACCAGCGTTGTCTTACCCGCGCCGGGAGGGGCAACCAGAACTGCACTTGCATCATTGGCAAAAGCGGCATCCAGTTGCGGCAGAATGCGGATAACGGGAAGATCGGGCAGACTCGTCAAATGAAATTCCGTATTATAAAGGCGTTGCTTTGGTGCTTATCACACAAGGAGCGACGATGATCCATATCCGAAAATCCAAACCTGCCGACGCCCCTGCCCTTACGGCTATCTGGCGCGCAAGCGTGCTGGCAACGCACGATTTTCTCAGCCGTGAAGATTTCGATGAGATCGAAAAGCTGGTCGGCGAACAATATCTGCCAAATGTGGAAGTCGATGTTATCGAGGATGAGGGCAAACCGGTCGGCTTCATGGGCATGACCGATAACAATATCGACAGCCTGTTCATTTCGCCCGATCAGCGCGGCAAGGGTATTGGCAAACATATGATTGCGCACGCGAAAAAACGCGGCACGCTAACCGTTGATGTGAACGAGCAGAACACGCAAGGCTTAGGCTTTTATCGCCATGTGGGTTTTGTCGAAACAGGTCGTTCGGAAACGGATGATCAGGGACGCCCTTATCCGCTGTTGCATCTCAAGCTTGAGGCTTACAGCAGCTCCAGTTAAGATTGAACCGCTGTAACTGTTTGTTTTTACGCATTATCCGATGCAAAACCACTTCGCACTTTTGCTGGAAATGCTATAAAATCCGGGCCACGCCAATTGCTGAGAAAACCATGCTCACAAAAGGCAATTCGGGAGCAATTGACATACTCCCCTATAGTATATAGGCTTCGTGAAAATCGGGAGATTCCATGCCGCATTCACCGGAAGACAAGAAGCGCGCTTTGACGCGCCTGCGCCGTATTAAAGGGCAGGCCGAGGCGCTGGAGCGTGCGGTGGAAGAAGGTACGGAATGTGCGGCCCTTTTGCAGCAGATTGCAGCAATGCGCGGGGCTGCCAACGGATTGATGGCGGAAGTGCTGGAAAGCCATTTTCGCGAGACATTCGGAAAAGCACGCGAAACGATAGCGCAAAATGCTGTGGCTGATCCCGATGCAGAGATCGACGAAATCATGCGGATTTTGCGCACTTATCTGAAATAGGTCGCACGGAAAAAAGGATTGCAAACATGAAATCACGCGCAGCCGTTGCCTGGGAGGCAAAAAAGCCGCTCACCATCGAAACCGTTGAAATCGGTGGCCCACGCGCTGGCGAAGTGCTGGTCGAAATCATGGCGACCGGCGTTTGCCATACCGACGCCTACACGCTTTCCGGTCTTGATTCAGAAGGCAAGTTTCCGGCAATCCTAGGCCATGAAGGTGCTGGCATTGTGCGCGAAGTGGGTGCCGGTGTGACCTCGGTCAAACCGGGCGATCACGTGATCCCGCTTTACACGCCGGAATGCCGCCAGTGCAAAACCTGCCTGTCGCAGCGTTCGAACCTATGCACCTCGATCCGCGCAACGCAGGGTCAGGGCCTGATGCCAGACCGCACCACCCGCTTTTCATGCGACGGCGGCGAAGTGTTCCATTATATGGGCTGCTCGACCTTCTCGAACTTCACCGTTCTGCCGGAAATCGCAGTTGCCAAGGTTCGCGAAGACGCGCCTTTTGACAAAATCTGCTATATTGGTTGCGGCGTCACCACCGGCATTGGCGCGGTTATTTACACGGCAAAAGTTCGTCCGGGTTCCAATGTTGTTGTGTTCGGTCTTGGCGGCATTGGCCTCAATGTCATTCAGGGCGCGCGCATGGTTGGTGCAGACAAGATCATTGGTGTGGACATCAATCCATCCAAGGTGGAAATGGCCAAGAAATTCGGCATGACCGACTTTATCAACCCGCGCGAAATCGGCAATGACAAGGTCGTGCAAGCCATTCAAGACCTGACGGACGGCGGCGCCGATTATTCGTTCGATGCCACCGGCAACACCGATGTCATGCGTCAGGCGCTGGAATGCTGCCATCGCGGCTGGGGTGAATCGATCATCATCGGCGTGGCCGAAGCCGGCAAGGAAATCGCGACACGTCCATTCCAGCTCGTCACCGGACGCGTCTGGAAGGGTACGGCGTTTGGCGGCGCACGCGGTCGTACCGACGTGCCGAAAATCGTTGACTGGTACATGGAAGGCAAGATCGACATCGACAGCCTCATCACCCACACCATGCCGCTTGATGAGATCAACACGGCGTTTGATCTGATGCATGAAGGCAAGTCCATCCGCTCGGTGATTGTGTACTGATGGGTGAAAAGCGTTTCATTTCCCATTGGGATGAAATCGACCAGCTGACCCCGCGCGCGCTTTATGCGATGCTGAAGCTGCGCGTGGACGTTTTTGTGGTGGAGCAGAATTGCCCATACCCCGAAATCGACGGCAAGGATTACGACGCGTTTCACTTACGCATTCTCGATGGTGAAGAACTTGCAGCAAGTTTGCGGGTTCTGCCGCCAGAGAAGGATGGCAAGCCGGTGAAAATCGGACGTGTCGTCGTGGCGCGGGATTATCGTGGTTACAAGCTTGGTCAGCGGCTGATGAAAGAGGCGATTGTCTTTGCACAGGCGCGTTTTCCGGGCATTGCCATCGAGCTTGGCGGACAGAGCCATTTGCAGAAATTCTATGGCTCATTCGGCTTTGTCGCTGTTTCGGAAGAATATCTCGAAGACGGTATTACGCATGTCGACATGCGGCTTACACCACAGGAAAGTGCCGCCTGATGCTTTTGCTACACCGCCATATGTCCTTTTATCTGGCAGCCATTGGCGGTGCGGCAATCTTCATTATTGCCTGGCTTTTAAACAGTCCGCTCGCCCCGGTCATCGGGGCCAACTGTTTCTTTGTGCTCTATCTCGTTCTGGCGCTTGTGGCTTTACCCAAGCTCACAGCGTCCTATCTTAAAAAACATGCAGCAATAGCGGATGAGCCTACCTGGATCATTTTTCTGGTGACTTTTGCCACCGTTGTTGTGGCGATCGTGTCGCTGTTCGTTCTGATCAATCAGAAACCCCAAGCCGATCTGTTTTCGCTGATTATGACGCTTGCCGCGGTACCGCTGGGATGGTGCACAATCCACATGATGACGGCGATTCACTACGCTCATATGTTTTGGCAACCAACAGAACCCGCCGGAAAAGATTCAGCCCATGCCAGCCGCGTGAAAGGTGGATTTGCATTTCCTGAGACGCCCGCGCCATCCGGCTGGGATTTCGCCTATTACGCCTTCACCATCGGCATGACGGCACAGACTTCCGACACCAATGTCACGACGACCGCGATGCGAAAAGTAACGCTTCTGCACAGCGTCGTTTCATTCTTTTTCAATACGGTCCTTGTCGCGGCGACGGTGAATGTGGTCGTGGCGCTTGGGAGTTAGGATTATTCATGGAAACGATCTCAACTGCAAAATGCTTTGGTGGAACACAGGGCGTCTATCGTCATAAAAGCGAAACCAATCAGTGCGAAATGACCTTTGCCGTTTTCCTGCCGCCACAGGCCAAGGACGGTCCGGTGCCTGTGCTGTGGTATCTCTCCGGCCTCACCTGCACGCATCAGAATGTAATGGACAAGGGTGAATATCGGCAAATGGCTTCCGAATTGGGAATTGCCGTTATTTGCCCGGATACCAGCCCACGCGGTGAAGATGTCCCTGACGAGCCGCAGAACTGGCAGTTTGGCAAAGGTGCTGGCTTTTATGTCGATGCCACGCAGGAGCCTTTTGCCAAGAACTATCAGATGTATAGCTACATCACCAAGGAGCTGACCGAGCTGGTGGCACAAGAATTCCCGCTCGACATGGCGCGTCAGGCCATCACCGGCCATTCGATGGGCGGACATGGTGCATTAACGATTGCGTTGAAAAATCCTGAGCGCTTCAAATCTGCATCTGCTTTCGCTCCCATCGTGCAGCCTTCAACAGCCGACTGGTCAAAGCCTGCGCTTGAAAAATATCTCGGTTCTGAAAAACGCGCATGGCGCGCCTATGACGCGACGTTGCTGATTGAGGATGGCGCGCGCTTTTCAGAATTTCTGATCGATCAGGGAACCGCAGATGGTTTTCTCGATGAAGGTCTGCGTCCTTGGCTATTGGAAGAAGTCTGCAAGAAAGCTGGCATCCCACTCACGCTCAATATGCGCGAAGGCTATGACCATTCCTATTTCTTCATCTCGTCCTTCATGGATGAGCATCTCCAATGGCATTCCAAACATCTTGGCCGTTAAAAATTGGCGATGTGCGTTGGTAAGCCCGCTGTTAAGTTGACTGACAAACGCATCGCTATGACAGGAGCGCCAGGATGAAGGATAAAGTTGTCACGGTAGGTGCCATGCTGGTCAATGACGAGCGAAAAATTCTGATGGGCCTGCGCTCACCGTGGAAGAAGGCGTGGCCCAATCATTGGGATGCGCCGGGAGGTCATGTTGAGCCCGGTGAAACACTGGAACAGGCGCTGGTTCGGGAGATGGGCGAAGAACTCGGCATTCGTCCAACGCAGTTTCAGAAGATCGGCGCAGTGGATGAGAAAAGGCCGGACCTATACGGCGATTCCATCAGCCATATTTATCAGATTACGGAATGGGACGGTGGCGAACCGCGAAACGTTTGCGATGAACATTCTGAGCTTGGATGGTTCAGTCCCGATGACCTTGAAAGCCTCAGTAATTTGGCTGATCCCGAATATCCGCGTCTTGCCCGGATCGCCATTGGCGTCGCCTAACGCCTCACCACCTTCATCGGCAGACCGCCCTGTGGCTGGGTTGTGAGTTTCTGCACCGGCCATGGCTTTGTCGTCTCCAGCACGTCGAAACGACGGCCATCAAGCAAGGTTGCAAGCGCGATAACCGCCTCCTGAAGCGCGAAGCTTGCACCGATGCAGACCCGCGGACCTGCACCAAATGGCAGATATTGAAAGCGATCAAGTTTGTCGCGGTTTTCGGGCCAGAAGCGTTCAGGCATGAAGGCATCCGGCTGATCCCAGTAAAGCCTGTGACGGTGGATCACCCACGGCATCACCAGAACAGCCGTTCCCTTGGCAATTTTCAAATCTCCATAGGTGTCATCCGTTGCGGCCTCGCGGTTGATTGACGGCGCTGGCGGATAAAGCCGCATTGCTTCTTCAAAAGCTGCACGCGTCAGCGGCAATTTTGCCAGCCACTCCTGCGGCGGCAGATCATGTCCACCACCTGCAAAAAATGCATCGATCTCAGCCTCAACACGCGCGCGTTCCTGCGGTGCCTTGGCGAGCAAATAGAGCGTCCAGCCAAGCGCACGGGCCGTGGTCTCATGCCCCGCCCCAATGAAAGTGATGATGTTATCTTCAATTTCCGAGCGACTCAAACCGTCCCGTCCCTCGGCGCGCAAAAGCAAGGTCAGGAAATCATTCGGAACGTCTTCGCCTTTATCCATGCGTGTTTTGCGCAAGGCGATTGTATCAGAAACCAGTTCGCGGAAGAAACTCAGCGATTTGTTGCCGCGTAATCGCGTGAAGCGTGGCAGCCATTCGGGCAAGCCAAGAAGATCAAATGGATCGACGCGGCCCATGGTTTCAAAAAGCTTGTCGATCTGGCGGGCGAAATCATTCGGATCACCGGCAATTTCGCCGGAGAATAACGTTTCCGCGAGAATGTCATAGGTGAGCAGCGTCATGTCGTGCGCGACATCGGTGATGATGCCGTTGGTCTTGTAACGCTCGACAAACTGGCGGGAGCGATCGCGCATGGCGAGCGCAAAACCGCCGATATGACGCGGGGTAAAGACCGGCGCCATTGCCTTGCGCGAGCGCTTCCAGACTTGGCCCTCGGCAGTCAGCAATCCATCGCGCAGAAGCGGGCGGAGCACGCGCTGGCGGATGGCAGACATTGGATAGTTTGCAGCATTATCGACCAGCACATGACGGATGAGGCCGGGATCATTGGCTATGATGGTTTTGATACCCAGCCAGCTTACAGAAACCCAAGGTTCGTTATAGGAAGGCTCACCCCACAATTCGAGCGGGTTCTTGTAAACCACACGCATCATCTCGAAGCGCCCAACCGGCTTCTCGCGCGGGCGCGGTGCGGGCGGCACGAAAGGGCTGGCGGCTTTTTTCATCGCAATTTTGCTTTCCATGACGTGCTCCTCGTGTCGAGAATGTCCCCGTCAGATAAGCATATAAGGGGCAATTGTGGCACTTCCAGAGATTGCGCACCACCCTGACGCTTCATCCTGCACCAAATGAGTGGAATCCCCGGCAAATTTGACCCCAAAATTTGGAAAAATCGCCGTTAACGCCTATATTAAAGCCATGTTTGTCGTGTGATTCGACAGGGTATTTGATGCTGCCATTGCAGCAGGCTTTAAGGCTGCATTCGCGGCGCATTTTCGAAAGATTTTCATGAGCGAGACTCCAGAGATGAATTCCGAAGCCCCCGCCGAATATGGCGCGGATTCCATTCGTGTTCTGAAAGGCCTCGACGCAGTTCGCAAGCGTCCGGGCATGTATATTGGTGATACGGATGACGGCTCAGGCCTGCATCACATGGTCTATGAAGTCGTGGACAACGCCATTGACGAAGCGCTGGCGGGACATGCAACGCTTGTCACCGTCACACTCAATGCCGATGGCTCCTGCACCGTAACCGATAACGGTCGCGGCATTCCGACTGACATTCACAAGGAAGAAGGCGTTTCGGCTGCCGAAGTCATTATGACCCAGCTCCATGCTGGCGGTAAGTTCGACCAGAATTCCTATAAGGTTTCCGGTGGTCTGCACGGCGTTGGCGTCTCGGTTGTGAACGCGCTTTCAATCTGGCTGAGATTGAAAATCCGCCGCGCTGGCAAAATTCACGAAATGGCCTTCACACATGGCGTTGCCGATGCGCCGCTCATCGTTACCGGTGATGCTGGCAGCGATACAGGCACCGAAGTAAGCTTCCTGCCCTCGCCTGAAACATTCACCATGGTTGATTTTGACTATGACACGCTGGAGCGTCGTCTGCGTGAATTGGCATTCCTGAATTCCGGTGTGCGCATCCTGCTTTCTGATCGCCGCCATGCCGACGTCAAGGAGCAGGAACTGCACTATGACGGTGGTGTTGTTGAGTTCGTGAAATATATCGACCAGAGCAAGAAATCGCTTCTGGAAACACCGATTTATATCAAAAGCGAAAAAGACGGTATGACCGTTGAAGTCGCGATGTGGTGGAATGATTCCTACCACGAAAAGGTGCTGTGCTTCACCAACAACATTCCACAGCGCGATGGTGGCACCCATCTGGCCGGTTTCCGCGGCGCACTGACACGTCAGGTGACGGGCTATGCGGATTCGTCCGGCATGACCAAGAAGGAAAAGGTCAGCCTGACCGGCGATGATTGCCGTGAAGGTCTGACCGCCGTTCTTTCGGTCAAGGTTCCCGATCCAAAATTCTCGTCGCAGACCAAGGACAAGCTGGTTTCCTCGGAAGTGCGTCCAGTGGTGGAAAGCCTCGTCAATGAAGCGCTTTCAACCTGGCTGGAAGAGCACCCATCCGGCGGCAAGATCATTGTTGAAAAGGTTATTCAGGCAGCCGCCGCTCGCGAAGCAGCCCGCAAGGCACGCGACATCACCCGCAAAAGCAATCTGAGCGTGACGTCGCTTCCCGGCAAGCTGGCCGACTGTCAGGAACGTGATCCTGCAAAGTCAGAAATCTTCATCGTCGAGGGTGATTCCGCTGGCGGTTCCGCAAAGAGCGGTCGTTCGCGCCAGAATCAGGCGATTCTGCCGCTGCGCGGTAAGATCCTCAATGTGGAACGCGTGCGCTTTGACCGCATGATCTCGTCCGATCAGGTCGGCACACTGATCACAGCGCTTGGCACGTCGATCGGCAAGGATGAGGCGCACGGCTTCAATCCTGACAAGCTGCGCTACCACAAAATCATCATCATGACGGATGCTGACGTCGACGGTGCGCATATTCGGACGCTGCTGTTGACCTTCTTCTTCCGTCAGATGCCCGAGCTGATTGAACGCGGCCATATTTATATCGCACAGCCACCGCTCTATAAGGTGTCGCGCGGCAAGTCCTCGCAATATATCAAGAACGAAGCGGCCTTTGAGGATTTCCTCATCGAAACCGGTCTTGAAGAAGCGGCGCTTGCGATCAGCAGCGGCGAAGTCCGCGCCGGACCGGACCTTCGGTCGGTGGTTGATGATGCGCGCACGCTGCGTCAGCTTCTTTCGGGTCTGCATACGCGCTATGACCGCAGTGTCGTTGAACAGGCCGCGATTGCCGGCCTGCTCAACCCGAGTGCCAGCGCAAACGACACAACGTCGCACACTTCCGCAGATATCGTTGCCAAGCGCCTCGACATGATTTCGGAAGAAACCGAGCGTGGCTGGACGGCGCATGTCACCGAAGACGGCGGCTATCGCTTTGAGCGCATGGTGCGTGGTGTGAAGGATGTTGCCATTCTCGATATGGCCCTGCTCGGGTCTGCCGATGCCCGTCAGATCGACCGCGTGGCTTCGCGCCTGTCGGAAATTTTTGCCGAACCGCCAGTTCTGCGCCGCAAGGACAAGTCGGAAACGCTTTCCGGCCCGATGGCGCTGCTGGACGCGATCTTCGCAACAGGCCGCAAGGGCCTGACGTTGCAGCGTTACAAAGGCTTGGGCGAAATGAACGCCGAACAGCTTTGGGAAACCACACTCGATCCAAATGTTCGTTCGCTGTTGCAGGTTAAGGTCAATGACGCGACCGATGCAGATTCGCTGTTCTCACGCCTGATGGGTGATGAAGTCGAGCCGCGCCGCGAGTTCATTCAGGAAAATGCACTCAGCGTTGCCAATCTGGACGTGTAGTTAAAAATAAAGCCCCGGAAGACAAAATCTTCCGGGGCTTTTTGCATATTGGATCAATGAAAAGGCCCCGCAAGCGGGGCCTTTTCATTGAGAACAATCAGGCACTACGTGGCTTCTTGGAAAAGCCTTCGCCGGATTTCTTGCCGTCCTTCTTGAAACCATCTTTCTTGAAGTCGCCCTTTGGCTTTGACCAGCCACCTTTTGCGCCATCACGGAAATCGCTTCTTGGTTTGTCGCTGCGCGGCTTGAAATCGCGCTTGCCTTCGCGAGGCGTTGCATCACCACCAGCGCCTGCAACGGCTGGGCGGATGACAAGACCCTTTTCACCCGTGCCGCGTTCTTCAACCGAACGACGGAATTCATCAGCCTTTGAAGCGACGATTTCAAAGCGGGTTTCATTGTCGAAAATCTTGATCGAACCGACTTCACGCTTGGAAACATCGCCAGCCTTGCAGATCAGCGGCAACAGCCACTTTGGATCGGCACGATGCTTGCGACCGGCAGAAACCGAGAACCAAACGCCATCAAAACGCGCATTGCGGTCGAAACGTTCACCCGGCTCGCCACGATCAAAGCGCTCGCCCCGTTCTGGACGATCACCGCGCTCGCGCGGCTTCTTGCTGCCAACCGGATGAATCGGTGCATCAGAAACTTCTTCGGCGGCAGGGAGTGCTGCGAGTTCACGATTAAGGAAAGCGCTCGCGATCTGTTCGGGCGTATAACGCTCGGTCAATGCCTTCAACAGATCCTGATGCTCTTCTTCCACGGGCTGGCTGAGAGCGCTGCCGTTGAGAATGCGTTCGTAATTCTTGGCCTGAACTGCTGCAATGCCGGGAGCCGGAACAGTCTGGGCATCAAGCTTTGCCATATGCAAAAGACGTTCTGCAATGCGGCGACGCGAGAAAGGAACCACCAGAACGCATGTGCCCTTGCGGCCCGCACGGCCGGTACGGCCCGAACGGTGCAACATGGTTTCCGCATTGTTTGGCAAATCAGCGTGGATCACGAGATCAAGATTGGGCAGATCGATACCGCGGGCTGCAACATCGGTCGCAACGCAAACGCGGGCACGGCCATCACGCATCGACTGGAGCGCGTTGTTGCGCTCGGCCTGACTCAATTCACCCGAAAGGGCCACAACTGCAAAGCCACGATTGGAAAGGCGGCTCGCCATATGCTTCACCGCTTCACGGGTTGAGCAGAAAATGATCGAGTTCTGTGCATCATAATAAAGAAGCGTATTGATGATCGCGTGGTCGCGTTCCTGCGGTGGAACCGGCATCGCAAAATAATCAATATCCGCATGCTGTCCGGCTTCACCGGCAGCAGAAATGCGCAGCGCATCTTTCTGGAAACGCTTGGCAAGCTGTGCAATCGGCTTTGGTACGGTTGCCGAGAACATCAATGTGCGACGGTCTGCCGGTGCTTCGCCCAGAATGAATTCGAGATCTTCACGGAAGCCCATATCGAGCATTTCGTCGGCTTCATCAAGCACAACAACGCGCAGCTGCGACATATCCAGCGCATTGCGCGTAATATGATCGCGCAGACGGCCCGGCGTGCCGACAACAATATGCGAACCGCGTTCGAGCACGCGGCGCTCAGAACGGATATCCATACCGCCAACACAGGAAGCGATACGCGCACCGGTATCGGCATAAAGCCATTCCAGTTCGCGCTGAACCTGCAAAGCCAGCTCACGCGTTGGCGCAATAATCATGGCAAGTGGTGCGCCCGCATTCGCGAAGCGCAGCTCATCACCAAGGATTGTGGAAGCCATGGAAAGACCGAAAGCAACGGTCTTGCCGGAGCCGGTCTGTGCGGAAACGAGCAGATCGCCGTGAAGTGTTTCCGGTGCCAGAACAGCGTTCTGAACAGCGGTGAGTGTGTTGTAACCGCGAGCGGTTAATGCTCCGGAGAGAGCCGGAGCAATGGATTCAGGCAGAGACATGATTAACTTTCAAAAAAGCTTCACAAGTCGACACCCTTGGCCGCAAACCCTTTGGCCACAAACCCACTGACGACTACCGAAGCAACAGAATTGCCGCTTACCTATCGTGTCAGACCTCTCAGGTCAACCGGCTAAGCCCTCAATGCGCTTCATCCCAGTTATGCGCTGCACGCGCATCGACCTGTAGCGGCACAGAAAGCGACACGGCAGGCATGGCGGCATTTTCCATGACATGCCGCACGAGAGGGATTGTCTTCTCGACCTCATTTTCAGGCACTTCGAAGATCAATTCATCGTGGACTTGCAAGAGCATACGTGCGCTGAGCTTCTCATCGCTGAGTGCATTTTCCATACGGATCATAGCACGGCGGATAATATCGGCAGCCGAGCCCTGAATAGGGGCATTGATTGCTGCGCGTTCATTGAAGGCGCGAACCTGCGGATTGGAAGCCCGAATATCAGGATAATGCGCGCGGCGGCCAAAGATGGTTTCGACATAACCATGTTCGCGCGCAAAAGCCTTGGTCGCTTCCATATAATCCTTGATGCCCGGGAAGCGCTCGAAATAGGTGCGGATATATTGCCCTGCTTCTTCACGCGGAATGGAAAGCTGATTGGCGAGGCCAAAAGCCGAAATGCCGTAAATGATACCGAAATTGATCGCCTTGGCGCGGCGGCGCACTTCGGGAGCCATGCCTTCGACCGGAACGCCGAACATTTCCGAAGCGGTCATGGCATGAATATCGATGCCATCTGCAAAAGCCTGTTTCAGCTGCGCAATATCAGCAACATGCGCCAAAACACGCAATTCGATCTGGCTGTAATCGGCAGAAATCAGCTTGTTACCCGGTTCAGCGATGAACGCCGTTCTGATTTTGCGGCCTTCAGCCGTGCGCACCGGAATGTTCTGCAGGTTCGGCTCAGACGAAGACAGCCGCCCCGTTGATGTGGACGCCATTGCATAAGAGGTATGCACGCGTTTGGTCTGTGGGTGAATAAAGCCCGGCAGCGCATCGGTATAGGTGGATTTGAGCTTGGTCAGCTGACGCCAGTCAACGATCTTACGCGGCAGAGGCAGACCTTCCGCAGCCAGATCTTCGAGCACCTGCGCCGACGTGGACCACTGACCGGTTTTGGTCTTGGAGGCACCCGGAAGCCCCATCTTGCCAAACAGAATATCGCCAAGCTGCTTTGGCGATCCAATGTTGAATTTTTCGCCAGCCAGTTCGTAGATTTCATCTTCATAACGCGCAGCAGACTGCGCGAGATCGCCGGACAGGCGCGAGAGAACCTGCCGGTCAACCGAAATGCCGCGCTCTTCCATACGGGCCAGCACATCGACCAGCGGCCGCTCCAGACGTTCATAAACCGATGCAAGGCCTTCTGCGGCGAGACGTGGCTTCAACACCTGCCAGAGGCGCAGCGTCACATCGGCATCTTCGGCTGCGTAGGCCGTTGCACGATCAATCTCCACCATATCAAATGTGACTGCACTTTTGCCGCTGCCCGCCACGTCCTTATAAGCGATTGGCGTATGGCCCAGCCAGCGCTCGGACAATGGGTCCATACCATGGCCACCGGCGCCCGCATCCAGCACATAGGAAATCAACATCGTGTCATCAAAAGACACGGTATTGATGCCATGACGACGCATGACCAGCCAGTCATATTTCATGTTCTGTGCGATCTTGAGGACGGACTTATCCTCAAGAATGCGCTTCAAAGCAGTCAGAGCCTGATCAAGCGGAATCTGCCCTTCAACCATGCCGCCGCCCAAAAGATCGCCTGCACCGGATTTATGCTGGAGCGGGATATAGGCAGCCTTGCCCGGAGCAAGAGCCAGCGAAAAGCCAATCAGATCGGCCTGCATCGGATCAAGCGAATTGGTTTCGGTATCGAAAGCTACAAGACCAGTCTCAATCGCTTCATCGAGCCACGCGTTCAGCGTGGAAAGATCGCGAATGCAAATATAGGCCGTGGTGTCGATTTTCTGCGCAAGCGCCGTTGAAGCACGGCTTTCAGCCAGCGCTTTGGGCGTGTAACCGCTGACATTAAGCGCTTCGCGAACTGCGGTTTCAGATGATGCAGAATCCGAGCTTGCCGGTACATCAACATCGGGGCCGTGCGCATCCGCACCCCACTCCGTTTCGATATGGCATGGTTCAACGGCCGATGCATCGGTGTCCGTTGCTTCCGCCACACGGCGCGTCAGCGATGTAAATTCCATCGCCTTGAGGAAGCCGATCAGCTTCGGGCCATTTTGTGGCTCAAGCACAAGGCCATCCAGATCAACATCCAGCGGCACATCGGTCTTGAGTGTGACGAGTTCGCGCGCGATCTTGGTCTGATCGGCATAGGCGATGATATTTTCACGGCGCTTGTTCTGCTTGATTTCAGATGCGCGGGCCAAAAGCGTGTCAAGATCGCCAAACTCTTGGAGCAATTGTGCAGCGGTTTTCGGCCCGATACCCGGAATTCCGGGTATATTATCGGTGCTGTCGCCAGTCAGCGATTGCAGGTCGATCATTTTTTCAGGTGGCACACCCCATTTCTCAACCACTTCCGGGATCGAAATCTGCTTGTCCTTCATGCTGTCATACATGGACACGCTCGGTGTGACGAGCTGCATGAGGTCCTTGTCGGACGAAATGATGGTGACATCGCCGCCCGCAGCCTCTGCCAGACGCGCATAGGTCGCGATCAGATCGTCGGCCTCAAAGCCTTCTTTTTCGATGCTTGGCAGATTGAAAGCACGTGTTGCCTGTCGGATCAGGCCGAATTGCGGAATCAAATCTTCCGGCGGTGCGGTGCGGTTGGCCTTATATTCGGGATAAATTTCCTTACGGAAAGTTTGTGACGAATAGTCAAAAATGACCGCGAAATGGGTCGGGACCACACCCACATCCGTATTGCGTGCATCTTTCAACAGCTTCCACAACATGTTGCAAAAACCGGACACAGCGCCGACCGGCAAGCCATCCGTCTTGCGGGTAAGGGGTGGCAGAGCATGATAGGCACGGAAAATATAGCCCGAGCCGTCGATGAGGAAGAGATGATCGCCTTTTTTCATGGCTTAGGATTAAAGGAAACAAAGCCCAAAGAAAACCAGCCATGTGTCAGTAGAAACGAGTGTCCACTTGAAAGGTGGCTTTTTCTCGCCTCGTTCATGCAAATCTCTTATTTTGATAACGTTTATGTTACGAATTTGTAATCTTAAATGCCCTTGAATAGCCACAGTTGCAGGGCCATTTGCAGTTCATCGACAGTATGTTGATCGCCGGTTTTCTGACCCGTCCCCCGTTGGATGCCGGTTGTAAGCGACAGCCTCATTCCCCTCTCCGGGCTGTCGTTTTTGAGTGTAGTGATATGGCCGTTGTGGTACCCCCTCACCGCAACGGCCAATTCATTTTCAGCTCTCAGTTTTGCGTTCATATTGGGTTTCTTCTTGGGCCTGCCAGTTGTACTGTGCAGCAGCATTACGACTCGTCAGGAAGTATCCATGTCCACCCAATCACTCGATAAAGTCCTCAATCATATCGATTCCAATCTCGATAAAAGCATCGACCATCTGTTCGATCTTTTGCGGATCAAGTCGATTTCCACCGATCCGGCTTACAAGGCCGATTGCCGTAAGGCGGCTGAATGGCTGGTCGAGGATCTCAAATCTATTGGTTTTGATGCGAGTGTGCGCGATACGCCCGGCCATCCGATGGTGGTTGCGCATCATGAAGGTGCAACCGCTGATGCGCCGCATGTGCTCTTCTACGGCCATTATGATGTGCAGCCGGTTGATCCGCTGAACCTTTGGGAAAATGATCCGTTCGAGCCAGCGATCAAGGATGTTGGCAATGGCCGCAAAATCCTCACCGGTCGCGGCACATCCGACGACAAGGGCCAGCTGATGACCTTTGTGGAAGCCTGCCGTGCTTATAAGGCCGTCAATGGCAACCTGCCGGTGAAAGTGACATTGCTGTTTGAAGGCGAAGAAGAATCCGGCTCACCGTCGCTCAAGCCATTCCTTGATGCGCACAAGCAAGAGCTGAAAGCCGATGTGGCGCTCGTTTGCGACACCTCGATGTGGGACACTGAAACGCCAGCGATCAGCGTTGGTCTGCGCGGGCTGGTTGGTGAAGAGATTGTCATCAAGGCTGCGGACCGCGATCTGCATTCAGGCTTTTTTGGTGGCGCGGCGGCCAATCCTATTCATATTCTCGCAAAAATTCTTGCCGACCTGCATGATGAAACTGGCCGCGTCACCGTTCCGGGTTTCTATGAAGGTGTTGAAGAAACCCCGTCACAGATTTTGCAATCATGGGAAAGCCTTGGCCGCACGGCTGAAAACTTCCTTGGCCCCATTGGTCTTTCGATTCCCTCGGGCGAAAAAGGCCGCAGCATTCTCGAACTGACCTGGGCGCGCCCGACTGCGGAAGTCAACGGCATCATCGGCGGTTATACCGGTGACGGCTTCAAGACGGTGATTGCAGCGCAAGCTTCCGCCAAGGTTTCGTTCCGTCTCGTTCACAAGCAAGACCCGGTTAAAATCCGCGAAGCGTTCCGCGCTTTTGTGCAAGAGCGCCTGCCAGCCGATTGCTCGGTCGAGTTCCATCCGCATGGCGGTTCGCCTGCCATCCAGCTGCCATATGACTCACCACTGGTTTCCAAGGCCAAGGATGCGCTTTCCGACGAGTGGCCGAAGCCAGCCGTGCTGATCGCCATGGGTGGATCGATCCCGATTGTCGGCGATTTCGACAAATTCCTCGGCATGGAATCCCTGCTCGTCGGCTTCGGCCTCGAAGATGATCGCATCCATTCGCCCAATGAAAAATATGAGCTGAACTCTTTCCACAAGGGCCAGCGCTCTTGGGTACGTATTTTGGCGGCGATTGCCGCCAAGTAAGGACAATTCAATGACTATCCGTTTTCATAAACACGATCTGCCGAACCTTGAGCATTATCAGGTGGATTCGGTGGCAATCGACACCGAAACGCTCGGCCTTAACCCGCATCGCGACCGCCTTTGCGTGGTGCAGATTTCGCCCGGTGACGGCACGGCAGACGTGATCCAGATTGAAGCAGGCCAGAAGAAGGCGCCCAATCTGGTCAAGCTTCTGAAAGATCGTTCGATCACCAAGATCTTTCATTTTGGCCGCTTCGACCTTGCTGTGCTGGCGCACGCTTTTGGCACCATGCCGCAGCCGGTTTTCTGCACGAAGATCGCATCCAAGCTCACCCGCACCTATACAGACCGCCATGGCCTGAAAGAAATCTGCGGCGAGCTGCTTGATGTTTCTATCTCAAAGCAGCAGCAGTCATCGGACTGGGCGGCAGAGGTTCTGTCACAGGCACAGCTTGAATATGCAGCATCTGACGTTCTTTATCTGCATCGGCTCAAAGCTGTGTTTGAACAGCGTCTGGAACGCGATGGCCGCACCAGACAGGCTGAGGCCTGCTTCAAGTTTCTGCCAACCCGCTCAGAACTTGATCTGATGGGCTGGCCTGAGACGGATATTTTCGCGCACGCGTAAAGCGCAATCAAATGGCGGCTTCAGGGAGCGTTCCGAACAGAACGCTCCCTTTCTTTTTCTTATCGCGCATGTTGTCCGAAAACTGCTTCGCATTTTTCGCGATGCGATGTTGCACTAACCCGTGCATGCATTTCCCCGCAATCAAGACCTGATGCGCGCAACGCAATGGATGCCCAGATACCACTTTGGTATCATTTAGAGGCCAATTTTAAGCATTTGATAACCATTTTTCGCGGGTTTTTAAGACAAAAGCCCGGAAATACCCATTTTTTGCGACTAAGAAGTGACTGTGTCCTTCTTGCTACAGACATTCCCGATCCATGGCCTATATTAGGGACAACAGTTCATTATCCCTATTTCCCAAGTGGAGGCCTATTATGAAGCTCAAGACCCTTCTTCTCGCGTCGACCGTTGCTCTCGTTGCTGCAACTGGCGCAAAAGCTGCAGACGCTATCGTTTACGAAGAGCCAGCTCCGGTTGTTGTTGCTCCAACGTTCACATGGAACGGTGCTTACCTCGGTGGTCAGATTGGCTACGGTTGGGGCAAGTCGCGCTTCAGCCAGTTTGGCGAAGCCGGTGCGCTTAACATCAAGCCAGATGGCTTCCTCGGTGGTCTTTATGCAGGTTACAACTTCGACCTCGGCAACAGCGTTGTTCTGGGTATCGACGGTGACGTAACCTACAACAACCTCAAGGACAGCTATTCGATTACCGATGGTACGGATTCTGCATCTCTTGAAAGCAAGCTGCGCTGGTCGGGTGCCGTTCGTGCACGTGCCGGTTACGCAGTTGATCGCTTCCTGCCTTACATCGCTGGTGGTGTAGCATTCGGTCAGGTCAAGAACACGGTAAGTGTTTCGACTGATGAGCTTGCTGGTAGCGTTGAGCAGAGCAAGACCCTTACCGGCTGGACTGCTGGTGCAGGCGTTGACTATGCTGCAACCGACAACGTCATCGTTCGCCTTGAATACCGTTACACCGATTACGGTCGCAAGAACTTCGACTTTGGCACCGATGGTGTTGCCTCGGTCCGCGACAAGTTCAAGACCAACGAAGTTCGTCTCGGCGTTGCATACAAGTTCTAATCTGATCTGATCAGATAGACTGCTTTGAAGGCCCCGCATTGCGGGGCCTTCTCATTTTGTGCTTAATCTTAGGCTTTTTTGTTAATTGCCAATTTACACCCCTTTAAACTGCCGCATTTACCCTTCAGGCGATAAACGCCCTTCCTATGTGCAGGGTTTGATCATTTAAGCCGGTTATGATGACGGCAGACGATAAGAATACGGGGCGGATCTAAACAGACATGGCATCGCGAGACGGCAGAAACGGGCGGATCGAACCTTCTTTCGGTAAAAAGCCGGAACAGGAAGAGGACGTATTTCGCGTCGACGAAGAGGAACGCATGGCCCGGCCCCAACGTAAAGCCAAACCGTCGAAAGATCGTGAAACACGCGGTGCGCGCCGCGCCAAAAAAAAACGCGGTGGTTTTTTTGGTTTTGTCCGCCGCGCTGTTTACTGGTGTCTGGTGCTCGGCCTCTGGGGCGGCATTGCCTTTGCCGGCATGCTTGTCTATTTCGCAGCCAAAATGCCACCAACAACCGACTGGGCAATTCCCGACAGGCCACCAAACGTGCGCATTGTCGATGTTCAAGGCAATCTGATTGCCAATCGCGGCACCACCGGCGGACAGGCTGTGGGCTTGCACGAAATGTCACCATTTATACCGCAAGCCGTCATGGCAATCGAAGATCGCCGCTTCATGTCGCATTTCGGTATTGATCCGATTGGTCTTGCACGTGCCGTCATAACCAACATCATATCAGGTCGCGCCGTACAGGGTGGCTCAACGCTCACACAGCAGCTTGCTAAAAACCTGTTCCTGTCACCGGATCGCACGCTGGAGCGCAAAGTTCAGGAAGTGATGCTCGCCCTCTGGCTTGAGCACAAATATACCAAAGACCAGATTCTGGAGATGTATCTCAACCGCGTCTATCTCGGCTCGGGTGCTTATGGTGTGGATGCGGCATCGCGCCGCTATTTCAACAAATCCGCCAAAGACGTGAACCTTATGGAAGCTGCAACGCTGGCCGGGCTTCTCAAAGCGCCATCGCGGCTTTCGCCTGCGCGGGACCCGGAAGCTGCCGCAGCACGTGCCAGGCTGGTGCTTGGTGCCATGCGTGAAGAAGGCATGATCGATGATCGTCAGGTGGCAATTGCCGAAAGCGAACCGCCCACACGCGCTGCATCCTATTGGCAAGGCTCGGAAAATTACGTTGCAGACAGGGTCGTGGCAGAATTGCCAGAGCTGATCGGCGACACCAAAAGCGATATCACGGTTGAGACAACCATCGATCTTAACCTCCAGCATATCGGTGAAGAAGCAATCAAGGATCAGATTTCCGAAAACGGAAAGAAGATGAATGTGAGCCAAGGGGCGCTCGTTTCCATTGATGGTACGGGTGCTGTGCGTGCCTTGGTGGGGGGGTATGATTATGCCGCCAGCCAGTTTGACCGCGTGACCGATGCCAAGCGCCAGCCTGCCTCATCCTTCAAGCCATTCGTTTATCTCTCCGCACTCGAACAGGGCCGCACACCGGATTCAGTGCGCAATGATGCGCCGGTGCGGATTGGCAACTGGACGCCCAGCAACGATAACGGGAAATATATGGGCGAAGTCACGCTTGCCACCGCCCTCTCCCATTCGCTCAATTCCGTCTCAGCGCAGCTGGTGATGGAGGTCGGCCCGCAGACCGTGATCGACACCGCACACCGCCTTGGCGTTCAGTCAAAGCTTGAGCCCAATGCCTCGCTGGCACTGGGCACCTCGGAAGTATCGCTTCTGGAACTGACCGACGCCTATGTGCCTTTTGCCAATGGCGGTTATCGTGCGCCTGTTTATTTCATCACCAAAGTCACAGATGCACAGGGCAAGGTTCTCTATCAGAGGCAAGACGGTATTGGTCCGCGCGTGATTGATGAGCGCAATGTCGGCATGATGAATGCTATGCTGCGCAAGACAGTGGAGGACGGAACTGCCAAGCGCGCGGCCTTCGGCTGGCCAGCAGCAGGTAAGACCGGCACCAGCCAGAATTTCCGTGACGCGTGGTTTATCGGTTATACCGCCAATCTCACCACAGGTGTGTGGTTTGGCAATGATGACGGCAAGGGCATGAAGCGGGTGTTCGGCTCCACGCTTCCGGTGGCCGCCTGGAAAGCCTTTATGAAGGAAGCCCATAAGGGCGTGCCCATCGCAGAATTGCCCGGTCATTACGATATTCAGAACATGGTTCCCGGCGGCAGCGATGGCATTGATCCGAACCTGCCTTATGAACCCGGCATGACACCGCAGGGCGGCTATGGCAATCCGCCTATGGCAGGCAATGACGATGATGGCTATTGGCCACCGGCACCCGATTCGCCTGCGCGCAACACGATCCAGCAGGGCACGACAGCCGATTATCCGGCCGGTACCGCAACGGGTATGGATCATAACGCTCAGCCAATGCCGCCTGCCAGCGTCGGCGGACAACAGAAACCGCGTGATTCAACCACGCTTCTCGATATTATCATGGGCAATTCACGATAAAATTCGTTCAGGGCCGGTCGCCAACCGGCCCTTATCGCGGTCAAGTGAAGCATCCAACGGCCTGATCGGTTGAATCCACTCGAAATCCTGAGCGGCTTAGTCTATTCAAAGATTGAGAGTGAGGTTGCCATGTCTACAATTTCCCCAACCGATACGTCCCGTCCCGATGTTGCCGCGGAACGCAAAACGCTTGTTCTGACAGGCGCCAGCCGCGGCATAGGGCATGCGACGGTCAAACGTTTTTCCCGCGCCGGCTGGCGCGTCATCACCTGTTCGCGACAGGATTTTTCAGAAAACTGTCCTTGGCCCGCGGGTCCGGAAGATCATATCAAAGTTGATCTTGCCGATCAGGAAGATATTGGCAAAGCCATTTCTGAAATCCGGCGCAGACTGGAAGCCAATGGCAGCAAGTTGCACGCGCTCGTCAACAATGCCGGCATTTCGCCCAAAGCCGAAGGCGGTCGCCGCCTGAACTCGATTGAAACGCCAATGGCCGCGTGGCGTGATGTGTTTCAGGTGAATTTCATGGCCCCGATCATGCTCGCACGCGGGCTGTTCAAAGAACTGGAAGCAGCGCAGGGTTCTGTGGTCAATGTGACCTCCATTGCAGGTAGCCGCGTGCATCCGTTTGCAGGCACTGCCTATGCAACATCCAAAGCAGCGCTTGCAGCACTGACCCGCGAAATGGCCTCCGATTTCGGTCCCCATGGTATCCGCGTGAACGCCATTGCGCCGGGCGAAATCGATACGGCGATTCTTTCGCCGGGTACGGAAAAGCTCGTCGAGCAATTGCCGATGCGGCGGCTTGGAAAAACATCAGAAGTGGCCGAAACAATCTATTATCTGTGCTCGGAAGCCTCATCCTATGTCACGGGTGCGGAAATTCACATCAATGGTGGCCAGCACGTATAATTGAAAGACGAATTCTATGATCCTATGCTGCGGTGAAGCCCTGATCGACATGCTCCCTCGCCAGACGGCAGAGGGAGAAACGGCCTTCATGCCTTTGGCCGGTGGTTCGGTGTTCAACACATCAATCGCACTTGGGCGGCTTAACGTTCCGACCGGATTTTTCTGCGGTCTTTCGTCAGATTTTTTCGGCGAGGTTTTGCGCGACGCGCTTGCGCGCTCCAATGTCGATTACTCCTTCTCGGCAGTCTCTGACCGTCCGACAACACTGGCCTTTGTGCGGCTCGTTGACGGGCAGGCACGCTATGCATTTTACGATGAAAACACAGCGCTGCGGATGCTTTCGGAAAACGACATCCCGGAGATCGATGATAGAATTGATGCACTGCTGTTTGGCTGTATCAGCCTGATTTCAGAGCCATGCGGGCGTGTCTATGAAGCACTGATGACGCGCGAAGCATCCAAGCGCGTCATTTTTCTCGATCCGAATATTCGTACGAGCTTTATCACTGACCGCGAAAAGCATCTGGCGCGCATGAAGCGCATGATCGCCCTTGCCGATATTGTGAAACTATCCGACGAAGACCTCGAATGGTTCGGTGAAAAGGGCAGTCATGACGAGATTGCCGCCCGATGGCTCACGCTCGGGCCTAAGCTCATCGTGATTACCAAAGGTGCGCATGGTGCCGATGCCTATAGCGTAAACGCGACCATCCGTGTTCCCGGCGTTAAAGTCGATGTGGTGGATACGGTTGGCGCGGGCGACACGGTCAATGCCGGTATCCTCGCAAGCCTGCATAGTCAGGGACTGCTTAACAAACATGCCCTCGCCCAGCTGGACGAAGACCAGATTCACTCCGCCATAGCGCTGGGCGTTCGTGCAGCCGCGGTAACCGTTTCGCGTGCAGGCGCCAATCCTCCATGGGCAACAGAAATGCGCGATTGAGCATAATTGCTCCCTTGACCCGACGCATCGCGCGCCTTCTATAAGAGGGGGGCGGGAGAGAATCGAAGATAGGCAAAGGACATGTCATTGAACGTCTTGCGTATAGCCGCCTTCTCGCAAGGTAATCAGGGCGGCAATCCTGCCGGTGTGCTGATTTCTGAAAAACTTCCCTCTGCTCAAGACATGCAGACAATCGCTCACAATGTAGGCTTTTCGGAAACGGCTTTCGCCATGCCGGAAGCCGGAGGCTTTCGTGTGCGCTATTTTGCGCCGGAAATGGAAGTCCCTTTTTGTGGCCATGCCACAATTGCACTCGGTGCAGCGCTGGCCATGCGTGAAGGCGATGGTGCTTTTACGCTTATGCTCAACAATACGACAATAAAGGTAGAAGGCCGCAAGGAGGGCGATCTGTTCTCTGCAAGCCTTCAATCGCCATCTACGCGAAACCGTGCGGCCTCTGAGATCGAAATTGAGCAGGCGCTCGCGCTGTTCAACTATGAAAAGGACGATCTCGCACCGGGCATCCCGCCAGCACTCATCCATGCAGGCGCTGATCATATCGTATTGGCATTGCGCTCACGCGAAAAGCTTGCCGCCATGCATTATGACCTTCCGCGTGGGCGGGTACTGATGAACCGGCAGGGCTGGACCACGATCCTTCTGGTGCATTCGGAAACACCACAGCGCTTCCACAGCCGCAATCCTTTTGCGTCTGGCGGCGTGTATGAAGACCCGGCGACAGGTGCATCGACTGCGGCCTTTGCCGCTTATCTGCGTGATCTGGGCTGGCCGCATGGCGGCGCTATTGAAGTCATCCAGGGCGAGGATATGGGCGTGCCCTCACATCTGCGCGCAGAAATCGGCCACGTGAGGGGCGAATCTATCCGCCTTTCCGGCACGGCCCGATTGATGGAATAGACAAACCGCAGCTCGTCACACTCTGACGAGCTGCTCTACACGTTCCTCATTGCCGAAGAATTTCAAATAGCGCTCGACTTCCTTCGGATCGCCGGTTGCTTTCTGTGGGTTGTCGGAAAGTTTGACCGCCGGGCGTCCATTGGCATCAATCACCTTACAAACGAGCGATATCGCCTTGAGACCATGGATCGTTGTCGGTGCGCATCCGGCAAAATCATTGGTGAGGTTGGTGCCCCAGCCGAAGCTCATGCGAACGCGGCCTTCAAAATGGCGATAGGTTTCCTCAATTGTATCGACATCGAGCGCATCCGAGAAAATCAGCAGCTTTTCGCGTGGGTCTTTGCCGCGTGACTTCCACCATTCAATGATACGTTCGCCGCCTTCAATGGGCGGTGCGCTGTCTGGGCGGAAGCCTGTCCAATCCGCAACCCAGTCCGGCGCATTGCGCAGGAAAGCAGCCGTGCCAAAAGCATCCGGCAGAACGATAAGAAGATTGCCACCATAATAGCGGTTCCAGTCTTGCAACACGCGATAAGGCGCACTGCGCAGTTCTTCATCCGTATTGGCCAGCGCTGCCAGCACCATTGGCAATTCATGCGCATTGGTGCCAAGCGCTTCAAGATCAGTATCCATTGCCAGCAACACATTGCTGGTGCCGGTAAAGGCGCTGCCGATACCTTCTTTGAGTGCTTCAACGCACCAGCGCTGCCACAGAAACGAATGACGGCGACGCGTACCAAAATCGGAAATCTTCAAGTCTGGCAGTTCGCGCAACCGCTCGACCTTGCTCCACATCTTGGCTTTGGCGCGAGCATAGAGCACATCAAGCGAGAAAGGCCCGAGGTTTTTCATCGCAGCGCGCGAGCGTAATTCATTGATGATGGCAAGTGCGGGAATTTCCCACATGGTGGTGTGCGACCATGGACCATGGAAATGCAGCTCATACTGGCCGTCTTTGCGGCGCAGATCATATTCCGGCAGCTGGAAATCATGCAGCCAGTTGAGAAACTCCGGCTGGAAAATCTGCTTTCGACCATAAAAGCTGTTACCCGCCAGCCAGATCATTTCCTTCTTGGTGAAGCGCAGCGTGCGGGCGTGATCAAGCTGTGCGCGCAACTCACCTTCGTCAATCTCATCAGCAAGGCGCACGGTTGTCGTGCGGTTGATAAGTGCAAAGGTCGCATCCACTTTGGGGTAAAGCCCCCAGATCATCTGCAACATCAGAAGTTTGTAAAAGTCCGTATCCAACAGGCTGCGGACAATCGGATCAAGCTTCCATGCGTGATTATAGACGCGCCGCGCGATATCGGTTTTGGCCATGACGGCCTCCATTGCATGAGCATGTGCTTCAGCCAAACCAAATGCTTGGCAGCAAAAAGAAAGGCAGGTTTTCACCTGCCTTTTTAAATGCTTCATTCAGATTTGGGAAGCTCTACGATGATTTCATGTTCACCATCCGTCTTGATCGGCACGCCTTCATCTGGTTTGCCGACCTTGCGGCCATTGAGCCTGATCACCTTGTCCTTGGCACCGGCGATCACCTTCACGCGATAGAGCGCTTCGCCGAAACGAAGTTCTGCTTCATAGCCCTCCCATTCCGGCGGCAAGGCCGGATCAAGATGCAAGCGATTGCCGCGTTTGGTAACGCCAAGAATACCCTCAGTCGCAACGCGGTAGAACCAGCCGGCAGACCCCGTATACCAGGTCCAGCCACCCTGTCCGCGCCGCGGCTCAACCGAATAGATATCGGCTGCAATCACATATGGCTCAACGCGATAAACATCCGGGTTGCGACCATGATTGACCGGGCTGATGAGCGAGAACAAACGCCATGCCTCAGCGGCCTTGCCCATGCGGGCGAGCGCCAGAATGGCCCATGTTGCACCATGGGTATACTGACCGCCATTCTCACGAACGCCCGGAGGATAGCCCTTGATGTAACCCGGCTCCTGCACCGTCTTGTCAAAAGGCGGCGTGAAGAGACGCAGCAATTCGCCCTGATCATCGAGCAGATATTTCTCAAGCGAAGCCATGGCCTGCTCGGACCGCTTTGGATCGGCAACGCCCGACAACACGCTCCACGACTGTGCAATGGCATCAATCTGGCATTCATCGCTGTCTTTTGAGCCAAGCGGCGCGCCATTGTCGAAAAAGCCACGACGATACCATTCACCATCCCAGCCATCGCGATCAAGCGCTTTGGTCAGGCTTTCAAGATGGTTCGCCCACGCTGTTGCGCGCATATCATTGCGCGACTGGGCAATCGGGATGAACTGCTTCAGCGTATAGGCAAGGAACCAGCCGAGCCACACACTCTCGCCCTCGCCCTTCACGCCGACAAGGTTCATGCCGTCATTCCAGTCGCCGCCCAGCATCAGCGGCAAGCCATGCTTGCCGGTGCGTTTGATCGCCAGATCAAGCGCCAGCGCACAATGCTCGTAAAGACTTGCTGTCTGATCCGAGATTTCCGGCTCAAAGAAAGCATCATGTTCGCCCTCTTCCAGCTTGCGTCCCTCAAGGAAGGCCAGCTTTTCATCAAGAATCGCATCATCGCCCGTCGTCTGGACGTAAAGCGACGTGCCATAGCCGAGCCAGACCACATCGTCGGAGATCAGCGTGCGGACACCTGCACCGGTTGCAGGCAGCCACCAATGCTGAACATCGCCTTCCGGGAACTGACGCGAAGCGGCATTGAGGATCTGCGCACGTGCCAGCGACGGATCGATCAGCAGAAGTGAGAGCGTATCCTGCAACTGATCACGGAAGCCAAAAGCACCGCTGGCCTGATAAAAGGCAGCGCGGGCCCAGATACGGCAGGCAATCGCCTGATAGGGCAACCAGCCATTGATCAGCAGGTCGAATGCCGGATCCGGTGTCTTGACCTGTACGCGGTCGAACAGACCTTCCCAATATCTGCGCGCGCCCTCAAGCTTGTCGTCAAACGAAGCCTTGCGGCTTTGTTCGACAAGCGCTTTTGCCTGCATCTGATCGGCAGCATTGCCGAGCAGGAAGACAATTTCACGGCTTTCACCCGGATTGACTTCAATATCGATGGCAAGCGCTGCACAAGGATCGCGCCCGGCCTCAACCGTGTTGGAAAGCGGCTTGCCTGCAAGCACGATTTCAGGGCGATCCACCGATCCGGTCGTGCCGATGAATTCGCCACGGTCAGCCGTTACCGATTGCGGCTTTTCGCTCGCCGCAAAGAAGGCCACCTGAACGGACTTGTCCGGGTGATAAGGATTGCCTGCGAAGAGTGCGCCCAGTTCTTCATCCTGCGATGGAACGATGAACGGCACATTCTTGGAGCGGGCATTGCCCAGCACCCATTCAACATAGCCATAAGCGCGCAGCTTACGCTTGGAACGGCCCTTATTGGTGATCGTCAGACGCGAAAGCCGGACAGGCTTTTCCGCATCGACAATATGGGTCAGTTCGAGTGCCAGTTCGCCATGCTGAGCGGCAAAAGTGCTGTAACCATGGCTGTGGCGCGCTTCATAGGTGACCGCCTCGTCGCGCAGCACATTGGCCGTTGGAGCAAAGCTGCGGCCCGTTTCACGGTCGAGAATATAGATTGCCTCGCCCGGACGGTTGGTGACCGGATCATTCGCCCATGGGGTGAGCTGATAATCGCGACTGTTGCCTGCCCATGTGAAAGCCGACCCCTCTGCCGAGACATGGAAGCCGAAATTCGGATTGGCGATCACGTTGATCCACGGATGCGGCGTGGTCGTGCGGTTGTTGATGCGCACAACATAGCTGCCGTCCTGCGCAAAACCGCCATAGCCATTCCAGAACTCTAGATCATCGCCCGATGGAGCCGGCAGAGTGACTGGTTTCGGCTTTGCAACCAGACGACGCTCTTCCGAGCCGCGTTCAAGCGCAATCGGCCCAAGCCCCGCAGAACCAAGCCCCTGCTGTGCAGTGGCCGGTGTTTTGGCATCACTGCGTGCAGCCAAATCGACAGTGATTTCCTCACTGCGACGCAACTGCTCGGCAAGCGGACCGTTCTGCGCATGCATGACGATACGCGCAGAAGCCAGAAGTGTATTATAGCTTTCCTCGCTCATCTGATCGCGACGCACCGCAAAGATATGCGGCAGACCGCCACCGCGTGCGCGGAAGCCTTCCACGATCCAGTCAATCGCACGTTGCGTATCCTGCGCATAGGAGAAGGCGCGTTCATTGACCGCAACCACATCAACGATAAGGCCCTTGCTGCGCCAGTATTCCTGTGCACGCAGCACGCCGCGCAACACATCAAGATCAACCTCGTTGTCGATGCGCAGGGCAAAGATCGGATAGTCACCCGAAATCGACATCGGCCAGAGGTTGGATTGCTTGCCAAGTCCGGCTGCAATGGTTTCCGGCGGCTGACGCAGATTGCGCTCCGGATAAAGCAGATAGGCGGCAACCTTCTGATAGTCAGCAGCTTCCGCAGGCTTGATACCGATATGATAAAGCTGAACCTGCGAGCTTGTCCATGAGAGTGAATATTCCCGCGCAAAGGTTTCTGGATGGCGATGCGTTGCCACCGCATGTTCAACCGCATCGCGGCTTCCACCCGCAAAGGTCCAGAAAACAAGGCTGACCTTTTTATGTGCCGGAACGCGGACACGTGTGCGCACCGATGCAATCGGATCAAGCACGCAGCCCTGACTTCCCGTAAACTTTGCACCTTCATCGAAGGCTGCCGCATCACGCAGCGAACGGCCCCGACCGATAAAGGCACGGCGATCGGTTTCGACTTCCGTTTCGCGGATAGAGCCCGAAAGATCGGTCACAAAATGTGCGACATGAATATCCGGGTCGGACGGCGCACGTTTACGGCGCTTGGCGTAGATGGTCGAACCGTTATCAGCGATTTCGGTTTCAACAAACATCTTGGCAAAGGCTGGATGCGCCGCATCGCTGTCGCTGTCGGTCAGCACCAGTTCCGCATAAGACGTGACCTCAATGATACGATCGCGCGCAGAGGTGTTGATGATGTCGAGCCTGCGGCCCTCACCATCGGATTCAGACGACACAATCACTTCCATGACCGTCTTGATGTCGCCTGCGGTTTTGTAGAACTCAGCCTTGTCTTCCGTGAAAACAGTCTTGGTTTCTTCATCCGGATTGCGCACAGGCTCGCCGGTTGCCGACCATGAATAGCCGCTTTCCATGTCACGCAGGAACAGGAATGTGCCCTGCAAGTCTTCCGAGGCATCGGCGTGGAAACGGGTGATGTCCCAATTGTGCCAGCGGCTGTAACCGGAACCGTTGGCCGTAACCATCAGCGCATATTGGCCGTTCGACATCATATGCGTTGTGCGCGGTGCCTTGAAAGGAACGTCGATGATGCGCATTGGCGCATCGTCGAAGCCGCCCGAATCCACACGCATCGGATTTTCGGTCTTTGCGTAGATCATCGGAATTTCGCGTGGTGCTTTTTCCTGCAACAGAAGTTCTGCTGCTTCGATCACCGGGTCGGAATGGAAGCGTTCCCGCATACGGCCTTCGAAAATCACATTGTTGACCGCGATAATGGCCATGCCGTGGTGGTGGGCATAGTAGTTTTTTACGACCGCATAGGTTTCACCTTCGCGAACACGCGACGGGGTGAAATCCACCGAATCGTGGAAACCATAACGGCCCAGTGCACCAAGCTTTTCCAGACGCTTCAGATTGGCAACCGCAGCCGCTGGCTGATATTGCGATGCAAGCAAGCTTGCGTAAGGCGCGATAACGGCGTTACGCGAAAGTCCACGCTGGAGACCCAGATTTGGCACGCCAAAATTGGAATACTGGTAGTTCATATGCGCATCCCGCGCATTGAACGCCGCTTCCGAAATGCCCCATGGCAGACCACGCGAGGTTGCATAATCAATCTGGCGCTGCACAACGAGCTTATTGGTCTGATCCAACAGGGAGCCAAGCGGTTCGGACATGACCAGCGGTGGCATCAGATATTCGAACATCGAGCCTGACCAGGAGAGCAGCGCGCCCTTCCAGCCAACAGGCACCAGAAGGCGACCGAGCTTGAACCAATGTTCAACAGGCACATCGCCCTTTGCAATCGCAAACAGGCTTGCAAGACGGGCTTCGGACGCCAGGAGATCGTAACAGCTTTCATCGAGTTCGTTTTCCTGAACGCGGAAACCGATCGACAACAAACGGCGTTCTTTGCGTTCGAGGAAGCCAAACTGCATATCGAATGCCAGCTGGCGCGAGCGCCCTGCGAGATCGCGCAGGCGCTCACGCAGCTCATCTGTGTTGCGATCGCCAACGGAATCATCCGTATGCGCCTTGCAGGTATCGACCAGAATATTGGCCCATTCCTTTGCCTCAGCGCTTGCTGGCGTTTCAATTTCACTATCGAGCTCTTCCATCAGGCGCACAATGTCCGTCGCAAAGAGCGACAGATTGATGGTGCGGAAGGAGGCTGTTTCCGGCTCGTCCTTGATGGTGCGCACCGCACGGCGGAAATTGGCAATCCGCTCTTCCAGACGACGACGCAGCGGGCGCAAAATCCGGCGATCATCCGGGATTTTTGCAATCGCTTCCTCAAGCACATCATTGACGTCGATAATGCCGTCGAGATCAGCCTGAAGATAAACCGAAGGCGCTTCCGCCCATTCTTCCAAAGCCGAAGAAAGCGTCACAAGATGACCGGCAAGATTGCCGCTATCCACGGCGGAGACATAAAGCGGACGCATCGGCGTCAGCGTGTTTGTCTCATACCAGTTATAGAGATGGCCCTGATATTTCTCCATCTTCTCAAGCGTCGTGACGGTGGCTTCAACGCGGTTCATCGTCTCGGCAAAGCCGATCCAGCCAAAGTCACGCGCGGCAATGACCGAGAGAAGATAAACGCCGATATTGGTAGGCGAGGTTCGCTGCGCGACAATCGGAGCCGGGTCTTCCTGAAAGTTATCCGGCGGAAGATGGTTGTTTTCCTCGTTGGCAAACTCAGCAAAATAGCGCCATGTGCGGCGTGCATAGCGGCGCAGATCAGCCTTATCGGAAGAGAGAACTTCCAGCGTATCCTGCGGCTTGGCCGAACGGCTCACAAGCCATGCGATCAGCGGCGATGCAAACCAGATCACCGCAAAGGGCGCGGCGATCATTGCCGCATGGCTTTGCGCGGCGAGCGGAAAGAAAATTGCAAGCCCTGCGATGACAATGGCTGGCCACATCAGCTGGAAATAGAACAAAAGCGTATCAGGCGATGACTTGGCCTGTGCAGCCGTGCGCCACTCCAGAAGATCACGGCGCGAGACAAACAAACGATAGATCGTGCGTGCAATCGCATCGGCCATCAGGAAAGCGGAATGGGCAATGAAGGTGGTGCGAAGCGCCACATCCGCAGTACCAAGAGCAATATCGGTGAGAACCGACTGCGCGTGGCCTTTGAGCGAATAGTCCATATTGGACGGAATGAGATTGGTGATGATGCCAAAGGTCGGCGCCACAAACATGCTGACGATCAGGAAGGCCTGCCAGACGGCAGCCGGTCCAATCGGCAGAATGCTCCACCCAACAACCGAAGCGATCAGCCAGAGGATAGGATTAAGCGACCGGCGCAGATTGTCGATCATCTTCCAGCGGGTAACGTTGCTGACGCCGCGGCTTGTCGAGAAAAGCCATGGCAGAAGCTGCCAGTCACCACGCGCCCATCGGTGATGACGCGACACGTCGACATTATAGCCGGTCGGATAATCTTCAACCACTTCAACATCGCTGACGAGTGCTGCACGCGCATAGCCGCCTTCCAGCAGATCGTGGCTGAGAAGCGTGTTTTCCGGCACACGGCCTTTCAACGCGGTTTCAAAAGCGTCGATGTCATACAGGCCTTTACCGGTGAAGCTGCCTTCACCCAGCAGATCCTGATAGGAATCAGAAACTGCAAAGACATAAGGATCGATGCCGCGATTGACCGAGAAGACACGTTGCAGGAACGAGGCTTCATCACCCGTTGTCAAAGATGGCGTCACGCGTGGCTGCAGGATGCCATAACCACGAACCACCTTACCGGTCTTTTCATCAAAGACGGGACGGTTGAGCGGATGGCTGAGCTTGCCAACCAGATTGGTCACGGATTCAGGCGTAAGCCGTGTATCCGCGTCCAGCGTCATGACAAATTTGACATCTTTCGGCAGGCGCTCATCAGGTGGGAAGAAGCTCGTATCCTGATCGCCGCGCAAAAGCAGGTTCAGCTCATGCAACTTGCCACGTTTGCGCTCCCAGCCCATCCAGCAGCTCTGCTTTTCGTTAAACAGACGGCGGCGATGCAGCAAGAAGAAACGCGGCTGTTCATTGCCGGTATAATGCTCATTGAGCTTGGCAATTTCATCGCGCGCATATTCGTAAATTTCCATATCAGCAGGTGTAATTTCCTGCTTGGCATCAACCCAGTCACTCACCAGTGCGAAATAGATTTCACCACGCGGATTGGTAAGATAGTGAACTTCAAGGTTACGGATCTGCTCGTCAATGGAATCGCGAGAATTGATCAGCGTCGGGACTGCAACAAGCGTGCGCGCCTCGACGGGAAGCCCTTCCTTATATTCAAAACCGATCAGACGCGTCGGCTGAACAAACCACGGCACCAGCGCATTGAACAGCGAATAGGACGCATCCATCGCCGGGAAAAGTGCCAGAAGCGTGAACAGCAAGCGCCAATCAGCCGAAAGCCCGGCCCTGCTCATGCAGTAATTGACGCCCAGCAGAATCAAAATCGTGAAAATGGCTGTCGGGATAAAGAAGCCCAAAAGGCCAAGATTGCGATAAAAGCGCAGGGCTTTGACGCCAAAGGGTGCTTTGTAGCCGCAGACCTTTTCAAGTTCTGTACGCCCTTCACCCGAAAGGTAATAGGCAATAGAACCTCTGCCTTCCTGCCCGTTTGCCTCTGGTCCGTTTGCCTTGCTTTCTTCTGCAAGTTTGAGCGCCGCCCAGGTGATGTCGATTTCGCTCATATTTGAAAAGCGCGCGAGCTTTTCAATTGTCACGCGATAGGCATTGCGCGAGCGGAAATCGAGCAGTTCGAAATCGCTGTGGTCGCGCAGGATCGCATCGACCTCGTTGACGGTTTCAAACCAGGTTTCCCAATCAATATCGTCAATGCGTTTCAGGCTGCTGATCGCATTGCCCATCGTCACGCCGCCGGTCGACTGGCGCGCATGTTCTTCAACGATGGCGTCCTCTGGATTGCTGCCCTCCTGCTCAAGAATATGCTCAAGCCAGCTGGCCGCAGCCGATGTATCGGTGGAAGCGCCGCGCAGACGATAGAGAAGATGGGTGGCAAAGGTACTGTCGCGTGCCGCCTGCGCATATTGTGCAAGAACCGTATCAAGCTCGTCGCCATTGGCGGCAACGACGATACGGTCTGCTGCGGTATTGGCAAGATTGCGCATATTGCGCGCACGATCCACACGCAGCGCCAACCGGCGTGCATTCTCGATCAGAAAATAGCGAACAGCGGATGGCAGCGCCCATAATTCACCGATTTTGAGCGGCTCAACCGTCTGAAAACCCTGAACCAGCGCGGTGAGTGATTTGAGCGAGAAATTGCTGTCGGTATGCGCGACATAGAGCCATGCCAGCGCAAAAATACGTGGCATGTCCTTAAATTTTTCATCGCGGGCGGCATAGGGTGGCAATTGCCGGATGAATTTGCGCGGGAGATCGCGGCGGGTTTGCTGGACCGTCTTGTCGATCTGATAATGATTATCGAGCAACCATTGCGCCGCCGGCGTGATGGTTTCGCCAGCGCGAGACGCCGCATCCGACGAGCGATAGGCATGCAGGATAAGCTTGCCATTTTCAGACAGGCGCTGATCGAACTCAAAAGACTGATAACCGGGTAATGCCAGTTCTTCACCACGTGCAACGGAGGCTGCGAGCTCACGCAGTTCATCCTCGCTTTTGTAAAGCGCACGTATCGGAGAAGGTTGTTCGGGCGGAATTTGATCCGAAGTCTTATGATCGGCAATGGACGAATGAGACGGCGAAGAAGACAATTCCGGCATGTGCCTTAACAGCCTTTCCGAAGGGAATGAGTGAAATGCGGCGGATGGATATTAGATTGAATTTCAATGCAGAAAAACGACAATATCCGTATTCGGTTCCCTGAATGTCGTCCTCATTTGACAAAAATGCGACGACAGTCTGTGGAGATATTCAAATCGTTTAGATCGCAACGCACAATTCTTTCCGAACATTAATGTTGCGTTATAAAATGAGCGGTTTCTACAACCCTAACATACTGAAAATAAGAATAATACCACTCTGAAGAATAGATTTCGAAAATGCTCTGCCGATGCTCTTTGTTTCTAAAATGAAAAAGACACCCGCCAATGCGGATGTCTGATGGGTAAAATCGGGGCGATACGCCTGAATTATGAATGGCCTTGAGCCAAAACCTCTGCTTTTTCATCCGCTCGAGATGCTCGGTCATGTCCGAAAATCCGCCAATAGCGCGGACGGAAAGCGATGCGGCTTTTTTCAGCCGCTGGATGTTCGGCCGGAATCTCGATCTCGACACGTTGACGCGCCCCGCCGATTTCAAGCTCGACCCGCCTTTTGCCCCCCGATCTTCGGCTGGCAATAACTGTGCCTGCGATGCAGCCCCCACAGCCATCGAGCAACTCGACATCATGCGGGCGGAAGAAGAGCTGTGCTTCGCCATCGTCCGCGCCATCAGCCACCAGTCCGATATTGCGATCCGCCAGCCAGACTTCCCCTTTTTCAATCCTTACCGGCAGCGTGCTGGATTCACCAATAAAGCCATAAACAAAAGGCGAGTTCGGCTGATCATAAACCTCATCCGGGGTACCGATCTGTTCAATCCGCCCCTGGCTCATCACCACCACGCGATCCGCAAGCTCCAGCGCTTCATCCTGATCATGCGTGACGAACACGGTCGTATGGCCGGTACGGTCATGAATTTCGCGTAGCCAGCGGCGCAATTCCTTACGCACCTGCGCGTCAAGTGCGCCAAAGGGTTCATCAAGCAGCAGAACCTTTGGCTCAATCGCCATGGCGCGGGCCAGAGCAACGCGCTGACGCTGCCCACCGGAAAGCTGCGTTGGATAGCGATTTTCCAGTCCCTTCAACTGCACCAGATCAAGCAATTCGAGTGCACGACGCCGGATCTCAGCGGAAGGCGGACGGGTGCTGCCGGGGCGGACCTTGAGGCCAAAACCGATATTCTCGGCGACCGTCATATGGCGAAACAGCGCATAATGCTGAAACACGAAGCCAACATTGCGCTCCTGCACGCTCTTATGCGAGGCATCCTCATCACCAAAAAAAATCGCTCCTTCTGTGGGCCGTTCAAGACCGGCAATCAGACGCAACAAGGTTGTTTTGCCCGATCCGGACGGACCAAGCAAAGCAATCAGTTCACTCGAACGAATATCCAGCGACACGTTATGCAATGCCGGAAAGCGACCAAACTCTTTACGCACACCGGCGACACGAACTTCCATTCCCGATCCTTTCCCCTACCACCGACTGCTCAGCCAAAGCATGGGCGGCTTATTTTCTTTTGGACAATTTAGTTTTTAATGCCCGTTACTGCCAGCCAGTTCATCACCATAACGCATCTCCAGAAAAGCTTTGGCCGCCAAGGTCACAAGGGCAAGCAAGGCCAGCAGAGATGCAACCGCGAAAGCCGCAACGAAATTATATTCATTGTAGAGAATCTCGACATGCAGCGGCATGGTGTTGGTGAGGCCGCGGATGTGTCCTGACACCACCGAAACAGCGCCGAATTCGCCCATTGCGCGGGCATTACACAGCAAGACACCGTAGAGAAGGCCCCACTTGATATTGGGCAAAGTGACATAACGAAAGGTCTGCCAACCATTGGCGCCCAGCGAAATGGCTGCTTCTTCATCACCGCTTCCCTGCTCCTGCATCAGCGGAATAAGCTCGCGTGCCACAAACGGAAACGTCACAAAAAGCGTTGCCAGGACAATGCCCGGAACAGCAAACAGGATTTGAATATTATGGCTTTCAAGCCACGGCCCCAGCAAGCCGTGGCTTGCAAAAAGCAGCACAAAAACCAGACCCGAAATCACCGGTGATATCGAAAAAGGCAGATCGATCAGCGTTGTCAGAAGCGCCTTGCCTTTGAACTCATATTTGGCAATCGCCCATGCAGCCGCGACACCAAAAACCAGATTGACCGGAACAGAGATAACCGCAACGAGCAATGTCAGCCGAATTGCGGCCCATGCATCGGGCTCCGCCAAGGCTGCCAGATATTCGCCCATGCCTTTACGGAAGGCTTCGACAAAAACGGCCACCACCGGCAGGATAAGAAACAGCAACAAAAAGATCAGCGCTATGCTGATCAGCACAATACGCGTTGGCAGGCTTTCGCTCACAGCGCTGCGCGCAGGAGAAACATGGTCACGCGCCATAGCCATACCTCTTTCTTGACCACGACTGGAACAGATTGATCAACAGCAGCATGGCAAATGAAAGTGCGAGCATCACAGTCGCAAGCGCCGTTGCACCGGCATAATCATATTCCTCCAACCGGATCACGATGAGCAGCGGAGCAATTTCCGAAACATAAGGCGTGTTGCCTGCTATGAAAATGACCGAGCCGTATTCGCCCACCCCGCGCGCGAAAGCCAGTGCAAAGCCAGTAAGAATTGCGGGCTGCAATGCGGGCAACAAAACCTGCCAGATCGTCTGAAAACGCGATGCGCCAAGCGTTGCCGCCGCCTCCTCGACCTCCCGGCTGATCTCTTCCATAATGGGCTGCACCGTGCGCACCACAAATGGCAGCCCGATGAAAATCAGCGCCACAACGATGCCGGCACGGGTGAAAGCAATGCGAATGTCGAAAGGCGCCAGCAGACTGCCAATCCAGCCATTGGGCGCATAGATTGAAGCGAGCGCGATACCGGCAACGGCTGTGGGAAGCGCGAAGGGAATATCAACGATTGCATCGATAAACCTGCGACCAAAAAAACGATAGCGCACGAGAACCCATGCGAGAATAACACCGAAAATCACATTAATGACTGCAGCAATGAAAGCGGTGCCAAAGCTGGTTTCAAGTGCCTTTAACGTGCGTTCATCGGTGATGATCCGCCAGAAGCCGGCAAAGCCAACATCTGTTGAGCGCAGCACGAGGGCTGCAAGCGGAATGAGAATGAGGAGAGTCAAATAGGCGACACTAAAACCGAACGTCAGTCCGAAGCCCGGAACAACGCTCGGTTTTCTGAAATGCCACCCTGCTCTGACCCGTGCAGGGTGCGAAGACATCAATATTTGCTCCCTTTTATTGGTCTTTCTCAGCAATCACTGCCCTGACAGAGGCTCATTTACCCGGTTTGTAAATCTGGTCAAAAGTACCACCATCGCCAAAGTGATAAGGCTGCGCCTTGGCCCAACCGCCGAAAACCGGGTCGTCAATCGTTACAAGGTCGAGCTTCGGAAAATCACGTTTCTGGTCAGCAGGCACAATATCCGGCTCGGATGGACGATAGAAATGCTTGGAGGCAAGGGCCTGACCTTCCGGTGAATAGAGATATTCGAGATAGGCCTGCGCAACCTTACGGGTTCCATTGTCATCAGCATTTTTGTCAACCAGCGCCACCGGTGGTTCTGCCAGAATAGACTGCGGCGGCACCACAATATCAAAGGCATTGTCGCCGAATTCAGCGATGGAAAGATAGGCCTCATTTTCCCAGGCCAGCAAAACATCACCCAACTGACGCTGCACAAAGGTTGTGGTCGAACCACGCGCACCCGTATCAAGCACCGGGACATGGCGGAAAAGTTCGCCGATATATTCCCTTATCCTGGCTTCATCGCCGCCATATTCCTTATTGGCCCATGCCCATGCAGCGAGATAATTCCAGCGTGCACCGCCCGAGGTCTTCGGATTGGGCGTGATGACTTCAACCCCGTCTTTGACCAGATCGCCCCAATCCTTGAGGCCCTTCGGGTTTCCCTTGCGCACGAGAAAAACAATCGTCGATGTATAAGGCGAAGAATTATGCGGAAGGCGCTTGCGCCAATCCTTGTCGATTTTGCCGGAATGTTCGACAATTGCGTCAATATCGCTTTCCAGTGCAAGGGTGACAACGTCCGCTTTCACGCCATCAATAACGGAACGTGCCTGCTTGCCCGAACCACCATGCGAAACACGGATGGTCAGGTTTTCGCCTGTCTGCTCTTTCCAATGCTTCGCAAAAGCCGCGTTGTAATCCTTATAAAGCTCCCGCGTCGGATCATAGGACACATTGAGCAATGTCTGATCGGCGTGACCGACCTGAATAGTTCCGGCAATACCCGCCGTTGCTAAAAAAGCTGCAAGCGTGAATGAGACTCTCGATATTTTCATGACCACCTCTCCGCGTTTCATTGACCTGAGAGTATCAGAGGTCTTTGCACACAGGATGCCATAAGCTTTCTCTTATTTGAAAGCACTTCGAAAATTATAAGCTATGATAATGAAATATGCGGAATTAAATTTTCACCCGATTTCTCAAATAACCGAATTCCGGGGAAAGAATTATCAATTTCAGGATGAAGCGGCAGATTTAAAAGTGGGACCCGGATTAGGATTGCGGGGGCAAATTAACTCCGGGCCCCGGCCGATCTAACGACCAGCACATGAAGAACGGCCAAGTGTAAATTAGGTTCCCGTAAAAAATTGAAATTCTTTGTTTTTTCTGCCAGACCTTTCATAACGCTTTACGAAACAGAGGTCATTATGCTGAGAAAATCTCGCAATACAGGCATCGTTCTTGCTCTGAGCGCACTCGCATCAAGCCCCGCTCTGGCCCAGACAATCAGCCGGGATTCGGTCATTCGGACGGATTATGTCTGTGAACGCGGGGTCGTGGTGCCTGTCACCTATATTCATGCGGGCGAAGAGCCTGCTTTTGCCGTCATTGACGTTGAAGGCAAAATGGTTGCTCTGCAATGGCATAATGCGCTCAGGAAATATGTCGCAATGGACGAGCAGGACAGCTATCGCTGGGCTGAAAAAGATGGACGGGCCATTCTCACCCATCTGGAGGCGGACGATTCGGCCAAAGAAATCACGCTGCTTTCAGCCTGCCGCGCGGATGATGGTGCGCAATAGAAACGTTCCGGCAAACCTATAAAGGTGCGCTCATCATCATGGCACGAGGTAATGCTTGTCCCACTGAGACTGCGGAACCTCCTCACCAATGTGATAATCAAATGAAACGACATTGATGTGCTCATCATCCGTTTTGCAAACGAATGAGAGCTTGTACCAATGCTCGCGGCTGCGAAAAGCAGCGCCATCCGCTTTGATCATATTTTTTGAGGCAACAGGGTCAGAAAAGGCATAGGCCAGCACCTTATCGACCGAAAGCTTTCTTTTATCCTTGCTGATGCGTTCCATCGCCTCGACATCGCAACGCTGCTCAAGACGCGTTGCAGGGTCAAGCCTTTCAAGTTGTGCTTTTTCCAGCGCCGTCATTGCCATGGACGGCGTACTCAAAGAGGCGGCAACACTCATGATAAAAAATGACGAAAAGCGAAAAGGAAAATTCGAAATCAGAGCGGATAAAAATTGCATTGGCTTACGCATAACTCGCTTTGCGGGAGTGTAAAAAACGCTTCTAACACATAATCTGCGTCAGATTTTTGATCATCACAGCAAGTTTATCCGGTTTTCACAGCAAGAATTTCAAACGCCACAACGCTCAGGAAATTCTATCTTCAAACAAAGTCCGATCTCGACCGGCCTCTTTGGCTTCATAAAGAACCTTATCAGCGCGCTCCACCGCCCGCCAGAAATCGTCTTTATGCCCCAGTCTGACCACTCCAAAACTGCACGTCAGGCTCGTATCCTTTGACAGGCGCGAGAAAACGCGTGTCTTGACGCTTCTCCGAATGCTCTCGACCAGCTCAAACGCCGCCTCACTCGGCATATCCTCAAGGCAGATGACAAATTCCTCGCCGCCGATACGCGCCGTCAGATGACGATCAGTACAATAGGACCTTAAAATAGCTGCGAACTCTGTGAGCACTGTGTCCCCCGTCGCGTGTCCATAAATATCGTTGATCGTTTTGAAATAATCGATGTCGCAGGCGACAACCCAGCCAGAAAAGCGACCGCGCTCCAGCGCGTTCATCCCTGTTTCAAGCCCACGGCGGTTTAAAAGCCCGGTCAGCGGATCAGTATCCCGTTCATAAACCAGTTCTCTGAACCGATCAGCCCCCGCTGCCGCAAATAGCACCAGACCGGCAATGACACCCGCAACAGCGGTTGAAAAAACAGTCCATTGCCAGAATGGCGTAAAAGCAAAGTCAGCTGCCGTGTCATCACCGACAATGGAATGCGCGGTCAGCAGTGTTCGGGGAAAAAACTGCACCGCAACCAAAAACAGCATTCCCAGAATGAGCTGGTCAGCGACAGAGCCCCGCGCCAATCCGCGCAAGTACCAGACAAAGGTCAAAATCATGCATGCGAGGCCAAAATTCACAACGTAAATGCGATTGATCGCATTGGGCTGCACGTAGAGAAAATAAACAACGCCACCGACAATCAGACCAAAACTGACAATCCCGAACCACAGCGGCAAACGGCGCGCGGACCTGAGAAGAATGCCCTGCCCGCCCGATAAAGTGCCGACCACATATATTGTGGTGGTCAACAGCGTGTTGACACCATCATCTGCCGGTATATCGACAAGCTGGGAAAGCATGGCCAGGCCGATGCAGAAAAAGCATAATGCACACCATAAGAGATGGCGGCGCAGCTTATCCATTGCACCGACAACCACAAAGGCCAGTGAAAACAGCATTAAAACGGCTGGGAGTACATAAAGCATGTAATGATTATCTTATTTCCACTTTAGCGGTGTCTTATCGCCTTCATTGATTAAAAACACAATTCTGTAAATTAAACCTGCGATAGAAACACCGTTTGCATACGGGAAACGCTCTTGATTTCGCGTATCCGCCCGTGCTTGAAACAGCCAAAGATAATGGCCAATTTAGCTCTATGGCCGCTGACCGCCATATGGCGAAAGGAACAGATATGAAGCCCGTTTTCCTGCAACTGCAATGCGCCCCCGGCAAGACCTATGAGGTTGCGGACACGCTCTATCAGCGTGAGATTGTTTCGGAACTCTATTCGACGAGCGGCGAATATGATCTGCTCGCCAAGATCTACGTAAAAGAAGGCGACGACATCGGCAAATTCATCAATGAAAATGTGCTCGATATTCCCAATATTGTGCGTTCGCTCACGACCCTGACCTTCACTGCTTTCTAAAGTGAGCTAAATCGGGCTGCCCTGCCTGAAATAAAGATTTGATTCACCATTAATCCATTATCCTGATCCTTCAGGGAACCTCTTTGTGTGCCTGAGCATTGACTCTGCGACAACCCACACTGGGTTTAGAGCAAACAGAAATCGATAGCGACAGTGGAAAGATCATGGATAATCTTGAACATAGGCGGGTACTGGTCGTGGAGGACGAAATTTTCGTCGCTCTCGACGTTGCCGCCACTGTGGAAGATGCCCAGGGCACTGTTATCGGCCCTGTGGGCACCGTAAAACAAGCCATAGACCTCATCAATAAGCAGGAAGTGGACGCCGCCATTCTCGACGTCAACCTTGCGGATGGTGATTTGGAGCCTATTCTGGACAGACTAAAGAGCCGCAACGTTTTTGTCGTGGTTCATACAGGTGGAGGACTGCCCACGCATCTTGCTGCGCGCTATCCTGATGTGCCGGTGTTTCGAAAACCCGTGCCACCCTACGTGCTGACGAGGACGCTGGCCTACGCATTTTCTTCTGAAGTGATGCAGCGCTGACGATGCGGCACAGTTTTCCCGACTTTGCAACCGTGCTGAGAGAAACGAAAGCCTAAGGCGACAACCACAATCACGCGCACCGACTCTGCGCATGTCGCTTTGGCCGTTTTTTTCAGCCGGTTTTAGTTTCGCCTCTCCTGTCTCGACGTCGGGCTCATTTAGAGCGAAAACATCGGCTCTTTTTGACCTGCACGTTTTTCAAAGCAGTGCATGAAAACCGTCAATGCGTTGATTGACAGCGCCTTGGCGGAAGCAACGAGCGGCGTTTAAGAAATTTCCTTACGTTTAAAGCGTAAAATCTTTTGCATTATATCAACAATATGCTAAGTTGGGGCGGTCGGTGTCGGCAATTATGATTGCACGCCTGAACATTTCCGCTGAATGCGATGTGCTTGAAAATAGCGCACCAGTGCAGGCGCTGGGGCAATTTGCGCTTTGCGTAGAGCGGGTGATTCTGGCATACCGACGACCAAATTAGAACAGTTCCTAAAAGGTTTGAAAATGCCTCCTTATCGTTCGCGTACTACCACCCACGGCCGCAATATGGCTGGCGCGCGCGGCCTATGGCGCGCCACCGGCATGAAGGATGAGGATTTTGGCAAGCCAATCATTGCCGTGGTGAACTCGTTCACCCAGTTCGTGCCGGGCCATGTGCATCTGAAAGATTTGGGCCAGCTGGTTGCCCGTGAAATCGAAAGCGCTGGTGGCGTTGCGAAAGAATTCAACACCATTGCGGTCGATGACGGCATCGCCATGGGTCATGACGGCATGCTCTATTCGCTGCCATCGCGCGAGCTGATCGCCGACTCGGTGGAATATATGGTCAATGCCCATTGTGCCGATGCGATGGTGTGCATTTCCAACTGCGACAAGATCACGCCCGGCATGCTGATGGCCTCGCTGCGCCTCAATATTCCGGTCGTTTTCGTTTCCGGCGGTCCGATGGAAGCTGGCAAGGTCGTGTGGGACGATCAGGTCAAGAAGCTCGACCTCGTGGACGCCATGGTTGCTGCCGCCGATGACCACTATACCGACGATCAGGTCAAGGCGATTGAGCGCTCTGCCTGCCCAACCTGTGGCTCATGCTCGGGCATGTTCACCGCCAATTCGATGAACTGCCTCACAGAAGCACTTGGCCTGTCGCTGCCGGGCAATGGTTCGACGCTCGCAACCCATGCCGACCGCAAGCGCCTGTTTGTGGAAGCCGGTCATCTGGTTGTCGATCTCGCGCGCCGTTATTATGAGCAGAACGACGACAGCATCCTGCCGCGCTCGATTGCAAGCGTCCCGGCTTTTGAAAACGCCATGACGCTTGATATTGCCATGGGCGGATCGACCAATACGGTCCTGCATCTTCTGGCGGCTGCACAGGAAGCCGAAATCGACTTCACCATGGCCGATATTGACCGTCTGTCGCGCCGCGTGCCGGTTCTTTGTAAGGTCGCGCCTGCCAACAATACGGTTCACATGGAAGATGTGCATCGTGCAGGCGGCATTATGGGCATTCTCGGCCAGCTCGACAAGGCAGGGCTGATCAATACCGATCTGCCGACCATCCATAGTGAAACCATGGGCAAGGCGCTCGATCATTGGGACGTGACGCGCACCAACAGTGAAATGGTGCACAAGTTCTATTCGGCGGCCCCCGGCGGCGTGCCGACACAGGTTGCATTCAGCCAGGAACGCCGCTTTGACAGCGTTGATACGAACCGTGAAACGGGCGTTATCCGTTCGAGAGAACATGCGTTTAGTCAGGATGGCGGTCTGGCCGTGCTTTACGGCAATCTGGCTGAAGACGGCTGCATCGTGAAGACGGCAGGCGTGGATGATTCCATTCTGAAATTCTCCGGCCCTGCCCGCATCTTCGAAAGCCAGGATTCTGCCGTGCTCGGTATCCTGAACGGCAAGATCAAGGCTGGCGACATTGTGCTGATCCGCTATGAAGGTCCGCGCGGCGGTCCGGGTATGCAGGAAATGCTCTACCCAACCAGCTACCTGAAATCGAAGGGCCTCGGTAAGGCTTGCGCGCTGGTCACTGACGGACGTTTTTCGGGCGGCTCTTCGGGTCTTTCAATTGGTCACGTTTCGCCGGAAGCAGCCGAAGGCGGCACGATCGGTCTGGTGCGCGAAGGCGATATTATCGATATCGACATTCCAAACCGCAAAATCCATCTGGCTGTTGATGATGCAACGCTGGCGGAACGCCGCGCCGAGCAGGATGCATCCGGCTGGAAGCCGCTTGAAGAGCGCAAGCGCAAGGTTTCAACCGCGCTCAAAGCTTACGCTTCCATGGCAACGAGTGCTGCCAAGGGCGCGGTGCGGAAATTGCCGGATTGATTGAAAATTCAGATGCAGTAATCAAACCCTTCCTTCATGCGGGGAGGGGGTGATTCTTGGACGGCTTCTCCGGTAAAATATTCAAGTCCGTTTTTAGGATTTAGATAAAATAATGGCCGCTCCAAAAAAGCATCATTTTCTTCCCGTTTTTTACCTCAAACAATGGACTGGAGAAGCAGATACCCTTGTTGAGTTCAGCAGACCTTACGGTAACGTTGTAAAGCCGCGACGAGTTCACCCCGCAGCTACGGGCTATATCTATCGTTTGTATGCTATTGACGGCCTCCCAGACGAAGCTGCGCAGAAAATTGAAACAGAATTTTTGTCCCCTATCGACAGCCGAGCTGCTGAAGCGCAAAAACTATTATTATCTAAACAATCGCTTTCCCCAGCCCAGCGACATGCTTGGGCTCAATTTATCGCAACTTTGATGTTGAGAATGCCGGATGACATTTTAAATTTTAAGGCATCGTTGCACGATCTCTACAAGTCTATCATACCTGAATTCGAAACAGTATATAATACTATTCGACGCGCTTCGGATAATCAATTCGATCAAATTAGTACTGAGATAATCGCGCCTGCGCCTCAGAAAGCCATGCTTAAATTACCAGAGATAATGTCCAACAAAAGAATAATCGATGGAATTCTCAAAATGAAATGGTTCGTACTTTATGTACGTAACTATGATTTTATCACTTCAGATAGACCCGTTATTTTCGATACACCTTTTAATAATTCTCAAGGCTGGTTGGCCTGCCCGATTTCGCCCCATCATTTATTTTTTGCGTATCAAAGTGAGGATACAGCTAATCAATTAAGAGCAGTTCCTTTACAGACCGTCCGACTCAAATTTAATAATTTGTTCGCCCTATCGAGTAAAAGGCTCGCTTATGCTATTAATGATCAGCACTTAAGATTTATTCAAAAACGGATGAACTCAATAGACAAATTCAGTTTATCTAATAAATTCAGGGAAACCTTTGATAATCACATCCCATCATTAAAAGAAGCCTTCTCAAAAGCCAATGATAACGAATTTGCTCGCGAACTACACGGACACGAGCCTTTTTAATCAGCTTTAAAAGCCCTCGCCACCGCAGGCATCAAATCGTTCTTGACCGACTCCGGCGTAAACGGCCCGACATGCTTGTAAACGATCTTACCGTCTGCATCGACGAGGAAGGTTTCCGGCACGCCGTAGACCCCCCATTCAATGGCGGAGCGTCCCGCGCGGTCTGCGCCCACGGCAGCAAAGGGATTGCCGAGATCGCCAAGAAAACGGCGGGCGTTTTCGGGTTGGTCCTTGTAATTGAGGCCAACCACACGAATGCGCTTGTCCTTGGCGATTTCCATCAAAAGCGGATGCTCCTGACGGCATGGTACGCACCATGATCCCCAGACATTGACGAGCGTGAGCTTGCCCCCAGGGCCCGTTTTGAAATCTTCGCTGTTGAGCCCCGGCACGGGCGCACCATCGCGCAGAAGGCCTTCGACGGGCGGAAGATTGGTTGGCGGTGCCTGTCTGCCAATCAAGGCCGAAGGAATGGTCGTATTGTCTTTGCCGGATAAAAGCTGCACGGCAAAGATCGCGGCAAGGCCAACGAAGATTAGCAAAGGCAGCAGCGCCACCAATATGCGGGGCTTTTTAGCGGTATCGGCTTCACTCATTGCGCAGAACTCTTTGCCGAGCGGCGGCGCACGCCTTGCGCTTCAAGCCGTTTGATCTCATTTTTCTGAATGCGCTGATCGATCAGTATCCAGCCAATCGTGATGGCGAGGGCTGCGGCGGCGATGCCATAGGAGATCGCCACATAAGCGAAATGGCTCATTGCGTTGCCTCCTGTGCTTCCACACGCACTTTTTTCATACGGCTGCGATCTGCATTGCGGGCTGCAAGCTTTTTCATCATAGCCACGCGACGACGCCAGATTTCATTGCGCATCGCCATCATGTGCAATGTGAGAAACAGCAGCGTGAAGCCGATCGCCATCACAAAAAGCGGCCGCAGCATAGAGCCGTCAATCGTCGGACCATCCATGCGGAAAACCGAAGCGGGTTGATGCAATGTGTTCCACCAGTCGACCGAGAATTTGATAATCGGAATATTGATAAAACCAACCAGTGTGAGGACGGCGACGGACTTTGCACTTTTGGCCGGATCATCCATGGCGCGCGACAGCGCAATAATGCCGAGATACATCAAAAACAGCACGAACACGGAAGTTAATCGCGCATCCCACACCCACCATGTGCCCCACATCGGCTTGCCCCAGAGCGAGCCGGTTGCAAGTGCAAGCGCTGTGAACACCGCGCCCAAGGGAGCCGCTGCGCGGATTGAGACATCCGCCAGCGGATGGCGCCAGACCAGCGTCCCCAGGGCCGAGATTGCCATGATCGAATAGCACATCATCGAAAGCCAGGCGAAAGGCACATGGATATACATGATGCGGACAGTCAGACCCTGCTGATAATCATCCGGCGACAGAAAAACCATATAAAGCCCGGCTGCCAGAAACAGCCCGGCAAAGCCTCCAAGCCACGGCAGAACCTTACCCGCAAAAGCGAGAAAGCGGGTCGGGTTTGCCAGATCGAGCCAGCTTTGGGTTTTCATCATGTCATTCGTCATGGCCTATACTTATACCTGACGCGATATGCCGTTCAATTGACCGTAATCAACTGCGTCAATCCGCCGAGCCTGATCTTATCCGAAAACGGATTCCCACTTTTCGGGATCACATTATTTTCGAGCATGATCTTATCCGAAAACCGGTTCCCACTTTTCGGGATCATGCTCAATCCGCCGAACTTTTTAAAGATGCAGCAGCTGCCAACGGCCCTAAAACAGCAAAAAACAAAGTCAGCGCACACAGAATCAGAAACGGCGCAAAGAATGGGGCCACAGCATCGGTCGCGCCATATGAAGCCGAGACACCGAAAATCAGCACCGGAATGGTCAGCGGCAGCACGATCACCGAAACCAGCAAGCCGCCGCGCGGAAGCGCCACCGCCAATGCCGCACCGACTGCGCCGATGAAAGCAATGGCTGGCGTTCCGACCAGAAGTGTCAGCGCAGTTGCAGCGGTTGCGGTCATATCCATATTCATGAACAGCCCCAACATGGGTGACGCAATGACCAGCGGCAAAACGCTCGCCACCCAATGGGCAAGACATTTCACAAAGACTGTAAAAGCCAGCATATGGCGGTCTGCACCAATCAGCAGCAGATCAAGCGAGCCATCTTCTCGGTCCGCCTGAAACAGCCGGTCGAGGCCAAGAAGTGTTGCCAGCAAAGCGCCGATCCATAACATGGCCGGACCAATGCGCGAGAGCAGATTAAGATCAGGGCCGACACCAAACGGCATCACTGAAATGACAGCCAGAAAGAACAAAATCCCGATCAGTGCGCCGCCACCGGCACGAAAACCCAAACGCAAATCTCTGATAAACAGTGCTCCCATCACGCCACCTCGGGCGCATAGGCGGCCATGTCGAGCGATTTGATCCCCGTCAGACCAAGCGGAATATGCGTTGCGGCAATCACCATGCCGCCCTCACGCCTGTGATCGCGCATCAGTTCTGCAAAGCGCGCCTCGGATGCCTTGTCGAGACCGGCGGTCGGCTCATCGACAATCCAGACCGGGCGATGACTGATCAGCAGTTTGGCAATGGAAACACGGCGCTTCTGCCCGGTTGACAGATAGCCAAAAGGCAGATGGTCAACGCCCGGCAGATCGACTGCCTCCAGTGCCTCTTCAATATCGAAGCGTGCAGCACCATTAAATTTTTGCCAGAACAAAAGATTCTCGCGCACGCTCAAAGCGGGCTTCATTGCATTGAGATGGCCAAGATAATGGCAAGCAGCGCGCACTGGCATCGAAACAGTGTCTTCGTAGAGCGCAATGGTGCCGTTTTCCGGCGCCAGAAGACCACAGATGATTCGCAGCAATGTCGATTTTCCAGAGCCGTTCGGGCCGGTGACAATAAGTGCTTCACCCGACGACAAGTCAAATGAAAGGCCTGCGAAGATCGTCTCGCCCGCGCGCTCACCTGCCAGATTTTCGGCTTTGAGCCGCATTCTCTCTCCTCAGCCCCTTCTGGCAACGTCTAAAAGGGGCTATCGCAACATTTCGCCGCAAGGGGGCAAATTCACGAAATTCAGTCTGGAATCGTTTTAGGAAACTCTCTATATGAGGGCTACCATGCCAGCGGTCGGTGTGGAAACGAATTTTGGCCGATCTCAAACACTTGTAACCTATTATACAAGTTTCGGGACGGACAGCGGAAATGACTGCACCCGCACCTTGGCGCGTCCTTGAAACGCTAGCCTAGGCGTTCGTCCTGGTTTTCCGGCCAGTAGCATAAAGGACGAATGAAGTGTCGCACATCGACAGCTTTAAATGCCGCAAAACCCTTACCGTTGGCGGTAAGGATTATGTCTATTACAGCCTGACCGAAGCCGAAAAGAACGGCTTGACGGGCATATCCAAGCTTCCTTTCTCCATGAAGGTTCTCCTTGAGAACCTGCTCCGCTTCGAAGACGACCGCTCTGTCAAGAAGTCGGACATCGAAGCTGTTGCAAAGTGGCTCAATGATCGCGGCTCGGCAGGCGCTGAAATCGCTTATCGCCCGGCCCGTGTGCTGATGCAGGACTTCACCGGCGTTCCAGCCGTTGTTGACCTTGCAGCCATGCGCGATGGTCTGAAGGCGCTGGGCGGCGATCCTGAAAAGATCAATCCGCTGGTTCCTGTCGATCTCGTCATCGACCACTCGGTGATCGTCGATGAGTTCGGCAATCCAAATGCTTTCAAGGCCAATGTGGACCTCGAATATGCGCGCAATGGCGAACGCTACCGCTTCCTCAAATGGGGCCAGCAGGCATTCAAGAACTTCCGTGTTGTTCCTCCGGGCACCGGCATCTGCCATCAGGTCAATCTTGAATATCTGGCACAGGCCGTCTGGACCAAGGAAGAAGATGGCGAAACCGTTGCCTATCCTGATACCTGCGTTGGCACCGATTCCCACACCACCATGGTCAATGGCCTTGGCGTTCTTGGCTGGGGTGTTGGCGGTATTGAAGCGGAAGCTGCCATGCTCGGCCAGCCCGTTTCCATGCTTTTGCCAGAAGTCATCGGCTTCCGCCTGACAGGCAAAGTCAAGGAAGGCGTGACCGCAACCGATCTCGTGCTCACCGTCACACAGATGCTGCGCAAGAAGGGCGTTGTCGGCAAATTCGTCGAATTCTTCGGCGAAGGCCTCGAAAACATGACGCTTGCCGACCGTGCGACCATTGCCAATATGGGCCCGGAATATGGCGCAACCTGCGGCTTCTTCCCGATCGACAAGGAAACGCTCAACTACATGAACACGACCGGTCGTGCAGAAGACCGCCTCGCGCTCGTGGAAGCTTATTCGCGTGCTCAGGGCATGTGGCGTGAAGCCGGTTCCGAAGACCCAGTCTTTACCGACATTCTCGAACTCGACATGAGCGACGTTGTTCCATCGATGGCTGGTCCAAAGCGTCCTGAAGGCCGCATTGCGCTGGAAAACATTGCATCGGGCTTCGCAACCTCGCTTGAAACCGAGTACAAGAAGACCACCGGCCAGACCACACGTTATGCCGTTGAAGGTGAAGACTATGATCTTGGTCATGGCGATGTGGCGATTGCCGCAATCACGTCCTGCACCAACACCTCCAACCCAAGCGTGCTGATTGCTGCCGGTCTTCTGGCGCGCAATGCGGTTGCCAAAGGTCTCAAGACCAAGCCATGGGTCAAGACCTCGCTCGCACCCGGTTCTCAGGTTGTGGCCGCTTATCTTGAATCCGCTGGCCTCCAGAAGGATCTTGATGCACTCGGCTTCAACCTCGTTGGCTTCGGCTGCACGACCTGTATCGGCAATTCCGGTCCATTGCCTGCGCCGATCTCCAAGACCATCAATGAAAAGGGTCTGATTGCGGCTGCCGTTCTTTCCGGTAACCGTAACTTTGAAGGCCGTGTTTCGCCGGACGTTCAGGCAAACTACCTGGCTTCGCCGCCATTGGTTGTTGCTCACGCGCTTGCCGGTACGGTTACCAAGGATCTGACAACAGAGCCGCTTGGCGAAGATCAAGATGGCAATCCGGTATTCCTGCGCGATATCTGGCCTTCATCGGCGGAAATTCAGGACTTCATCGCCAAGAATGTCACCCGCAAAATCTTCTCCGAGAAATATGCGGATGTGTTTAAGGGCGACGAAAACTGGCAGGCCGTTCAGGTTCCTGCTGGCCAGACCTATGCATGGGACGACAATTCGACCTATGTGCAGAACCCGCCTTACTTTGTGGGCATGGGCAAGTCGGCTGGCACGATTTCTGATGTCAAAGGCGCGCGTGTGCTTGGTCTCTTCGGCGACAAGATCACAACCGACCATATTTCACCTGCCGGTTCCATCAAGGCGCAGTCACCTGCTGGCAAGTATCTGCTTGACCATGGCGTCGGCATTGCCGACTTCAACCAGTACGGCACACGTCGCGGCAACCATGAAGTGATGATGCGCGGCACGTTTGCAAATATCCGTATTCGCAATCACATGCTGGGCGAAAACGGTCGTGAAGGTGGATACACCATTCACTATCCGTCGAAGGAAGAAATGTCGATCTACGACGCCGCTATGGAATATAAGGCAGAGGGCGTTCCGCTCGTCATCTTTGCCGGCGTCGAATATGGCAATGGCTCGTCGCGTGACTGGGCTGCAAAGGGCACCAATCTGCTCGGCGTCAAGGCTGTGATTGCGCAGTCGTTTGAGCGTATTCACCGCTCCAACCTCGTTGGCATGGGCATTGTGCCTTTCGTCTTCGAGGAAGGCACAAGCTGGCAGACACTCGGTCTTAAGGGCGATGAAATCGTCTCCATCGAAGGCCTTGCCGATGTGCGCCCACGCCAAAAGGTCGAAGCTTCCATCACTTATGCCGATGGCAGCGTGAAGAAGGTTCCACTCATCTGCCGTATCGATACGCTGGATGAGCTCGACTACATGAAGAATGGCGGCATTCTGCAGACCGTTCTGCGCGATCTGGCTGCTTAATCAGTACAGCATCAAAATTAAAAGGCCGCCGGAGAAATCCGGCGGCTTTTTGGTTTATAAGCCCGAACGAATCATATCCCTGATTTTTACTGCTTTCTCAAAATGATCAAGCGAGTGGGTTTTAATCCACCACTGAGCAGCTTCCATAAGCAATTCGGGGTCAGAATTCTTATTGGCAAAGAACGCGTAAAAAGAGATGCCAACCGTCTCGCCCTTTTTGGCTATCTTTTCATCGCAAATGGCGATGGCTCTTTCTCTTAGGCTCAACCGCATATTCGATCAGTCCCGTCCCTATGGATTTTCTGGCACACCATCCTTTTATCGCAGGTCACGCCAAGCGTGGGATAAAAGAAACAGTACCGACATGAAACTCACTGCAACGTGACTTCCTATTGATCATGCCAATTCCTACATAATATATGTCAGAGCTAATTATATACGCATTGAACCATTCAAAACCGTTTTCGTTTTGCTGGAAATGCGTTGATTGCAGGATGAAACCAAAGTGACCTTCCACTCCCCTTTCAATGGGACATGTACACGATTTTCCGGCGAATATGCTCCCGGTCTGCGCTGTGTTTGTGCTGCTCTGGGTTTGGCGTTTACGGGTAGTTTGTCCATGCATGGCGTGGCGAACGCTGAATCCAGCAGCACGCGCACATCGGTGATTGAGCTTTATACCAGCCAAGGCTGCAAATCCTGCCCGCAAGCCGATAAGAATCTGGCGAAATATGCCGATGACCCGAACGTGTTGGCGCTGTCATTCCACGTCAATTACTGGGACTATATGGGCTGGCACGATACGCTTGCATCGCAGGACAACACGGACCGCCAGAACGCCTATCGCAATTCGTTTAATGCCAAGATGCTGTATACGCCGCAGGCCATCGTCAATGGCACGTCTGAAGTAAATGGTCGCGATGCTGAGGCCGTAAAACAACATATTGCTGCAAACAAACTTAACGTGCCCGTTTCGATCCGTAAGCTGGATGACGGACGTCTGTCCATCGAGATCGCCAAAGGTGAAAAGCCGAAAAGTCCGGTGCATGTAGTGATGTTCTATTTGCGCGATGCAGTCACGATCCCGATCGACCGGGGCGAGAATGCCGGCCAGTCAGTCACGTACCGCAATACGGTGATGGACACTGACACGATCGGCATGTGGGACGGTGAAGCTATGAAAATCGAGCTGCCTGCCTCAGAGCTCAAGCGCAAGGACGTAAACGGCTGCGCAATCATTTTGCAGGAAAGCAACAGCGCCAATGCGCTTGGCCCAATCCATGGTGCGGCCATATTCAAGCAAAGAAGCCCGCTTAGCCTGTAATGCGCGAAACGCTATCAGGATCACGTCTTTGACGGCCTGTTTTCGATAATTTTTTGGAAGTTTCACATTTGCCTGAGAGGCTGATCGCGTGTGAGCTGGTTCGGTTCGAGCAGTCCTTTGGGCGGGGGGCTTGGGGTCGGACAAACCCGAACCGAACCGTCTCAGGCAACACGCTAATATAGGCCGCACAATCAGGCCGGAATGCGAAGTTAACAAGGCCAAAATGTGGCCAATCATCACCATTCAGAACAGGCGTTCTTTTTTCGTGACCAGCTAATATACAACTAATTGGGATTGATTTTTTATAGATCAATTTGCGCGCGATCACCAGCGCCAATCACAACCTTGCAAAGATTTAACAAAACCATCACCATGGGCTTATGCGGCAAGATAATTGCGACTTGCACATTTCCTTGGCTAACCATCCAGCGTCGAAAGGAAAACCATGGATAAACAAAGCGCTGCAAATGAGAATGCGGCAGCGTCCCATTCACTTCCCAACTCTTCGTCCACCCTAAACATTGCCCTTGTGGGGCATATAAAAACTGCTCCAACCACCATCAGCTTTGACAGGCATGAGCTTGGAAAAATCCTGAATGTTTATGGCCGCATGGTCGCAACAGGCGTTTGGCGGGATTATGCGATTGACCATCTCGCAGACAGGGCTGTTTTTTCGATTTTCCGTCGGGCAAGCGAAGTGCCGCTTTTTCGCATTGAGAAAAATCCAAAGCTCGCAAATAAGCAGGGCGCCTATTCTGTCATTGCCGCAACAGGCCTTATCATGAAGCGCGGGCACGAGCTTGAGCGTGTGCTTCGCGTTTTCGACAAGAGCCTCAAGCTGGTCGATAAATAAGCGATGACTTAAGTCAGTGGCATGGCGCCGGGATCAACCGTGCAACCGCCATTAAGCGGCAACTGCATCAGCACGGTATCAAGCCAGCGGCCATGCTTGAAACCGGAACCCTGAATACGCCCGCAATGGATAAAGCCGAGGCTTTCATGCAGCTTCACCGAGCCGATATTGTGCTCACCATCGCCCACCACCGCCAGCAGCTGCCGGAAGCCAAGCGCGGTCGCGCGCTTTATCAATTCTCCAAGCAGCAGCTTACCAAGGCCCTTTCCCTTCGCATCGGGTGCGATATAGATCGAGTCTTCTGCAAGCCAGCGATAGGCAGGCCTTGTGCGGAAATAGCTGATATAGGCATAGCCCAGCACCCGGCCATGCTCTTCCGCAACAAGAATCGGAAAACCCTGATCGACGAAAGTGTCGAAGCGCCGCTTCATCTCATCAAGAGTAGGCGGCTCAATCTCATAGGAACCGGAGCCGTTTAACACCGCTTCCGTGTAGATCGCGGAAATGGTTGCCATATCGGTGGGCTGAAAGTCTCGAATGAAGGGCATAGCGAAAGCCAGGACTCTGTTTGAAATTACCCGCTCAACATGCCCCGAAGAAGTCTTTTTGAAAAGCAAAAAGGGCAGCGTTTCCGCTGCCCTTTCGCATTCATTCTATTCCAGACTGATCAGTCGCGGTTGCCCATGAACTGAAGCAGGAACATGAACATGTTGATGAAGTCGAGGTACAGACGCAGCGCGCCCATAACAACCTTACGGCCCTGCGAATCGGCCGAATCACCTTCAAAATACATTTCCTTGATCGACTGCGTGTCATAGGCGGTCAGACCTGCAAAGATCAGCACGCCGATCACCGAGATTGCAAACTGCAGCGCGGTGGAGCCGAGGAAGATGTTAACAACCGAAGCGATGATCAGGCCAAACAGACCCATCATCAGGAACGACCCCATAGCGGACAAATCACGCTTGGTGGTGTAGCCGTAAAGCGACAGCGCGCCGAAAGAGGCAGCCGTCACGAAGAAGGTGCGAACGATGCTCTGGCCGGTAAAGACCAGGAAGATCGACGACAGCGACAGACCAACCAGTGCCGCATAGCCCCAGAACACAGCATTGGCGGTCGATACCGACAGACGCTCAATGCGGAAGCTCAGGAAAAAGACTGCTGCGAGCGGCGCAAGCATAACAACCCAGCGCAGCGGGGATGTGTAAAGGGCTGCACCGAGTGCAGTGAGCATCTTGCCGTTCGCCATCTGCGCGACTGCAGCCGATGGGTCTGTTGTTGTTGCCAGCGATGAGACAGCCAGAGCAGCAAGGCCGGTAACGACCAAGCCGATAGCCATCATGTTGTAAACGCCCAGCATATAGCTGCGCAGCCCCTGATCGATGTCAGCACCGACGCGTGCGCCGCCGACGGGCCTCTGCGCCTGAATATTGCGATAGTCAGCCATGACTTAATTCCTCTTGCCTTGTCCCGTCCGGTGTCAGGGCATACTTCAAGCTTAAGATGCCACAAGGCGCCGCTGGCGGGACCCCAGCATGCCTTCGCTTATTATGGGGATTTTGCAGCTATCCTACAAGTACTCCCTGTAAAAAATCATAATAAGAGCATTTTAAAATGGACCGCATTTTCAATAAGATCCAAGACCTTACGCGATTTTATGCAACAACATTACAAATGCTTCATAAGTTTCGGAGCACGTTCGCAGGCTTCTGACCCAGAACACGCCATGTTCCGGCAAGTCCGAATCCGACAGTCAGCACAAGAGCGATGGCAATCGTCATCAAAGCCACATCCGGCAGGAACTGCGCTTTAAGCTTCATAACTTCAACCACGACGTACCAACCCGCAACGCTGCCCGCGACCAGCGCAAACACGGCGGTTGCAAGACCAAGCAGCATATATTCAACGATATAAGCCGTAATCAGCGTGCCGCGTGTGGCACCCAGCGTTTTTAGCACCACCGCATCGTGAACACGGGCACGGTTGCCAGCAGCCAAAGCGCCGCCCAGCACCAAAACCGATGCCGCAAGCGCAATAGAGGCTGCCGCTCGGATCGCCGTTGCAAGCTGACTGATCAGGTCATTTGCCACATCAAGCGCATCGGTGACGCTGACGGTTGTTACCGCCGGCCATGTCTTTGTGACCTGTCGCAAAACATCCGGCGCCAAGTTCTTCTGATTCTCTGGGATCGTCAGCGTTGCAAGCCACGTTGCAGGCGCACCGGCAAACGTGTTGGGCGAGAAAACCATGACGAAATTCATCGCCAGCGTTTCCCATTGCAACTGCCGGAAGCTTGCAATCTTGGCATTGATATTGCGGCCAAGCACATTAACGGTGACCACATCGCCGATCTTGAGCCCCAGCTCTTTGCCCTCGCGCTCTGCAAACGAGACCAGAGGCTCGCCCTTATAGTCAGCAGGCCACCACTCGCCTTCGCTCAGCGTCGAATTTTCGGGAACTTTGTCCGCAAAAGTAATGCCACGGTCTCCACGCAACACCCATGCGGCCTCAGGCGGAATGGTCATGTCGCGCACATTGGTGCCGTTGAAAGCAACGATACGACCACGCAGCATCGGCCCGGCAGTGAGCTTGCCATCCGGCACGATGCCGCTGACAAGTTTGGTGAAATCACCGATGTCATTGTTCTGAATATCAACGAAGAAGAAGTCCGGCGCTTGTGCGGGAATATTCTCCGTTATCTGACGCCGCAGATTGCCATCAATAAGCGCAATAGCCACCATCAGCGTCAGGCCAAGACCGAGCGACAAAACCACCGAAGGCGTCAGCGCGCCGGGGCGGTAGATATTGCCAATTGCCAGACGCACAGCTGTTGAACGCACACGCGGCGCACGGCGCGCCAGCCAGCGGATGCCGTCTGCCACAAGCCGCAGCACACCAAAAGCCGCAATCGCCGCAACAATGAAAACGCCTGCGATCCGCCGATCATAGGCCACATAAAGCGCAAGTCCGGCCAGTGCCGCAATCAGCAGGACAGCCAGAGCCAGATAAAGCAATGGCGGAAGTCCGCGCTGCTCAAAACCCTGCTCGCGAAACAATGCAGTGGCGGGGATGTTGCGTGCACGCCCCAGCGGAATGATCGCAAAGGCCAGCGTTGTGATAAGGCCAAACACTGCCGCCAGTGCCAAAGCATCAGGGAAAAAGCCGCCACCACCCGCAACGGGCAGATAATTGGCAAGGGCTGCGGCAGCCGCAAACGGCATAATGGCCGCCAGCAGCAGTCCAAAGGCAATGCCAATCAGGCCGATCACCATGATCTGTACAAGATAGACCAGCACCGCAAAGCGTGCAGGCGCGCCCAATGATTTGAAAGTCGCAATCACCCCGCGCTTGCCGTCGAGATAAGCGCGAACGGCATTGGCAACACCAACACCGCCAACAATCAGCGCCGTCAGGCCGACCAGCGTGAGGAATTGCGAAAAGCGCTCAATATTGGCAGTCAGTGCGGGGGCTGCGTTGTTGCGTGAGCGGATATTCCAGCCAGCATCGGGGAAGTCCTTCGTTGCGCGTTCACGCAACTGCGTGATTGCTGAATCAGATGCACTACCCGGCAATGCGACCTTATAGATATGATCGACAAGACTTCCGGGTTGTATCAAGCCAGATGCACGTAAGCCGTCTATCGAGACGAGAAAACGCGGCGCGAAATTAAAACCCGATGACAGAAGATCAGGTTCGGTTTCAATCAGCGCACGCAGCTCAAAAGTTTCAGACCCGAGCAGCACCTTCGTGCCGAGCGACACGCCCATGCGATTGAGAAAATCCTGACTGACAGCCGCGCCGTAAACGCCGTCCTGCTCTTTGGTCATATCGTTAAGCGAAAGCTGCGGCTGTGTTTTCAACTCACCATAGAGCGGATAAGCAGCGTCCACGGCCTTCACTTCCACGAGCGACTGATCCGACCCATCGGGCAAACGCGCCATGGAGCGCATGGTGGCGCTTTCGGCAAAGCGTCCCTGCTGCTCGATAAAGGCACGTTCATCGGGGCTGGCCTCACGCTGATTGAGCGCAAAACTGACATCGCCGCCAAGTATAGTCTGGCCTTCGGCTGCAATACCGGTACTGACCGAGCGCGCAACTGAGTTTACGCCACCAATGGCTGCAACACCCAAAGCGATACAGGCGAGAAAGATATAGAAGCCGGATAACCCACCACGCATTTCACGCAAAGCGAAGCGCAGAGCGAGAGAAAACGATTTTAAAAAACTCATGCGCCTGCCACCGCTTCTTCAAGCGCAGGCTCTTTTCGGGCAGGCTCTTCGATACGGCCTGAACGCACCGGGATCTCCTGATCACAGCGCGCAGCAAGCGATGGATCATGTGTTACCAGCACCATGGTCAGGCCGTTTTCACGCTGCTTTGAAAACAGAAGATCGGTAATCTGGCGACCAGTAGCCGTGTCGAGATTGCCGGTTGGTTCATCGGCAATGAGGATTTTCGGGCTTGGCGCAAGCGCACGCGCAATGGCGACGCGCTGCTGCTCACCACCCGACAGTTCCGACGGATAATGTGTCAGGCGCTCGCCAAGCCCCACAGCGCGAAGCTCGCGTTCGGCAACCTCAAACGCATCTTTACGTCCGGCAAGTTCAAGAGGAACAGCGACATTTTCAAGCGCCGTCATATTGGGAATCAGATGGAACGACTGGAAGACAATACCGATATTGGCACCGCGAAAAGCCGCGGCCTGATCTTCGGACATCTGACTAATCGTCTCGCCTGCGATTTTCACGCTGCCCTGATCGACATGCTCGAGCCCCGCCAGCACCATCAGCAGGGTTGATTTGCCCGAACCCGATGGCCCAACAATACCGACAGAGCGGCCCTGCATAATGGAAAGCGAGACGCCTTTGAGGACATGCACAGACGAGGCAGCGTGCCCGAGGGTCAAATGAACGTTCTCAAGTTCAATAATCGGGCCAGAAATTGAAGATGCTACCTGTTCCGTCACGCGTTTTTCTTCCTATATGCATATTCAGGGTCAAAGCGCGTCACAAAATTGAACTTGTTTTGCGCGAGAAGGAATCATCCGGGCGGATTGCCCACTTTGCTAGATATGGGTCGCTAACAATGCGTTTCAAACACTCGATCACGGTTTGGTTATCGATTTTTGCTCTGACCGCATCTTTTCTTGCGACAGGAGCACGCGCTCAGGAAGAGCCAACTGGCCTCGAAGACGCATTGCCAACCGAACAGCTTGAACAGGTCAAGATTGTCGGTTTTGGCGACAGTTTGATGGCTGGCTACCTTTTGCCGTCCAATGCGGCCTTCCCGCAGCAGCTTGAAAAAGCACTCGACGACAAGGGCTATGAAGTCAGTATCGAGAATGCAGGCGTTTCGGGCGACACCACAACCGGTGGGCTTGCGCGCATCGACTGGTCGATTCCCGATGGCACCGATCTGGTTATTCTGGAACTGGGTGCCAATGATGCGCTGCGCGGTATTTCGCCGGACATTACAGAGAAAAATCTTGATGAAATGCTTTCGCGTCTGAAGGCACGCGGTATTTCAGTCATTCTCGCGGGCATGATGGCTCCGCCCAATATGGGCAAGGATTATGCCGACAAATTCAACCCGATCTATCCAAAGCTCGCGCAGAAATATGGCGTACCACTTTATCCGTTCTTCCTTGATGGTGTCACTACCCAGAAGGATCTGCTGCTCGAAGATGGCATGCACCCAAATGAAAAGGGCGTTGAAACAATGGTCAGCCATTTCATGCCAGTGATCGAGAAAACCCTCAAAGCCAAACAAAAGACGGGGACATCGGGCGGCTGACACAGACCGGAAGCATAAACAGCTTGCTCAAAACGGCGAAGAATGATTCGCTGCAAGTTGCATCGGTTCGTAAAGAAGATTCGTTTTCCTGATGATTGATGCATAGGCACTCTAAACGCAGAGCGTCCTTCCGTGGTTTTTGCCACACGACGCTCTGGTGCAGAACGGTTCGAGGAGGATGCTTTATGCCGCGTCTCTTTACTGCCCTCGAAATCCCGCGCGACGCCGCGCTTTCGCTCTCGTTATTACGAGGCGGCCTCCCCGGCGCACGCTGGATTGATGTCGAAAACTACCACATAACCCTGCGTTTTATTGGAGATGTGGAAGGCCATGTGGCCGATGAGGTTGCCAATGCACTCGATCGCGTGCGGCGCCCTGAATTCATGCTCAGCCTGTCAGGTGTCGATGCTTTCGGCTCCAAGAAGCCGCACAGCATCTATGCCGGCGTATCTCCCTCGCCTGAACTCAACGCACTTCAGGGCGAAATCGAACGCATCTGCCAACGGCTTCGCATTCCTGCTGATCCGCGAAAATTCACACCGCATGTGACTTTGGCACGGTTGAGAAACCCGCGCATTGAGGATGTCGTGCATTACCTCTCATCGCGCGGCAACTTCTCGACAATGCCGTTCAAGGTGGGGCGCTTCGTGCTGATGTCGTCACGTGATTCTGTCGGCGGTGGACCTTATGTTGTCGAGGAAGCCTGGCCTTTGGTACCCGCATCGCGCCAGAACTGGTCAGCCAGCGCCTTTGATGAGGCCAGAACCATCCGGTAAACATGTTCGAAATCCCCGATATTGCCATAATAAGGGTCGGGGATTTCAACTGCTTTTCCTTGCGCAATTTCGGTGAACAACCCGATACGAGCGCTTGCGCTTACAGGCTTTCGCTGTGCGATCATGCGCATATTGTAGCGATCCATACCCAGAATGAGATCGAACCGCGTAAAGTCGCTTGCAATGAGCTGACGGCAGCGCTGCTCAGAAATATCGAGGCCATAACCGGCTGCAACACGGATCGAGCGATCATCCGGCTCTTCGCCAGTATGGTAGCCATTGGTTCCTGCGGAATCGATCAACACATGATCAATGCGGCGCTCAGCCAGAACTTCGCGCATCACACCTTCCGCAAGCGGCGAACGGCAGATATTGCCTGCGCAGACAAACAAAATACTGGTTGGGGCTGATTGGGTCACGGAACTCTCACGGCTATGATAAGTTAGAGCTGAATAGCCAACAACATAGGCAAAAGGCAATGACACGCAACCGGCTCAATGAAGATGAACTGAAACAGGAACTTGCCAAGCTTGAGGGCTGGCAGAAGGTCGATGACCGTGAAGCGATCAGCAAAAGTTTTCAATTCAAGGATTTTAACGCAGCGTTCGGCTTTATGAGCCGGGCAGCACTTTATGCTGAAAAGCTTGACCATCACCCCGAATGGTTCAATGTCTATAATCGTGTCGATGTCACGCTTTCAACGCATAGCGAAAACGGCATCACAGAGTTGGACACCCAGTTAGCACGCATGATGAATGCAATCGCTTAATCCTATCAAATCTTTGAAATATAAACGATAATTATCTTTTTCTGATAATTGAAGCTTCCGTCTCGGTTTCTCAAATTATAAGGCAGAGCCTTCGTCAGATCGACACGATCACTCCAGTCCTGACCGAGCGCTCCGCCATTGATACTTCGAATGAAGGTATCCCCCACAGAAATGGCGGAATGAAAAATGTGGCCGGCTTTCACGTCGTAAAATCCAATTGCCCGGCCATAGGGAAGCGCTGAATAACCGTTCCACAATTCGCCCGCTTTGAAATTCAGTAAAGGAATCCAGTTCTGACCGGATGTGCCGCGCAATGTATGCTGCGATATCCCGGCGCCCAGAAGAAAACGCATATAGGCAGTCATGTCATAGCAAACGCCGTCTTTCACATCGACAGTGATCTGATCGCCAATGTCCTGCGCCAAAGCCAGTTGATGTCCACGGTAAAACTGGGTTGACCGGTCACTACGTACAAAATTTTCGCCATAGCCGGTAAAGTGCATAAAAATCTCCATTCAGCCAGATCGTAGGACGCCCCTCAACGGGAAGGACTCTATATTCTGGTGATTTGGGAGGTTTGGTGTAGCTGACGGTTCTTGCAGGCTGAAGACCACGAAAACTTGAAAAGACGTCCCAGCACCCCCATTTTGTTGGAGTCACAGGCTGATGCGGATGACAGGAGTTTGATTGACTATGGATAGCACCAGGATCGATGAAATCCTTGAACCCGGTGATGATCGCCAGAACCAAAGGCGCAGCGAACGGGTGAAAAAAGGTTTCTGGAAAACCGCACGCCGTGCCGGTCGCATGGTTCCTTTTATGGATGAAGTCGTGGCGGCTTATTATTGCGCGCTTGATGAAAAAACGCCAACGCGTGTGCGCATGACGTTGATGGCCGCTCTTGCCTATTTCGTACTGCCTTTCGATATTATTCCCGATATGCTGGTTGGCATTGGCTTTACCGATGACGTTGCGGTGCTGATGGCAGCACTCACAGCCGTGCGCACGCATATAACGCCTGCGCACCGTATTGCAGCGCGCGAAGCCATGCGCGACGAAGCTGATATCACCGGAAGCTGACCGATCTCATTCACAGCTTTGTTACGGATTTACACATCCATACAATGGGATAGATTGCTGCCGACAAACTCTTGCCGCTTTCTTTTGGATGAAGTGAGCAGCGGGATCGTGGGGACTAAGGTTCAAAGCCTGGTGCACTCGTTCAAGTTTTCTTTCAAAACTTCACCGTTTGGTAACCCAGATTAAGGCACATTAAGGGTCACTAAGCGGGGCGGCGTGTTGAACGACGACATCCCGATATTCGACTTGGAAGCAAACGAAAGAGAACCGGTAAAAAACCATGCTTGGAAAATCGATCGTCGCGGCTTCGGTGTTCACGATTGCAATGGCTGGCGCAGCGCTGGCCCAGACACCGACCCAGATTAAACAGTTCGACGCCTGGGGCGCATATAGCTACCAGTCGGGCAATGGCAAGGTTTGCTATGTCCTGTCCGTGCCGACACAAAAGGCCCCAGCCAATGTCGATCACGGTGATAATTTCTTTCTCGTGAGCCAGAAACCGGGCCAGAACATCAGCTTTGAACCTCAGTTCATGGCCGGTTATGATCTCAATACCAACGCCAAGGTTGTGGTTACTGTCGGCAATCGCAGCTTCAACATGTTCGTCAACGGCAAATCCGGCTGGATGGAAAATGCCGCGGAAGAGCCACAGCTGGTCGCAGCCATGCGCGGCGGTTCTGACATGAAGGTTCAGGCGCAGTCCAAGCGCGGCACCAAAACCAGTTATACTTATTCGCTCAAAGGCATTTCGGCAGCACTCGCAGCCATTCAGAAGTGCAAATAAGCCAATCAGTCCAAGCAGATTTAAAAGCCGGGGCCGAAGCTCCGGCTTTTCTTTTTATCATCCGATATCGCGTCGCTGCATATCTCCCACGAAACACTGCGGGATGACGGATCGAATATTGTGTGCTATGAGCGCGCGCAACAGGCTCGCATTTCAGATGAACGAGCCCATATATCCATGCAACAGATCGTGTTTACCGGCGCGCTTTATGCGGCGTCCTCAACAGTTGAAAACATATGTCCATTTCGTTCGACCTGACCATTGATGATACGCGCGACCAGCTTGCCCGCCATGTGCGCGCAAATATGGAACAGAAGCCTTCGCTCATTGGCATGTCGCGTGAGGAAATGGCTGATGCACTGATCAAGATTGGCGTGTTGCCAAAGCAGGTGAAGATGCGCATTGCGCAGCTTTGGCACTGGCTTTACGTGCGCGGCGTTTCCGACTTTGCCGATATGCGCAATATTTCCAAGGATCTGCGCGCGCTGCTGGCGCAGCATTTCACCATTGCGCGCCCGGAAGTGGTTGAAGAGCAAATCTCGCAGGACGGAACGCGCAAGTGGCTGTTCCGTTTTCCGCCACGCGGTGCCGGGCGTCCTGTCGAAATCGAATGTGTTTATATCCCGGAAGAAGGCCGCGGCACGCTTTGCATTTCTTCACAGGTTGGGTGCACGCTAACCTGTTCCTTCTGCCATACCGGCACGCAGAAGCTGGTGCGCAATCTGACATCAGAAGAAATTCTGGCGCAGCTTCTGACCGCGCGTGATCGTTTGGGTGATTTCCCGGAGACCGACACACCCGATGGTGCCATCGTGCCTGCGGAAGGCCGCAAGGTTACCAATATCGTCATGATGGGCATGGGCGAGCCGCTTTATAATTTTGAAGAAGTGAAAAAGGCTCTGCTGATTGCGTCAGATGGCGATGGCCTTGCCCTTTCCAAGCGTCGTATCACGCTTTCGACCTCCGGCGTTGTGCCGGAAATCTATCGTACCGGCGAAGAAATCGGCGTGATGCTGGCAATTTCGCTCCATGCCGTGCGCGACGAGTTGCGCGACCTGCTGGTGCCGATCAACAAGAAATATCCGCTGGAGCAGTTGCTCAAGGCTTGCCGCGAATATCCGGGCCTGTCGAATGCAAAACGCATTACATTTGAATATGTGATGCTCAAAGACATCAATGACAGCATGGAAGATGCCAAGCTGCTGGTTAAGCTTCTCAAGGGCATTCCGGCCAAGATCAATCTGATCCCGTTTAACCCATGGCCCGGCACCAACTACCAGTGCTCGGATTGGGAACATATCGAACGCTTCGCCGATTATGTGAATGCGGCGGGCTACGCGTCGCCGATCCGAACACCACGCGGTCGCGATATTCTGGCGGCCTGTGGTCAGCTGAAGTCGGAATCAGAGCGTATGCGCAAAACCGAACGGCTGGCGCTTGAAGCCATGATGATCGCCGGACACGGTGAGTAATTAACGGAGATCAACGCGTTTGACCGACACTTTCGATTACATCACACGGTTTGTTGTCATTGTTTTCGGCTATTGTGTCGCTGTTCTGGCCGCAGGATTTTTTCTGGCGGCCATTCTTTATAGCCAGGTCGATGTACTCGGCTATGCCATGTCAGACCCGTTTTTTCAGGATATTTTTACGGAAATTCGTGACAGCTGGGATATGACGGGCTTTTATGCAGCCGTTCTCGTCGGCGGACCTGTTCTGGCATTCATGGCAGGCGGCTTCAGCTTTTTCCCGGCACTGGTGCTGATTGTGATAGCCGAAGCGCGCGGGTGGAAATCATCGCTGCCTTATTGTATCGGCGGCCTTGTGATCGGGTTGCTGGCGATGGGAACAGGTTCGCTTTTCGCAATCACGGATCAGCAGATTGCCGCAAGTATCGCGCTTCTGACAGGCGCTTTCGCTTGTTCAGGCGTCGTCGGTGGTTTTGTCTACTGGCTGATTGCCGGTCGTAATGCCGGACGATTTTTAGCCCGCCCGGCGAAGTAATCCTACTTGGCCTGCGCTGTCAGAATTTTGAGCGCAAAGGCCGAAAAAACACCCGCAAAAAGCCAGTCTACAATCCGCGTAACCGTTGGATTCTTCTTGAGAAGACCGGAGAATTTATCAGCTGCCACAATCATCGGAATGGTGAAAGGCAGCGCCAGCGGAATAAACGACAGGCCAAGAAAAAACAGTTTTCCCATGGCGTGCGGGTCATGCGCGGAAACAAACTGCGGCAGAAAGGTCATGTTGAAGAGAATGATCTTCGGATTGAGCAGATTGATGCCCAGTCCCGTTGCCCAGTTCTGAAACAATGTGTGCTTCTTGCCGCCATTCTTTTCCGGTGAAAATGCCGACCCCTTGCGGATTGCCTGAACAGCCAGCCACACCAGATAGAGCGCACCAACGGCTTTCAACACAGTGAAGGCGGCGGGCGATGCTATGATCAGCGCCGACAGGCCCAGAGCCACCATGCTTGTATGAATGATAATGCCTGTGCTGGCACCCGCCAGACAGGCAAAGCCTGCAGCTTTTCCCTCTGACAGAGCTCGACCAACAAAAAGCGTCATGTCCGGGCCGGGCGTGATGGATAAAATTGCGGTGGCGATCACAAATTGGACGAAGATGGTCCATTCGGGAATGAAGGTCAGATTTGTCAGGAAAGACATGAGCAGAGACTCCGGGAATTCGCGGCAAGCTAACGCGAATATGGCCATCACGCCATCGGAATTTTTGATGCTTTTTTATAAGAAAATGTCATCCGGGTTGCACGCGGCTTAGCAACTGATAAAAGACTTGCAACAAGCCTTCATCGCATCAGACGGAAGTGAACTATGAGCAAGCTGAAAGACGTTAAAAAAGTCGTTCTCGCCTATTCGGGCGGCCTCGACACCTCGATCATCCTGAAATGGTTGCAGACTGAGCTTAATGCAGAAGTCGTCACCTTTACCGCCGATCTCGGCCAGGGCGAAGAACTTGAACCAGCACGCAAAAAGGCGGAAATGCTGGGCATCAAGGAAATCTTCGTTGAGGACGTGCGTGAAGAGTTCGTGCGCGATTTTGTCTTCCCGATGTTCCGCGCCAATGCCGTCTATGAAGGCGTCTATCTGCTCGGCACCTCGATAGCCCGTCCGTTGATCTCCAAGCACCTCATTGATATTGCCAAGAAAACCGGCGCAGACGCCATTGCACACGGTGCAACCGGCAAGGGCAACGATCAGGTTCGTTTTGAGCTTTCCGCTTATGCGCTGAACCCGGACATCAAGATCATCGCCCCATGGCGCGACTGGTCGTTCAAGAGCCGCACGCATCTGCTCGAATTTGCCGAACAGCACCAGATTCCTGTTGCCAAGGACAAGATGGGCGAAGCGCCATTCTCCGTTGACGCAAACCTGCTGCATTCCTCATCCGAAGGTAAGGTTCTGGAAGACCCGGCGATTGAAGCACCTGAATATGTGCATATGCGGACGATTTCGCCCGAAACCGCCCCGGATACGCCAACCATCATCAAGATTGGCTTTGAAAAGGGTGATGCGGTTTCGATCAATGGCGAACGTCTGTCGCCTGCGACGTTGCTTGCCAAGCTTAATGATTATGGCCGCGACAACGGCATTGGTCGCCTTGACCTCGTTGAAAACCGCTTCGTCGGCATGAAGTCCCGCGGCGTTTATGAAACGCCGGGCGGCACGATCCTTTTGGCTGCACACCGCGCCATCGAATCGATCACGCTCGACCGTGGTGCAGCGCACCTCAAGGATGAGCTGATGCCACGCTATGCAGAACTCATTTATTATGGCTTCTGGTTCTCGCCGGAACGCGAAATGTTGCAGGCCGCTATCGACCTCAGCCAGCGTCATGTCGAAGGTGAAGTCACACTCAAGCTCTATAAGGGCAATGTGATCGTAACTGGTCGTGAAAGCGAAAAGTCGCTCTATTCCGACAAGCTCGTGACATTTGAAGACGATCAGGGCGCGTATGACCAGAAAGACGCAGCTGGCTTCATCAAGCTCAACGCGCTTCGTCTGCGTACGCTCGCTGCCCGCGATCGTCGCTAAGCCCAATCCTAAAGACAAAAAACGCCCTCTCAACCGGAGGGCGTTTTTTATTCAGAATACGCATTTTACATGCGTCTTATCCCAAAATCGTCACCGGCTTTTGCGAGACATGCTTTAACAGCATCTTGTCTTCGTCCGGACGTAAGGTCAGTACCCGCACGCCATTCGGCGTGACCGCCACCGTATGCTCGAACTGTGCCGATAATTTTCCATCCCGCGTCACGACCGTCCAGCCGTCTTTTTCGGTCTTTACCTTGGCTGTGCCCTGATTGAGCATTGGTTCAATGGTGAACACCATGCCTTCGCGCAGACGCAGGCCTGTTCCGGGCTTGCCGAAATGCAGAACCTGCGGCTCCTCATGCATTTCGCGACCAATGCCATGGCCACAATAGTCACGCACCACGCTGTAATTATGGCGCTTGGCATGCCGCTCAATCGCATAACCGATATCGCCCAGCGTGGCGCCGGGGCGCACGGCGGCGATGCCCTTCCACAGTGCCTCATAGCTCACGCGCACCAGACGCGAAGCGAACGGAGCGACGTCACCAACCATATAGGTTTTGCTGGAATCAGCGATATAGCCGTCCTTCTCCAGCGTAATGTCGAAATTGATAATTTCGCCATTTTCGATGATTTCGCTCTCCGAAGGCATGCCGTGGCAAACAACCTCATTTTTCGAGGCATTGAGCACATAAGGAAAATCATATTGGCCCTTGCTGGCCGGTCGCGCCTTGAGCGCGCGCGTAATATAATCCTCAACCAGATCATTGACCTGCATCGTGGTCATACCGGCAAGCGCCGTGCGATCCAGAAGGGTAAAAACGGAAGCCAGCAGCGCACCCGAAGCCGCCATTTTTTCCAGTTCAGCAGCTGTCTTGATCATGACAGCTGCACCGACAGAACAGGAAGCTCAACCCGGGCGGCGCGCAACTGCATCTGTACAATTTCATTAAACGACATTTCCGGATTTGCCTGTGCGAGCATACCGATTTTCATCCAGTATTCGGCCTGCGCATTGATCGAACGGCACATGACATCGCTTGCCTTACGCAGCTCTTCATGCAGTTCATCCCCGATTTTTACGATACCCATGGCGTCCTCTGTTAGAGCCATTCTGATCTGATTTTATCAGATCAGCGCTCCAAGCTGTTGTTTTAGCGTACGTCTTACCCGAAACCATTTCATGTGTTCCGGGATGAAAAGCGATATACGAAACATATACGATTCATATACAACTTTTAAATCGCAGAGGGCAACTGTTTCTTGCGCTTGACTCTTGGCTTTGACGATTCAATACTAGAACATAACATGAACAATTGATGGGGTTTTTGACGTGAGCGGCATCGACATCGCGGCGTTGCGGCGCATGGTTACGGCCATCGAAGGCAACAATCCGCAAGGAAATTTTGCACAAGAAACAGGAGCAGGCAGTGGGCGTGCAGGCACTTTTACGCTCGGCCTTGCCGGGGCCGATGCCGCCTTTCCGCATGGTCTGAGAGGCGATGCACTGCATGAGGTTTTTGCTGAAAATCCCGGTGCACATATGGCCGCAACCGGCTTTGCGCTGGCGCTGGCTTTGCGTGCCTCCCGTTCAAAACGGGCAATTATCTGGATTGAGGAAGAAAGGGCATCAAGCGAATATGGTGGACTTTATCCACCGGGCCTTCATGCATTCGGCATCGATCCGTCCCGGCTTCTGATCGTGCGCTGCCCCAGCGCACAGGATGTTTTGAAAGCAACCAATGATGCGCTTGAAGAGGCAAGCGGCAAGGCTTCAAACCTCATCTCCGGCGTCGTCGCCGCGGTGACGGGGCAACCGAAATGTCTCGATCTGACTGCTTCACGTCGCCTGCTTCTGGCAACAGAAACCGCGCATCTGCCGGTCATCCTGCTCAGAAGCCACCGCACAGGCGTGCAAAGTGCTGCTGTCAGCCGCTGGCGGGTGGCACCTGCGCCATCTCGCTCCAGCGGCGCGAATGCACCCGGTATGCCTGTCTTTTCCGCCGTGCTTGAGCGCAACCGGCACGGCTCCTGCGGACAGTGGATCATGGAATGGAACAATGAAAACCTTGAATTTGGAGCAAGCGAAAGGGATGACAGAACGCGTTTTCCTCGCCCTGTGGTTTCCGTTCCTGCCGACCGACCGGCTGCGCCGCGCCGCTCTGCATGATGGCAAACAGCAACGGCCGCTTGTTGTGAGCGAGCGCATGGCCAATGCCTTGCGCCTGATGGCGGTGGACGCCAAAGCAGCCACGCTCGGCCTTTTCCCTGGCATGGCGCTGACCGATGCACGGGCGCGGGTGGAAGGGCTGGAAGTGGCAACAGCCGCACCGGAGCGTGATTGCGCACTGCTTAAGCGTCTTGCCCATTGGTGCGAGCGTTACACACCGCTTATAGCTTTTGATGCGCCGCATGGTCTGATGCTCGACATCACCGGCTGTGCGCATCTCTTTGGCGGGCTTGCCGCCATGCGTGAGGACGCTGTCATGCGGATTGAACGGACGGGCCTGAACATACAGGCAGCCGTTGCCGATAACAGCTTTGCCGCACGGTTGCTTGCACGCGGAACAAAAGGCGGTGTTTTCAGCAAATCTGATGCCGACAAGCTATTGCCGCGCCTGCCGCTCTCGTCTCTTGAACTCACGGAGGCTGCGGAAACAGGTCTCAAACGGGCCGGGCTAAAGCGTATCGGCGATGTCATGGCACTGCCCCGCGCAGCACTCACCGCGCGTTTTGGAGCCGACCTTGCCACCAAGCTTGACCGGCTGGCTCGACAGGAGCGCGCACCAATTTCGCCCTTGCGCATCGTACCGCTCAACATGGCCGAACGCCGCCTGCCTGAACCGGTGAGCGCCATGGAACTGGTCGAACGCCTCTTGCAGGAATTGGCGCAGGAGCTGTTTGCGCTGCTTGAAACCGAAGGCAAAGGGGCGCTTCTGATCGAAGCTTCCTTCTTTCGGGTCGATGGCGAGGTGCGCCATATCCGTATCGAAACCGGCCAGCCTTTGCGTGAAGATCGGGTATTTCTCAGGCTCGCACGGGAGCGGCTCAATGCGCTGACCGATCCGCTTGATGCCGGTTTTGGCTTCGACATGATCCGTCTCGCAGCACTTCGCAGCGGAGCCATTGCCCAACGCCAGACAGGGCTTGATCAGCATGAAGAAGATGAAGCAGGTTTCAGCCAGTTGATCGACCGGCTTTCGGCACGGCTGGGGCAGGAGCGCGTGCTGGTTTCCTTTTCGCGCAATACGCATATTCCCGAACGTGCTTTTGGCCTGCGTTCTGCCCTGCAAAACCGCAAAAGCGAGGCCGATTATGACATTGGTCCGACACTTCCCGATGATCCGCCAGCGCGACCAATAAAACTGTTTCATCCGCCGCAGCCAATCGAGAGTATTGCGGAAGTGCCCGACAGCCCACCCTCGTTTTTCCTGTGGCGGCGCGTGCGTCATCATGTGCGGCTTGCCGAAGGACCAGAACGAATCGAGCCGGAATGGTGGCTCGCAATCGGCCATGATGTGCCGCAGCTGCGCGACTACTACCGCGTGGAGGATGATAACGGCCAGCGTTTCTGGATTTTTCGCGAGGGGCTTTATGATGGCTCCAACCATCCCCGCTGGTTTTTGCATGGGTTGTTTGCGTGATGCCCCGCTATTTTGAAATGGCAGTCGCCAGCAACTTTTCTTTCTTGAGTGGTGCATCGCATCCGCAGGAACTGGTGATGGAGGCTCACGCGCTTGGGCTGTCCGGCATCGGCATTGCCGACCGCAACACGCTGGCCGGTGTGGTTCGCGCCCACGCGGCGTGGAAAGAGATTCGCGACACATGCGACTTCCGCCTGTTCATCGGCTGTCGCCTTTCCTTTACTGATGGCACACCCGATATGGTTGTCTATCCGCGTGATCGCGCGGCCTATGGGCAATTGTGCCGCCTGCTGACAACAGGAAAACATCGCGCTTCCACCAAGGGCGAATGTCATCTCGAATGGGGCGATCTGCTGTTCCGCGCGCGGCAGTTTCAGATTGCCGTCTTTGCGCCCGACGAAGACGAGCCGGATTTTGCCGCGCGTCTGACGGAGATCGCACAGGCGGCTCCCGGCTCTGTCTGGCTGGCGCTGACCATGCCCCATCAAGGCCATGACGGGCGCCGTGCCGAACGCATCGCAGGTTTTGCAGCGGCAGCAAATGTGCCGCTGCTTGCCACCAATGACGTGCTTTATCACCACCCTGATCGCCGCGCGTTGCAGGATGTGCTGACAGCAACGCGGCATCACACAACGGTTTTTGCAGCCGGGCGGCTGCTTGAAAAAAATGCCGAGCGCCACCTCAAACCATCGCATGAAATGCTGCGTCTGTTCCGCAATTACGCAACAGCAATCAAAGCGACAGTCGATTTTGTGGCTCCCATCACATTCAGGCTTGATGAATTGAAATATGATTATCCTGATGAGCCAGTACCGCCCGGCAAGACACCGCAGCAGCATCTGCATGATCTCACATGGGCGGGTGCTGCCGGGCATTATGGTGCAGATACGATTCCAGCCAAAGTTCAGACGCTAATCAACAAGGAGCTGGCGCTGATTGAACAGCTGCAATATGCGGCTTACTTTCTCACCGTCTATGACATTGTGCAGTTTGCCAAATCGAAGAATATCCTATGTCAGGGACGCGGTTCGGCAGCCAATTCGGCTGTCTGTTTTTGCCTTGGTGTGACCGGCGTTGATCCAACGCAAGTGGATCTCCTGTTCGAACGCTTCCTTTCGGTCGAACGCAAGGAGCCCCCGGATATCGACGTCGATTTCGAGCACGAGCGGCGCGAAGAAGTGATGCAGTATATCTACAATCGCTACACCACCGATCGTGCGGCGATTGTCGCGACCGTCATCAGCTATCGCTCGCGCAGTGCGATCCGCGATGTCGGCAAGGCACTGGGCCTGACGGAAGACGTGACGGCAGCACTTGCCAACACAGTCTGGGGCATATCAGGTGGCGGCATCGACAAGCAGCATATCCGCCAGGCGGGGCTTGATCCTGACAATCCCATCATCCGGCGTGCGGTCGAACTGGCACTGGAACTGATCGGCTTTCCACGCCACCTTTCGCAACATGTCGGCGGTTTTGTCCTGACGCGCGACCGGCTTGACGAAACGGTGCCCATTGGCCCGGCAGCGATGGACAAGCGCTATTTTATCGAATGGGACAAAGACGATATTGATGAAGTGGGATTGATGAAGGTGGACGTGCTGTCGCTCGGTATGCTCACCTGCATCCGCAAAGCTTTCGACCTCATTCACACCCATAAGCCGCATCTTTATGGCGGCGAAAAGCTGACGCTCGCCAATTTGGAACGCGAGGATAAAATCGTCTATGACATGCTCTGCAAGGGCGATTCGCTTGGCGTGTTTCAGGTGGAAAGCCGCGCGCAGATGAACATGCTGCCGCGCCTGAAACCACGTATATTCTATGACCTTGTCATTCAGGTCGCCATTGTGCGCCCCGGCCCCATTCAAGGCGACATGGTGCATCCTTATTTGAGACGGCGAAGCGGGCAGGAGAACGTCACTTACCCCTCGCCCTCCCCCGAACATGGTGAGCCAGACGAACTCAGAAAAATTCTGGAGAAGACCAAAGGCGTGCCGCTGTTTCAGGAGCAGGCCATGCGGATTGCCATTGAGGCCGCTAAATTCACGCCCGATGAGGCCAATCTTCTGCGCCGCGCCATGGCGACTTTCCGCAAGGTTGGGACCATCCACACCATGCAGGAAAAAATGATCGATGGCATGGTCAACCGTGGCTACGATCGCACATTTGCCGAAAATTGTTTCAACCAGATCAAGGGCTTTGGCGAATATGGTTTTCCGGAAAGCCATGCGGCAAGCTTCGCGCATCTGGTCTATATTTCCGCATGGATCAAATGCCACCATCCAGACGTATTCGCAGCAGCACTTCTCAATTCGCAACCCATGGGCTTTTACGCCCCCGCGCAGATCGTGCGCGATGCGCGCGAGCATGGCGTGATTGTGTTGCCAATCGATGTGAATTTCAGCCAGTGGGATAATATTCTGGAAAACCGGCCCGGCAAACAACCAGCGCTGCGGCTCGGCTTTCGCCAGATCGACGGGTTTTCCGAACGCAATGCCGACCTTCTTCATGCAGGTCAGCACGAGCCTTATCGCAGTATTGAGGATATGCATCGCCGCCTGCGGCTTGACCGGCGCAGTTTCACGCTTCTGGCCGATGCCGATGCTTTTGGCTCACTTAACATTGATCGTCGTGCCGCGCTTTGGGCCGTGCGCCGCCTGCCCAATGATGAAACGCTGCCGCTGTTTCGTGCCGCTGAAACAAGCGAACTCGCAGAAGAACCGCGCACAAAACTCCCCGAGATGGCCGCTTCCGAGCATGTGATTGCCGATTATGAAACGACCCGGCTCTCGCTTAAAGGGCATCCCGTGCAATATCTGCGTGAAGGGCTTGCAGCTCAAGGCGTGTCCACCTGCCGCGCCATACAGGAAGGCAAACAGGGGGGACGCATGAAAGTGGCCGGTGTTGTCACTGTGCGCCAGCGCCCCGGCAGTGCCAAGGGCGTGGTGTTCCTGACGATTGAGGATGAAACGGGCATTGCCAATATCGTCATCTGGCCGAAGATCATGAAGGCGTTTCGTCGCGAAGTGATGGGCGCTCGGCTTATTCTGATTGACGGGCAGGTTCAGCGCAGCCCGGAAGGTGTGGTGCATCTGGTTGCATCAAAGCTGGAAGATCGCTCTGCCACACTGATTGAAATGAGTGGACGGGAATCACAAAGGCTCATGACACCTTCAGAAACCACAGCGCGTCATCCGCGCAATGTGAAGGTGATGCCGAACTCACGCGACTTTCACTAAGATTGAGCTTCTGGCGGTCTGCAAATGGCGCCTTGCTGCGCTTCCGGTGCGCATGTACCTTAAAGTACACTCCGCTCCGGTTCTCGCAAAACACCATTTTCGGCACGCCATAAACTCAATCTGATGCCGTGCATTTCGTCAGTTTCAGGTTCCAACAACAAAAACCGCACAATAATGCAGTGCAGCGCCGACCACGACAAAAGCGTGCCAGATGGCATTTTGAAAGCGCAAACGCTCCCAGACGTGAAAGATCACACCCAGTGAATAAACCATGCCACCCGCTGCGATCAGCCAGAAGACAGCTGGTGGCAATGACTGCACCATGGTGTCATAGACCATGACACCACTCCAGCCGAGCGCGAGATAAAGCAGGATCGACAGGCGATCAAAGCGTCCGGGCATAAAGAGTTTGAGCATGATGCCAATGAAAGCCACGCCCCAGACAAAGAGAAGCAAAGGCCAAGCACGATCGCCCATATGGATCGCGAAAGGCGTGTAAGTTCCGGCAATCAGCAGATAAATCGCCGAATGATCGAAACGGCGCAAAAACCATTTTGTCGGCGAGGCCGGCCAGATATTATAGACTGCCGAAATACCAAGCGCTGCCAGAAGGCTTGCCAGATAGACACCTGAAGAAATGGAAGTGGCTGCTGACATGTTGGGCAGAAAATAGAGCAACATGGCAATGGCGCCGGCAAGCGCCAGTGCGACGCCCAGCACATGAATGATACCATCGACCCACAACTCGGCCCGGTCATATTTCCAGTTGATTGGATAAGGCAGCTTTACATTCATCACACGCACTCATGTCTTTTCATGTGAGACGCACATTTGCCCAAAAAGTGTGAAACAGTTTTCGGAGTGCGCGCTCAAGACAGCAAACTGCCATCGCATTGCAGCATCAAGATGACAGTTGCAGAATGCGGTTATTGCACAGAAGGGGTATAAGACGCCTGAACTGGTGCGACGCCGGGAAGCGGCGCTGAAGCGCCGTCTGGCAGCGTTTCTGTTTCAGCAGAGACGATTGCTGCTTCGCGCGTTGGACCACCACGCTTCCAACTGCCGTCGAGACCTGTTTCCTGCAACAATCCCTTGCGCTTGGCATCATAATAATAGCCACGTGCATAATAGCGCACAGCCTGACTTTCATCACCGCCTGCAACCTTATAAGCGCCGGAGAGATAACGGACGGCATATTTCAGGTTCGTTTCGGCATCAAGAAGCCCCTTGGGGTTGCCCTTGTAGCCCATGCCCCGCGCCGTTGGATGGCTGATCTGCATCAAGCCCCAGTAAGGGCCATTGCGCGCTCCGGGGTTAAAGCGGCTTTCGCGATGCACCACACGACGCACCAGACGCTCCGGCACATCATAGGCAACCGAATATTTGGTGATCAGATCGTCGAGGCCTTCGGGTGCATGGTCCGGCGTTTCAAATGCCATATTGGTGGCAAGAGATGCAGGCGAGGCTGCTGCCTGCGCGCCAGCAAAGGCCATCATCGGCTCTGACTGCCCGCGAATACCGGGAATTGGCACAACAGATGGGAGCACCGGATTTTCAAGCGATGCGACAGTCTGCGTGCCGGGTGTCGCATTGGCATCGGCGACAGTGACAGCACCCTGAGCAGGCGCGGCAGCAACTTTGGCCGAATTTTCTGCCGGTGAGACCAGCGCCGTTTTTCCAGACTTGCCATCGCTCGTTGTGTTGCATGCGCTCAAAGCGGCAGCGCAACCAAGGAGAAGAACCCCTTTAAGGACCGTAGACGAAAATGGTTTGGAGAAAGCCTGAAAATGCATGATTGACCGATCCTATGAATCGAAATCTTGTTCAATGCGTTTTTCGAGTTCAACAAGATCTTCCGGCAAAGGCATACCAGTCGCTTTCAACGCGTTGAGCTTCTCGCGAACAGTTTCCCGAATCTCATGAACGTCCTGCGGCTGGTTGACCATCTGCTCAAACAGCAGGGCGATTTCCGCTTTGATGTCCTCGAATGCCATAAGACCCTCTTGGCTTGAGCGGGTCCGTTTTGCGGCCCGGTTCAGACAATATTCTTTCAATCGATAACCGTCATGTATCACGCAAAAGACACAGAACGGAAGCCCTCAAAGTTGCAACAACGCCAAAATGAATATTTCAACGCGTAACACAGCGATTTCGAACCTCAAAGAATACGTGGCAGCATTGTATCTATCGCATTGAAATCACGCGCCAAAATCCCAAGATCATCCAAGCCGAGGCCACCATGTGGATCAAACAGATAAATACTCATCCATATGAGTCCGCATGTCAGCAAAATCGCGAGAATCGTCAGAAGCAGAAGGCGGCGACCGAGAGCGACATTGGAGCCAGCTCCCTCGGGTGGGTTCTTGTTCATATTCAATCGTCGTTCGTGGCGTTCAATTCTTCCGGTGGTGTACCATGTTCTGACGCCGCGGCAAGATAGCCCTGCTGCACAAGTGCGTTCCTCAAAATGAGAATGATAGCCTCACTCTGATTGATACCCGGATGCGTCTCATTGATGAAACGTTCAAGCGCGTCATGCACGTCCATGGGGAGATAGGTGCTCATCGTTCCTCCTTGATCAGACAACTGTTACGGCAAGCGAACCGATGCCGCTCACGGTTCCTTGCAGTATGTCTCCGCGCTTTACAGCGCCAACACCTGCGGGCGTGCCGGTATAAATCAGATCACCCGATTGCAGCACGAAAAGCGATGACAGATAGGCAATGGTTTCCGGCACCTTCCAGATCATCTGGTTAAGATCACCGGACTGGCGCGTTTCGCCATTGATTTTCAGCGTAATTGCGGCCGAATCCAGGTGACCGACTTCCGACACGGGCACGATAGCCGAGCAAGGGGCCGAATGTTCAAACGCCTTTGCCACTTCCCACGGACGGCCCGCCTTCTTGGCGACAGCCTGTAAATCACGCCGCGTCATGTCGATACCGACTGCATAGCCATAGACATGGTCGAGCGCCGTTTCGACAGCAATATCCTTGCCGCCCGTCTTGAGCGCGACAACGAGTTCAATCTCGTGATGCACGTCTTCAGTCTTTGGCGGATAGGGGAAATCACCGCCATTGATAACCAGATTATCCGGGTTCTTCTGGAAGAAAAAAGGCGGATTGCGTGTAGGATCGCCGCCCATTTCAATGGCGTGATCGGCATAGTTCTGACCAACACAATAGATGCGGTGCACGGGAAAGCGTGCTTCTGTTCCCTTCACAGGCACAAATGGCTGTGGTGCGGGGGCGAACACATAATTTATCATAAAAGGCTTATCCCGTGAGAATATGACTGATGTTGAATATCATGCAGCCAGCAGGCATTTGCCGCAAGGCTTTCGCATGCAATTTTCCGTCATGTCTTATGCCGTTGTAACAACATAATTTGCATTGCGTGAGGATGAGATCACAAGTTCTGCATTGGGAATATCGTTGGAAAGTGCGCGTTCGCGTGCTGCATCGTGGCTATGCCCATAATCAAGCCAGCGCTGAATAAGGCGGCGTTCCAGCGCGGCAAAAGGCACATCCAGAAAGATCGACATATCGAAGAACGATGCAAGACGCGTCCATGGTTGTTGATCAAGCAGCAGATAATTGCCCTCAACCAGCAGAATCCGGTGATCGGCATGCACAATTGCTCCGCCAGCGCGGGCAAGATCAAGCGTGCGGTCGAAAACCGGGATAACAACGTCTTCCTGCGCGTTTTTCAGTCGCGCCAAAAGTGCTGCAAAGCCTGCACAATCGAAAGTCTGCGGTGCGCCTTTCCGCTTGCGAAGCCCGCGTTCATCCAGGATAGCATTGTCCAGATGAAAGCCATCCATTGGCACAACGACAGCCGGCCCCGCCTCACCTTTATTGATCGCATCGCGCAGATAGCCGGAGAGCGTCGACTTGCCAGCTCCCGGAGGTCCAGCAATTGCAACAATCAGGCGGCCATCTGTTTCGGAAAGCTTCGAGAGAATTTGCGCAGGCAGGCTTTCGGCTGGGCAAGGCTTCATATGAGGCACCTGAATTGAAAAATGAGCGTGTGTTTAGAGAAGAAACACACAGTTTGTTATTTTCAAACAATAAGTTTGATCTATCTTGTCTTGCTATGACCGCAAAGACTGATCACTTGCACCCACCAAGACTATTTTAATCGAACGGGAAAAATATGACCGTCAAGACAATTGCCACCACGCCCTTTCAGGATCAGCAGCCCGGCACATCGGGCCTGCGCAAGAAAGTGCCGGTTTTCCAGCAGCCCAATTATGCCGAAAACTTCATCCAGTCGGTTTTCGATGTGCTGGAAGGGTTTACGGGCAAGACCCTCGTGGTCGGCGGCGATGGACGCTTTTATAATCGCGAAGTGATCCAGAAAGTTATCAAGATCGCAGCCGCCAATGGCTTTGGCCGTATCATGGTTGGGCAGGGTGGCATTCTTTCGACGCCTGCCGCTTCCAACATGATCCGCAAATACAAGGCTTTTGGTGGCCTCATTCTTTCTGCAAGCCACAATCCCGGTGGTCCGACCGAAGATTTTGGCATCAAATACAATATCGGCAATGGCGGCCCGGCACCGGAAAAGATCACTGAAGCGATCTTTGCGCGCTCAAAAGTGATCGATCAATACAAGATCACCGATGCAGCCGATATCGATCTCAACACGATTGGAGCCTTTAAGGTTGGCGAAACAGAGATCGTGGTCTTTGACCCCGTCGCTGATTACGCCGAACTGATGGAAAGCCTGTTCGACTTTGACGCGATCCGCACGATGATCAAAGGCGGCTTTGCGCTGAAGTTCGACGCGATGCATGCCGTTACCGGCCCTTACGCCAAGGAGATCTTTGAACATCGTCTCGGTGCGCCGGAAGGCAGCGTGATGAATTTCGTGCCGCTGCCAGATTTTGGCGGCCATCACCCGGACCCTAATCTCGTTTATGCCAAAGAGCTCTACGATCTTCTGATGTCAGACAATGCACCCGATTTCGGTGCCGCATCAGACGGCGACGGCGACCGCAATCTCATCATCGGGCGCGGTATTTTTGTGACCCCATCCGATTCGCTTGCCATGCTTGCAGCCAATGCGCATCTGGCACCCGGCTATAAAAACGGCATCAAGGGCATTGCCCGCTCCATGCCAACGAGTGCTGCCGCTGATCGCGTTGCGGAGAAGCTTGGCATTGGCATGTATGAAACCCCGACGGGCTGGAAATTCTTCGGCAATCTGCTCGATCATGGCAAGGTCACGATCTGTGGTGAGGAAAGCTCCGGCACCGGCTCAGACCATGTGCGCGAAAAAGACGGGCTTTGGGCGGTTCTGCTCTGGCTCAACATTCTTGCCGTGCGCAAGGAAAGTGTGAAAGCCATTGTGGAGGAACATTGGGCGCGTTTTGGCCGCAACTATTACACCCGTCACGATTATGAAGCGGTGGATTCCGACATTGCAAAGAAGCTGGTTGCTGATTTGCGTGGCAAGCTTGCAAGCCTGCCGGGCACAAGCGTCAATGGCCTTAAGATCGAAAAGGCCGATGATTTTGCCTATCACGATCCGATCGATCATTCGGTAAGCGAGCATCAGGGCATCCGCATTTATTTTGAAGGCGGCGCGCGCGTGGTGCTGCGTCTTTCAGGCACCGGCACATCGGGCGCCACAATCCGCGTCTATATCGAACGCTATGAAGCAGATGCAGCCAAGCATAATCTCGATACGCAGGAGACGCTCGCGACACTGATCGATGCAGCAGAACAGATCGCTGAGGTGAAAAGGCGCAGCGGACGGACTGAGCCTTCGGTGATTACGTAAATAATAAAAGGGCCGCGTTGCGCGGCCCTTTCGTTTTATTCAAAAACAATTGCCGGAGCGGACTTGCCAGCGCCCTCACCGGTTTTCATATTCGCCCAAACCTTGGCTGCTATATCGCGATAAATTTTCGCGTGCTCGCTGTCAGGTTCCACCACCGTAATCGGTGTGCCGTTATCCGAATGCGCGCGCACATCCATGTGCAGCGGCACTTCACCAAGGAACGGCACATTAAGACGTTCGGCTTCCTTGCGTGCGCCGCCGTGACCGAAAATGTCGTAGCGTTTGCCGGTATCGGGCGCGATGAAATAGCTCATGTTCTCGACAATACCCAAAAGTGGCACATCCACCTTGCGGAACATGGCAAGCCCCTTGCGCGCATCGATCAGCGCCAGATCCTGCGGCGTTGAAACAACAACGGCACCCGCCAGCGGCACCTGTTGCGCCATGGTGAGCTGCGCATCACCCGTACCCGGGGGCATATCGACGACCAGAACGTCAAGATTGCCCCATGCCACTTCGCGCAGCATCTGTGTCAGCGCCGACATGACCATAGGGCCGCGCCAGATCATCGGGGTTTCTTCATCCACCATGAAGCCCATCGACATCACTTTGATGCCGTAGTTTTCCATCGGCTTGAGCGTCCGGCCTTCGATTGTTTCCGGGCGACCGGAAAGGCCAAGCAGGCGCGGCATGGATGGGCCGTAAATATCGGCATCGAGAATGCCGACTTTCAAGCCATTTGCGGCCATGCCGAGCGCCAGATTGACAGCCGTGGTGGATTTGCCCACCCCACCCTTGCCGGATGCGACGGCAATGATGGCACCAACTCCGGGAATACCGGGCTTTGTAGCCGGACGCGGTTGCGGCGGCTGACGATTCTGAACTGGTGCAGAGCGAGCCTGCGGTTTGGGCTGCGGCGGTGCATCATCACTCGTACGCCCGCCCTTCTTTTCAGCCGTCAGCGTGACCAGCGCACCGGACACACCTGGAATTTCCTTGACTGTCTTTTCCGCAGCCAGCCGCATCGGCTCAAGCGCATTTGCGCGATCCGCCGGAACCGTTATCGAGAAAAAGACTTTGCCGTCGGCAATAAAAATATCCGACACCAGACCAAGCGACACCACATCGCTTTCGAAATCTGGCCCTGTCACAGCCTTCAGCCGCTCCAGAACCTGTTCACGCGTTACGCCTGACATTCTTCCAACCTCGTCTGCGGCAAGCTCTCCGCTTGCTCGCTTTGCATATCTTGAGATAATCCAGTTTCAGCCAAAAGGCCAATAGATGTGAACAAAGAGTTTTAAGCCAGGCAGGTGACATAATGGCCAAAGCCATCCACACAATGATACGCGTTCTTGATGAAGCGCGCTCAGTTTCCTTCTACGATCAGGCCTTTGGCCTGAAAATCGCCGAGCGCATCGATTTCGAAAGCTTCACACTGGTCTATCTGCGCAATGGCGAAGCCGATTTCGAAGTTGAGCTGACCGTTAATAAGGGGCGCACTGAAGCCTATAATCTCGGCGATGGCTATGGCCATGTCGCTTTCGTGGTCGATGATCTTGATGCGGAACATGTCCGTTTCGCAGAACTCGGCTTCAAGGTCGGCAAGCTGGTCGATTTCAAGAACGGTGATGTGCCGGTTGCGCGCTTCTTCTTTGTTGAAGATCCGGATGGCTATAAGATTGAAGTCATTCAACGCGGTGGACGGTATCAATAAGGACAATGCGGCGCGTAGAGCGCATAAACTGACCGCTCACCTGAGTGCATCCTAATCAACAAGCTTCTATTTGACGCTTGGCAAAGACAGCCGCTTCGGAATAGATAAAGTCGATCCTGAGGGAGAATTTTGGGTTGAACATGCGCGCAGTCCAGTTCCGGGCAACATTGGCAATACGCATTTTGAGCGTATTGGCGTTGTTGCTCGTCGCTTTCGGACACAAGCCGGTGATATTCGCTGCGCCCGAACCATTGCTGCTTGCGCAATATGTTCTGCCCGATGGCAGCTATCCGGTGCTTTGCATCACCGACCATGCAGTCGATCAAGAAAGTCATGATCAGGACCAGCATCTGCACAACAGCAATATTTGTGATGCCTGCCGCATTTCGTCAGCACTCCTTTGCCCCTTGCCTGCTGCATCGACCGGGGCCGCACCCAACATTGCAGCGGCAGAAGTTATTCTTCCATCAGAACCCATTTTAAAGCAGACCATCTATCCACCGTCCGCGCCACCACAAGCGCCACCCTTCGCCTGAGATTCATCTTCGCTTGCAAGCGTTTCAATGCGCTGCATCCCGACATATGATTATTCAGGTTTGAAACAATGAAAAACACTCGTCTTTTTACATCCGCCATTTCGCTTTTTGCCCTTTGCGCTTCCGCGGGAATCGTCAATGCCCATTCCTCGCTTGATCAGAGCGAAGCGATGGCTGGCAGCCGCTACAAGGCGATTATCCGCATCCCGCATGGTTGTGATGGCAAAGCGACCACTGCTGTCAAAGTGGAGCTTCCCGAAGGATTTGTTTCCGCACAGCCACAGCCGAAGGCTGGCTGGAAGATCGAAACAGCCAAAGGCGACTATGCCCAAAGCTACAAGGTCCATGGCAAGGATGTGACCTCAGGCCTTAAACAGGTGACATGGAGCGAAGGCGAACTGCCAAGCGACTTCTATGACGAATTCGTGGTTGTCGGCCAGCTTGCCAAATTCGACAAGGATACAACGCTTTCCTTCCCTGTGACGCAATTCTGCGGAACGGATGATTCCGTGGCCTGGACAGACATTGCTAAGGATGGTCAGAACCCGCATGATCTCAAGCATCCAGCGCCACAGCTTCGCGTGTTGGCCGCAGCAAGTGCCGACGAACATGCCGGACATGATATGCACGGCAATGCGAGCAGCAGCACACATGCAGATCATGGCGATCATGCCATGGCTGCAATCAAGGTGGGTGATATCAGCATCAGTGGACCTTCTATCCGTGCCATGGTTCCCGGCGCGAAAGTTGCCGGTGGTTTCCTCACCATCAAAAATGACGGCAAAGAGGCTGACACGCTGGTCGGCGTTACAACGACCGGCGTCAAGCGCGTTGAAATCCATGAAATGACCATGGAGAATCAGGTCATGAAAATGCGCCCGCTCAAGAACGGGTTGGATATTCCCGCAGGCGAGAGCGTTGCGCTGAAATCGGGCGGCTATCACCTGATGTTCATTCAGCCCGAGCATCCTTACAAGGAAGGCGACAAGGTTTCCGCGACGCTTGAATTCGCAAAAGCCGGGAAGGTCGATGTGGAGTTTCCGGTAACTGCGCAAAGCGGTAAGTCTGACGACCATTCAAACCACTAAAGCATGTCGCGAAAAAGTGGGAACCGCCTTTGCGGGGAAATCAGTCTACCGGACTGATTTCCATTCCCGCTACGATCAGAGAACGACATGCGTCAAAACAAGAAGATAGAGCGTGCGTATCGGGCAGGATTAAGCGCGACACGCTCTGAATAGAAAAGACGGGTACATAGACGACTTATGCGCCCGTTTGCCGCAACCGCTACCCAATTGTAGCGATTGCGTTCTTCGGCTATTGCTATAAACATGAGTTCAATAGTCTAGAATAATTCTACACTATTGAAATAATTCACTTTTATAAAAGATGAGTAATTGACTCCAGATCAATTTACAGCTTTTATGCAGTTGAGTTATTTTGTGCAGCCTTTGATGTTTGGGCCTTGAACCCGTTCGATTGGAGGACCCGATGATCGGTGTCAGTGAATGCCGGTTCGCAAATGTAGATGGATTGCCGTGGCAACTTCATCTTTTGCCGACCGGATACTGCAATGTGCGAGGGGAAACAGAACGCCTCGCAAATCATAAGCAGCGAGACGGTTTGGCTGTTTATACCTCTGAACGGAGGCGCAAATGAATATGCGTATCTCCGAACTCAATGGCACCAACAGCGTGGGCTATTATGACCGCCTGCCGGAAAAGCTGGTGCTTGAGGGCTACCGCCGCTGGACTGCGGGGTTTGAAACCGGCTCAATCATTCCATGGGAAATGACCTGGGGTCTTTATGCGGAAGTGCTTGGCGCGTCAGAAGCAAAACGGGCTGTGGGCGAACTTTCGCAGTTTATCCGCGTGTTGCGCCATTGCGCCAGCTGCCCACTGCGCGCCTTTCCATTCGATTCGCACCATGTTTGCCGGGAAGAGTGCCTGACACTCGGTCTTATCTCCGGCATTCAAAATCAGGATGGCTTGTTGCTCGATACCTGTCTTGAGGCCATTGCCTGCAAACGACGGTGCAATGATGTGGCAGACGCCGCGCGCAATTTTGCCGACACATTGGCGGATTTCGGACAGACTTTGCTGCCAATACCCATCCATGCCATCGACAGTGCTTTGAGCATAACCCGGCGCGCGACCTTTCACTGATGTGAAAAACGCTGCGTAGGATTTTTTTGATTTAGGCCGCGCAAAGCGGCACGAGGAGACCCAACATGCAAGCCAGAACCGAACGACGCCTCGGCTTTGTTGCAGCCATTGCGCTCACCACAGCAGCCTTTGCGGTGCCAGCGGTATCGACACAGATGGCACAGGATATCACTGCGCCTGCAAAACGCCATGCATCGGTGGATAGCATGAAGTTTGAACTTTCCCGCCTTGTCGCCTTTGCCGACAGTGCGTCTAAGCCTGTTCATTACGAGTAAACAGAAGACCGATCAACCGGGCGAAACGCCTCCAGTCCGTCCGGTCGAACATGAGAGCGCGTGCATTGTTGATATGCACGCGCTCTGTTTTTTGCTTCAAACCTATTGCGATCAGCTCACGATGATCGGCGCTTTTCCCTGAACACGGTTATAAAGATCAATAATGTCCTGGTTCATCAGGCGGATGCAGCCTGAGGACATAGACTGGCCAATAGACCACCATTCCGGCGAGCCATGGATGCGGTAACCCGTATCACGACCATTCTGGAAGATATAAAGCGCACGCGCCCCAAGCGGGTTTTGTGGACCCGGCTCCTGACCATTGCGGTATTTCTCAAGGTCCGGTCGGCGCTGAATCATTTCAGGCGGCGGCGTCCAGCGCGGCCATTGCTTCTTATACTGAACATTGGCGCGGCCCTGCCATTCAAAGCCTGCCTTGCCGATGCCAACGCCATATCGCAGCGCTTCGCCACCGGGCAAGACATAGTAAAGAAAGTGATCTTTGGTAACGACAACGATCGTTCCCGGCGCTTCGCCTGTCGGATCGGGTACGATCTGCCGGCGGAACTCTTTCGGTACTTTCTGATAGGGAATTGCCGGAAGCGCATAAGGCCCTTCCTGCACCGAAGCATACATCACATCCGGCGTGGTAATATTCTTATCAATGCTGATCTGCGGACGCATCGGCGTGATGCCACCCGTCGACATTGGATCGACATTCATCTGGAATGCAGACATATCCATGCTTTGCGAACAGCCTGCAACACCGCCCAGCATCGCAGCACCAGTGCCCATCAGAAAATGACGGCGGCTTAATCTTTCAGTCAGTTTCGACATACAATTCGCCCAACTCAAAATACGGCAAAATACCTTCTTACGCTGGGAACAATTTGCGTCTTTATGGTTGAGGAAGCGTTAAACACCTCGCGCAAACGTTAAGAAAAAACCGGGGGCGCAACAGTGGGTAGAAAAAAGGCCGGGGGATATGCCCGGCCTTTGATCGCATTTTCGATCAATAATCTTTTTCGTAGAAAATACCGGCGCTGGAGTCACCCTCCGATCCCAAAGCACCCTTGACCTTGAGATTGCGGGAGATGTCCAGATTAACCGTTCCTTTGGTCGTGCCAGCAGAACCCGCTTCGACACCCAGATAAATATTATCGCGAATATAACGACCTGCACGGACCGCAGTCTGCCCCTTGCTGTCGGTGACAACATCAATGTCATCAAGCCCCGTGCCCTGACGCAGCTTGCTCATGAGCGAATTATTCGAACCACCCGCAAGCTCGGCAGCCGCAGCCGCAAGCTGGGCGATCTGGAAGGCTGACAACTCACCAATCGAACGCTTGAATATCAGATGCGCCAGCACTTCATCCTGCGGCAATTCCGGCGAGGAGGAGAATGCGATGTTCAGATTATCAACCGTACCCGTCACCGTCACAATTGCCGTAATGTCATCCCCTTCACTGCGGGCAACGAAATTGAGCTGAGGATTAAGATCACCGACCAGCGTGACATGACCTTCATCAAAGGTAATGCGCTGGCCGAGAATTCCGATGCGGCCACGAATAAGATCAAACGAGCCAACAGGCTGGATGTTTGTCACTGGACCGGTCAAACGAACGCGACCGCCAAGTTCCGTATCCAAACCCCGGCCCCGGACAAATATCTGGTTGGGTGCGTTGACAAGCACATCAAGACGCGGAACCGTCGGACGGGACGTTGGTGTCGGCACGCTGCCACGACGTGTCTCAACCTTGGCACGCTCCAGCGTTTTAAGAACATTTGCCGGTGTGTTGATATGGCGTACAGGGACATAGGCCGCGCCACCGCCCAGATTTTCTGGCACAGTTATTTCTGCACGTTCAACATCGATACGGCCAGCAATCAGTGGATCACGCATCAATGGCCCGGTGATCGAAATGCCACCACTCACAGTGGCAACGACGAGCTTGCCGTCAGCATACCGCGCACGATCAAGCTTGATGTCGATATCGGCCGGGAAATTTGCGCTCGCATTTGTCGAAATCGTACCGCTTGCGGAAATCTTACCTCCACTGCCAAAGGTCGCATTGACCTGACGGAGCGTGATTGTCTCACCCTCCATCGCCCCCATCACATTGATGGCGTTCAATCGGACATTGGTTTCTGGATCGATAAACTGCGCACCCGATGTCGAGAACATACCGCGCAGTTGCGGTCTGTCAAAGCCACCTGAAACATTGGCTGTCAGCGAAAGTGTACCACTCACCTGCGAACCGCGATCAGCAAGGAAACGGTTGGCGAGCGCCAGCGGAACATTGCCCGAAACATCTACGCCAAGCCCCTGCCCCGAAAACGGCACCTTGCCTTTGGCTGTGATGTTGAGACCCTGCGGACCATCCACGTTCAAAGAAGAAATATCAACCGCCATGGCCGCGTAATTACCCGCAGCCTGCAAGCTTAACGGCGCAAGTCCGTTGTCACGCAACGGCTTTGCAGCCAGGCCTGTACCACGCAGATTAAACTGGGCTGCCGGATTGGTCAGCGGTCCTGTGAGCCGTGCCGTGCCGGTGACATTGCCTGCAAGGTCCTGTCCTTTTACCGCGCCGTTGAGTGCTGCCAAAGGAAGATTGGTCAGGTTGACATCAACTGCAAGCTCGCCTTTGCCAAGCGGGACGCCGCCCTTAGCGGTGACATCAATACCGCCGCCGCCGCTTACATGCGCATCGACATTCAAACGATTGCTGTCAGAACTGCCCTTTGCATCCGCATCAAGCGGCGCAATACCCTGATCTTTAAGCTGCGCTGCGCTCACACCACGCGCAGAAATATCAAAAGTGGCATTCGGATTCTCGCGCGTACCGGTAACGCGCGCCGTACCGTTAACGATACCGCCAAGACCAAGTTCGGGTTTGAAAGTATTGGCCAGCGCCAGCGGCAGATTTTTCAGTGCAACCGAAAGATCAAGGCTTTCTCCAATCGCACCATTCACCTTGACCTGTCCATCGCCGGTATTGACGATGATATCGCCGAAAGAAATATCGCTGCCTTTCATGGCAATGGTTGCGGGTGCAGCAAGCACGGCTGAAAGCGAACCCTGTTTCACGTCAGCTGAAGCAAGCCCCAGTTCAAAACCGCCATCTTTTGGCTCAAGCGAACCGGATGCATTGGCCAAAGTGCCAATCTTGAGCTTGGTGCTCGCGGTAAAATCAGTCTTTGTCCCTGTTGCATTGGCCTTGGCATCAAAACTGTCGATTCCAAAAGTGCCAACCAGAATATCGCGTGCGCTGGCCGTTCCATCGACAACCGGCACGCCGAACAGATCCTGCGCGCTTGCGGCAATATCTGCAGATGCGATATGATTTCCGTTGATTTTCAGACCATTGGCCTTGGCGTTGACAGTTGCATTCTGGCGTTCACCATTGGCATCAAGCGTGATGTCGGCATTGGCGGAACCCGTCGCATCAGCAAGGAAAAGTGCAGCTGCGGTTGAAATATCAGGCGCATCAACCATGAGTTGGCCCGCAAGCAAACCTTTGGCATTCTGCGTCACGTCACCGGAAACATGTGTGCCGCCTGCATTGAACACGAGATTGGTCAGGCGCTTCTCGTCATTGACGATATCGATGAGCGTGCCAAGATCGATCTTCTGGCCATTGAGAAGTGCGCTGCCTGCAAGCTTGCCTGAAAGCGATGCGCCTGTTGTGGCATTGCCATCCAGCAACGCATTGAAATCGAGCGCGCCGTCGGCGAGCTTGCGATCAGCAAGTGTTCCCTGTGGTGCGTCGGCGCGCAGCGCCAGTGCGATCAGCTTGTCATCGCCGCGCGCGCTGCCTTTGATCGTCATGCGGCCTGAGGCTTTGTCAGACAGAAGCTTCATATCGGACAGCATGACACCGAAATCGAAATCTGCCTTATCAGATGCAAAAGAGCCGTTGGCGGTGATTTCGCTTAGCGCATTTCCAATGCGGAAATCGCGTGCAGCAAAGCCTGCCGCACTGCGGGCAATTCCGCCGCTCATGCGGACTTCGCCATCAAGAATATTATCGACAGCTTGCGTACCGGTGCGCATATTTTGCGCCGTGCCATCGAGATTGAGATCAAAAGCACCACTGATGGGGCTAACCTTACCGGAGGCCTTCACATCGATGCTGCCCGCAAGATCGCGCCCGGCCAGTTCCGCATAAGGAGCGAGGCTTGCAATTTTTGCAAGAATATCGCCGTTGAAGATGAAATCATCGATGTTGCCGTTTAGCTCAAGGCTCAGGCCATTGCCCTCAATACCAGCCTTTTCAAGTTGTACCGGGGAACCGGAACGCCAGCCACCATTGATCAGGACATCAATTTTATCACCCAAAGCTTCGGCGATTTTCCGATCGGGCGCGTTGATGCCGCTTACACCGCCATCAACGTTAAATGTGATATGGCGGTTCGTTGCATCATTCAGATTTTCAGCCCCCCCCCCCATATCAAGGGCGATGCTGGAAGCCGAAACAGAGGCATTTTTAAACCCGGAAACCGCAAGCTTACCCGTCCAATCATTGGTCGGACGATCACCGTAGGCGATTTGCAGCGTCGCATTGTTGATCGTGGTTTGCGCACCTTTGACCGGCAGCAAAACTTCACCTTTGCTGTCATCGCGAATATCTGCATCCACACGCAGCTTGTTCAAAAAGCCGCTCGTGTCGGATTCAGCAGAAGCCTTGATCTTCATCGCAGCCGTATTGAGTGCAAGATCATCAAGACGGAACCCGCCGCCATCTTTCAGAAGCCCATTTGCAGTCAATGCCGTATCGGCACCAAAGAAATCACGGAAAGCAGGCGGGACAAGAACAGAAATCGGGCCATTGATCTGTGTGGCAAAGACACGTCCATCAGCGCGGCGCACCAGTGTAAAGCCACCCGTCAGCGTGCGGCTGCCATTGGTATCAAGGGCCAGATCAATCTTGAGATCATCAAGCGTACCATTGCCCGTCAGCGTCAGATCGACAGGCGGATATCCCTCAATATTGAGCAGATTGGCAACGATACCATTGGCAGGCTCGCTCACTTTCAGATCAAGATCAAGTTTCTGATCGGCATTGGCATAGGCTGCGCGCAAGGCAAAATTGCCACCCGGACCATCCAAACGCTTGATATCGAACGTGGAATTCAGCGAGCCATCCGCCAGCGACAGACTTCCATTCAGCGACACTTCCGATTGCAGCCCGAAAATCTCCTGACCAAAATACAGATGAGCGACATCAAGACTATCAATATTGATCGACAGCGGCAGTTCCGGCAGGCTGAAAGTCGATGATTCCGGCGATGGAAGACTGTTGTCCGGCAACGGCTTGCGAATGAAATCAATGCGTTCAGCCACCAGCGACTGAATGCTCAAACGGCCGGTAAAAAGCGCCGTGCGGCTCCAGTTGAGCTTTGCATTTTCAATGCGCAGCCAAACGCCTTCGCGGTCAGCAATCGTGATCTGCCCGACACTTGCCTCAGACGACAAAAGTCCGCTCAGACCCGAAAACTGGATACGACGGTTGGGCGCGGAAAGTTTGCTCTCCACAAAAGAAATGAAATAAGACTTCTCCTCTTCCTGCTGCGGCTGCTGTGCGAGCGCTGGAATGGCGAAGAGAATGAAGGCCAAGAGTGCTAGAAATCTGGTCAAAACGCCTGTCCTATGCCCACATAAAATGCATAGCTCGGATCGCCCGAGCGGCGGTTAAGCGGAAGAGCAACATCGAGACGGATCGGCCCAAGCCCTGTCAGGTAACGCAGGCCAAGGCCCGTGCCTATGCGCATTTGTTCTGAAAAATCCGGATAGGACTGTTCGCCGACATAGCCTGCATCGACAAAGCCCACGACACCAATTGAATCGGTGACACGCGTACGCACTTCACCCGATGCCTCAACCAGCGAGCGCCCGCCAATCGTGTCGCCAGTCGCTGTTTGAACACCGATACTGCGATAGGAATAGCCGCGGACTGAGCCGCCACCACCTGCAAGGAACAACTGATTGGGTGGGATATCCGCAATACCGGCGCCAACGACAGAGCCAAGTTTCACGCGGCCAGCGAGAATAACGCGGTCTGTGGCACCAAAGCCGTAATAAGCGCGTCCTTCCGCCGTGAAGCGGGTCGCAAAATTGCCACGCTGGAACTCATAGAAGGGCTGAATGTTGCCTTCCAGATAAACACCCGAGCTTGGATCGGGCTTGTTGTTCCGGCCATCGTAAAGAAGATTGCCTTCAAGACCACCTGTCGTAAATTCGCGTTTTCCGAAATAATCGTCATCGAAGCGCCCATGGCTTGCCTTGGCATAAAGCGCGCCGGAAAGCTCATCACTGAAAATCTGCGTGAAGCCGGTCTTCGCATTGATCGACGTTTCCGTATAGGCATCAAGCACTTCGCGCTTGGCATCAAGGGCGGCAACGAAATCCGTGTCAGGCGTGTAAACGCCGGGCTTTGCGAAGCTCGTTCCAAGCGTATAGGTGTAATTGGACGGATCGAAGGAATTGTCCTGTGAACCGCCGACACCACTGACCTTGGCATCGAAACGCAAGCGCTCGCCGCGCCCGAACAGGTTGCGGTGCATCCAGTAACCGGTGACACCAAAGCCGTCGAGCGTGGAAAACTCGGCACCAAAACCAAAGCGGCGTGGCTTGCGCTCCTGAACATTGAGCGTCATTGGCAGGCTGCCATCCGGCCCAATCTTTTCGGCTTCTTCAAAATTCATCGAGCGGAAGACTTCCATGCGACCAAGGCGCTTTTTTGCATCTTCGATGTCTTTGGGGCTGTATTGCTCACCCGGCTTCAATCCGGTCATCCAGGCGACAAATTGCGGGTACATGCGCGCAGTACCAACCACGCTGACGGGGCCGTAATAAGCCTTTCTGCCCGGATCAAGCCCGATATCGGCAGCAACCCTATTGCCATCATGATCGGCAACAATGTCTTCTTTGGTGATCCTGGCTTTGGCATAGCCCTGCTGACGCCATGCCTCGACCGCCAGCCGCTCGGCTTTCAGGATGGTGCCTGAACGGGCGACCTGACCAGGAGCAAAACCGGCCTTTTCGACCGATTCCACCTGTTCCCTTTTGTCTGCAGGCGGCGGTGCGATATTGGATATGGCCGTGCGCGAGAACAAAAACTGCGGACCCGGATCAACCGAAATATCGATCTTCGCATTGTTTGGAATATCGGTATCGACTGGAATATCATTGGCTTCACGGCCATCAACCTTGATGGAAATCGTGCCGCCGTAACGACCTTCACCATAGAGTGCTGCCAGAATACGGCGATAATCGCCCCGTGCTTTCGCCAGAAGGCCCGCAGAACCCGATGCAGGCGTCTGTTCGTCGGAAACAAGGCCGGAGGCCCCTTCTATAACGGATTTAAGATCAGCATCGCTGCCATCGGCATTCTTGCGATTACCAACAGCGTTGACCTCAACCGAATAGCTTTTGGGATCAATAATATCAGGGTCGACGCTCTTGTCCTTACCCCAGAGGCGTATACCAAAGATTTCGAATGCCAAAGCGGGCGAAACGGTCATTGAAGCAAATTGCACCGCCAATGCGAGTACAATGAGACTTCTTCCCTGTATCGTCCTGTTACGCCTAGTCATACACGTTACTGTCCGGGTTCCAGAGCGTATTTCAATCTGATTGTATCAGATCAACACTCTAAACATTCGTTTCATGCGCATATTATCCGAAAACTGTTTTACACTTTTCGGGATGCGCGCTCCTTGACGACCGCCTCGGTAGCGCTTCGTCCTCCCCCACAATCCCAGGACGATTCAGGGATTAGCATAGAGTGGTGGGAAGACCAAGCTTCAACCCAGATGCGGTATGACATTTCGGGCTCAGACGAGAATCACAAACCTCCTTGCAAAGCCCGAAGTCATTTATCCCCTATTGTGAATAGATTGAGTCAATGGAGAGTTAATGGCGCGTTTTAACATTATAAAATGAATGCGGCCCGCCGGAGGGAGGGAATCCGGCAGGCCGCGTCTCAGGTCATGGTCAGGGGAGGAGGAGAATGACCTGATATGAAATAAGTTATGCCGGTTCAGCGCCCGGAGTGATATGGGCGCATATTGCCGAATTGAGGGCGAACACCTGTCCCAATCCGGTAAGGGGCAGTTCGCCCTGACCAGTGCGGACCTCTGGCAGGACCAACACCCCAGGCGGGATTCCATCCCCGGTGAGAGCCGGCATAAGGATCGTATCTCGGTCCCCAGCCATGACGCCAACCCGGATATGCGCCGTGACCTCCGCGCCATCCCCAATAGGGAGGCCATCCCGAGGTCCAACCGCGATCCCAGCCGTAACCCGGTCCCCAGCCGCCACCGCCAATGATGACAGTGGTGCTTGAACCGGAAGGATAATATCCCGATGGATAGGCGCTATAAGGATCGACAGGGTTAAGATAGGCCCGGTTCGGATAGACTGGCCCCCTCACATAGCCGCCAAAGCTTATGAAACGCGCTGAAACCCAGCCACGATAACCACCGCTGTTTACCTGACACCAGCGTCCTCGACATGGGCCCGCATCCACCCGGAGGCCAACCGGTAATGCGGCAAGCCGCCCGTAATTGACGCCCGGCCCACTGCGGACATTTACAGTCGCAGTCACGGTCGCAGGCACAGCAAAAGCCACGGCAGGAACAAAGAGTACAGACGAAAAAATGAATGCGCGAACAAGCTTTTTATTAAGTCGTTTCTTAAATAGAAACATCGATAATTCTCCAAATATGCAACTGTAGAAATGCAATACAAAGAAAACCATTGTGTATCATATAGCCCAAATTATGGACAAAAGCAATAGTGACCAATATTTAGCAAACTATAACGTCTATTTGAATGCAAAGAACGATGAATATTACAGTATAATAATAAGTTTACTAAAATTTTATACATTCATTATTTGCTTTAAAGGGCACATCGCGCCCATTTCCTTTTAAGGCCATCCGTTAGAAACGTCCTGTCTGTTTTCCGTCACGCATTATCCCCCGCAAAACCGCTGCGCACTTTTGCTGGAAATGCTCTGTCTTCACCTTCGCATCCGTGCTGTTGCGAAAGCCAGCTTCCCTTTTTCGGGAACTGCCTCAAACAAACCAAAAGCGCCCCGGCAAAGACCGGGGCGCCATGCGGCTTTTTAAGGGGGAGAGGGAGGAAAAAAGCCGCAAAACCGGGCCGTCAGACCTGGTTAAGAGGAGACAGAAGGCCAGCACGAGCCAGCCTCCTGAAATTCACTTACGGCAGATTACGCACATCGCCCGGCGTCATATACATCGGCATCATATTGGTATCGAGGTGATGCATGACCCAGATGGAGCCAGCCAGCACAATCGCCAGAATGATGGCCGTGAAAATGAGCGCCAGAATGTTCCAGCCATTTTCTGACTTCGGATCAAGGTGCAGGAAGTAAACCAGATGCACCACGATCTGAACGGCGGCCATTCCGATAACAATCGCTGCGGTCGTTGCCGGCGTGAAGTAGCCATTCATTGCCAGCATAAACGGAACGATGGTGAGGATGATCGCCAGTGTCAGACCAATCAGGTACGACTTCAGGCTGCCATGCGCGGCTTGATCGTGTGTTTCGTGTCCAGAGCTCATCACAATACACCCAGCAGATAGACAAGGGTAAAGACGCCAATCCAGATGATGTCCAGGAAGTGCCAGAAGAGGCTCAAGCACATCACGCGCGTCCGGTTCTTTTCAGTCAGGCCATCGCGCAGAAGCTGGGCGGAAAGCACCAGAATCCAGATGAGGCCCGAGGTAATATGCAGACCGTGGGTTCCAACCAGCGCAAAGAAGGCCGAAAGGAATGCGCTGCGGCTTGGACCTGCACCTTCAACGATCAGGTGATGGAATTCATAGATTTCCATCGCAAGAAACGCGAAGCCGAGCAGAAAAGTCACGCCCAGCCAGAAGAGCACGCCTGCACGATTGTTCCTGAACATGGAGAGCGTCGCCAGACCATAAGTCAGCGAAGACGCCAGCAGGATCATCGTTTCTGTCAGAACAAACTGCAGATCGAACAGTTCACGGCCAGTCGGGCCGCCCGCGAACTGATGCGCCAGAACGGCGTAGGTTGCAAAAAGGCCCGAGAAGAGAACGCAGTCACTCATCAGGTAGATCCAGAAGCCGACCAGTGTGGTCGACCCTGCATCATGATGATCTTCGTGAGCCGGATGCTCGTTGCCGCCCGTAAATGGTGCAGCCGTATGAACGGTAGCGCTCATGGATCAGACCTCCTGAGCATTCAGTTGCCGCGTATAGGCGTCTTCGACGCGCTGTACTTCATCGGCCGAGACATAATAGTCCCTGTCATTGTTGAAAGAGTGGGCAATGGCGACAGCCAGAACACCAACAGCTGCAGCAATTGCGAGCCACCAGATGTGCCACACCAGCGCAAAGCCCAGAGGAATGCAGAGCATACCAATGATGAAGCCCGTGCCTGTGTTTTTCGGCATATGAATGCGGGCGAAGTTTTCAGTGCGGCGCACATAACCGTTCTGCTTCATATCCCACCAGCTGTCGTGATCACGCACATGCGCAACTTCAGCAAAGTTGTAGAATGGTGGAGGTGACGAAATCGACCATTCGAGCGTACGTCCGTTGCCCCATGAATCGCCATTGACGACGCGCAGCTTTTCACGATCACGAATGGAGATCATGATCTGGAGAACCTGGAAGACAATACCGCAAAGAATAATCGCAACGCCAACTGCTGCAATGATCAGATAGATATGCCAGGCTGGGTTTTCCGTATGGTTCAGACGGCGTGTCATGCCCATCAGGCCGAGCACGTAGAGCGGCATAAAGGCCATGATGAAGCCAACCAGCCAGCACCAGAACGCCTTCTTGCCGAGACCTTCATGCAGCTTGAAGCCAAACGCCTTTGGCCACCAGTAGATGAGACCGGCAAAGCAGCCAAACAGAACGCCCGAGATAATCACGTTATGGAAGTGGGCGATCAGGAACACGGAGTTGTGCAGCACGAAATCTGCAGGCGGAACAGCAAGCAGAACGCCCGTCATACCACCAACAACAAAGGTACACATGAAACCGAGCGTCCACATGACCGGCGTTTCGATGCGCAGACGCCCCTTATACATGGTGAAAAGCCAGTTGAAGACTTTTGCACCTGTCGGGATCGAGATGATCATGGTCGCAACGCCGAAGAAGGCATTGACGCTTGCACCGCCACCCATGGTGAAGAAGTGATGCACCCAGACGAGGAACGACAGAATGGTAATGGCAACGGTCGCATAAACCATCGACGCATAGCCAAACAGGCGCTTGCCGGAGAAAGTGGCAATGATTTCGGAGAAAACGCCGAAGCACGGCAGAACCAGAATATAGACTTCCGGGTGACCCCAGATCCAAATCAGGTTCACATACATCATCGGATTGCCACCAGCATCATTGGTGAAGAAGTGGAAATCCAGATAACGGTCAAGCGACAGCAGTGCCAGCGTCACAGTCAGGATCGGGAACGCAGCCACGATCAGAACGTTGGAGCAGAGTGCGGTCCAGGTGAAAACCGGAACCTGCATCATACCCATGCCCGGCGCACGCATCTTGATGATGGTGGTGATGAGGTTCACGCCCGAAAGCAGCGTCCCCATACCGGAAATCTGCAAGGCCCAGATATAATAATCCACCCCGACATCCGGGCTGAACTCAAGACCTGAAAGCGGCGGATAAGCCAGCCAGCCGGTCTTTGCGAATTCGCCGATACCAAGCGAAATGTTAACGAGGATGGCACCGGCAACCGTGAGCCAGAAGCTCAACGAGTTGAGGTATGGGAAAGCCACGTCGCGCGCACCGATCTGAAGCGGTACGGCAAAGTTCATCAGGCCAACAATGAAAGGCATCGCGACGAAGAAGATCATGATCACGCCATGCGCGGTGAAGATCTGATCATAGTGGTGCGGCGGCAGGAAGCCTTCATTGGCGCCGGAGGCGATTGCCTGCTGCGCGCGCATCATAACAGCGTCCGAGAAGCCGCGGAACAGCATCACGAAAGCCAGAATAATGTACATAATGCCGATACGTTTGTGATCGACAGAGGTCAGCCAGTCGCTCCACAGAACGCCCCACTTCTTATAGTAGGTAATGGCTGCGAGAATAGCGAGCGCCCCACCAGCTATCGCGGTCAGTGTGACCATGATGATAGGCTCGTGATAGGGAATCGCTTCGAGCGTAAGTTTTCCGAACATTTCTATTCTTACTTCGATTGGAGTGCGATCAGCAGCTCAAGCCCCGGATGAAATGCCCGGGGCCAGCTACATCGGCAAATCAGTTTTCAAGCTGCGTCATACGCTGCGGCTGAGTCAGACAAAGAATGTCATTTGCCCACTGGCTGAAATCGACGGGCGAAGACTTGCGCAAATCTGCACGGGCTTCACGCACCATCTGTTCCTGATGCATCAGATCATCAAGACAAACCGATTTGCCATCCCAGCAGCGGTTCACAATATTATGAAACAGCGCTTTGTCATTATAGGCAAAGAACTGAACCGGAGCCTTCTCGCTTGGCTGAACCAGCGAAGCATAACGCTCACGCGTCAGTTCCTGACCGGACGCCTTGGCATCGGCAACCCACTTGTCAAAACCGGCCTGATCAAGCGAGTGCGCCTTAAAGCGCATCTGGGCAAAGCCCTGACCGCTATAATTAGCAGAAATGCCGTCAAACACGCCCTCATGATTTGCAATCAGGTGCAGCTGCGTCTGCATGCTCGGCATGGTGTAAACCTGGCTGCCAAGCTGCGGAATAAAGAAGGAATTCATAATGCTGCTGGATGTCAGCTTGAAGTTCACAGGAACATCAACCGGCATCGCCATTTCATTGACCGATGCAACACCCAGATCCGGGTAAATGAACAGCCATTTCCAGTCCAGCGCGACAACTTCAACATTGACCGGCTTCACGTCTGAGACAAGCGGACGGTAAGGGTCAAGCTTATGCGTTGAGATCCATGTCACAGTGCCAAGCAAAACGATAATAACGACAGGAATAAGCCAGACAGCCGCTTCAATCTTGTTGGAATGATGCCAGTCCGGCAGATACTCTGCCTTTTCGTTGGTGGAGCGGTACTTCCAGGCGAAATAGAGCGTCATGCCAATGACCGGAAGCACGACCAGCAGCATAAGGCCAGTCGCAAAATAGATGAGATCGCGTTCCGCCAAACCGATCTCTCCTTTCGGAGAGAGCAGAACCTGGTTCTCGCAGCCGGCGAGGAACGCCGTGAGGGCCAAGACGGCGAACGAAATGATCGTCCGGGGGGTGCCGTGTTTCATTTGTCTTTCCATCCTGCACACAGAACTTCAGCTCTGGTGCATTCGTCATTTCCTAGATTTCGGTAAGTTCTGAAAATTTCAAAGGTACCGTTATAACGAATAAAGCTGTTTGTCACGCGCCAGACTGAAAATGTACTGGATCGAAATGTCGCGGCTGCATATGCTTTGTGAGTCATAATCGACCCATCCGGAATCAAACTGGACAAACCCAATTCCCGTCGGCGGCTCTCTACAAGTTAAAATCAAAAAATTCAAGACGATACCCAGCGTTAAACTGACCGTAACTGAACCTTAAACAAAGATACCACACAAAAGAATTCATGAAGATTAAACAATACTAATGTAGATTATTTTATATAATGCAACTTAATTATAACAACATTTAACAGTTGACAATATTGTCAATAACACAAATTTTAAAATAACTCCATAAATTTTGCCATTCACTCAACGCAAATCGATTCGCGAATCGCTTTTAATAATACCAATTCAACTTGCAGGCCCATGATCTGGAAGTATCCCCGACCATTATCATCGCCAGAGCGCGCATTCTTTTTGTTTTACACAGGAGCCAAAGCATCATAGCGGGATCACAAAGGATCCTCTGGTCGCACTTTACGGCCTGCACGCTGCGCAGTTTTGCTGGAAATGATCTTTTGCGCTACGCATTATCCTACGCAAAACCGCTGCGCACTTTTGCTGGAAATGATCTTTTACTCACGCATTATCCCACGCAAAACCGCTGCGCACTTTTGCTGGAAATGATCTTTTGCGCTACGCATTATCCTACGCAAAACCGCTGCGCACTTTTGCTGGAAATGCTTTGACGGAAAACACATGATATTTGGGAACTGGCCGATTGAACAAACTGAAGGGGCAATGCTTGCCTATGCAATCACGTCAGGTGCACACAGCTTTCGTAAAGGCACCGTTTTAACCCGCGACCATCTCGATATTTTGCAAAAACAAGGCATCACGCATGTCTTTGCAGCACGCCTCGAAGACGACGACATCAGGGAAGATGAAGCAGCGCTTGCCGTCGGAAATTTGCTCATTTCAGAGAATATAGAAGCGGGAAAGCCCGTTACAGGGCGTATCAATCTGTTTGCCCGTCATGACGGTCTGTTTCACGCGCAAGCAACTGCCATTGACACCATAAACCTGCTTGATCCGCGTATTTCCGTTGCAACATTGCGCAATGACTGCCGCGTTCAGCGTGGCCAGATGGTTGCGAGCGTTAAAATCATTCCCTTTGCGATACCAGCAAAGCTGATTGAAAACCTGCGCTGGCCAGCAGCCCCGCAAAATATTCTGGATGTGAGGCCGTTCCAGGCCATGACGGTCGGGATTATCCAGTCTCAATTGCCGTCCATACGCGATTCAGTCCTCGACAAAACACGCAAGCTCATTTCCATGCGCATTGAGCATAATCACGGATCAGTGGGGGCTGAACACCGCGTGGTTCATGCGCAAGATGCGCTCATGCGGGCAATCAGTGAACTCCGGCATGCGTGCGATCTCATCCTCATAGTCAGCGCCTCTTCCATCGCAGATGAAGCGGACATTGTCGCGCGCGCAATTCTCGCTTCGGGTGGCGAGATTTTGCGTATTGGTATGCCGGTTGATCCGGGCAATCTTCTGGTTCTGGCAAAGCTTGGGGAGAAATATATTATTGTCGCGCCCGGATCCGCACGCAGTGCGCGCGAAAACAGCCTCGACTGGATACTGGATCGCTTGATGGCGGGTGTGAGGCTTGATTCAGACGATCTGGGAAAAATGGGGGTCGGAGGACTTCTGTTTTAACAATGATAGTCAAACACAAGAATACCATCGAGACCATTTTCGGCCAGTTCGACAAGCTTTCCGCCAACGACCACGTGATCAGGATGAGGAAGATAGGCATCGCGCGCCGCTGCATCGGTAAAATCGACAACAAAGCCGTGCTTAAATCCCTTTTCGAGCGCTTCGGGACTGTTATTTTTACCCGCTGTAATCGCAACGATGCCGTCGATTTTGCCCCGCAAAGCGACCACCTGATCAAGAGCGGCTTTTATCTGCGCGGGTTCGACATCCGATCTGAACCGAATAAGAACGATATGGCGTATCATTGATTGCCTCCTCACGAAACGCTGCGCAAGACTAGTTCCAGATCCGGCAGCTGTGAAGTGTTTCCTTCGGGCTGCAAAACGAAAAAGGCCGGGATGAACCCGACCTTCCGCTTTCATTCGGTTTGCGCCATTACATCCGTGGTCGCATCACCGAATGAATTCCCGATACGAATTTAGATTTAGCATTGTTGCATTTCAGGATTGTGACAGTCTTCAGAAATCCATCAAAAGCCCGAAAAGAATAACCTGAAAGCGCAATGCCCAGCATATAGGCCCGTCGGTCGCCCATAGGCCACGTGTTAACCTTTGCCAGAGCTCCTTGCGATCACAACACGCGAAAACCCAACGCGCGCTCACGCGTGTTCTGTCCGAAAACGCATTCTCCCTTTTCGGGATGCGCTTTGATCAAGCTGCCATCGGTGTTTGTACAGGTTCCGGATGATTATAGTTCCAGACCTCAATCAAACACTGCCGCATCAGATCGAGATCCACCGGACCAATCCGGCTGAGTACCAGATCAAGTTCATCCGGCTCGACACCTCTGTTAAGAAGTTCGACTATGGCTTCGATCAAAACTTTTTTGTCGTCAAATCTATAGCGCTGCATCAAACCTGCTCCGCTAAATGCCCCATTTTGATACAAATAAACTAAACCACTATGGTTAACCGAAGCTTACCATTATCAGCCGTTCGAGATGAAATTGCAGTCCGGGAGGACGCTCTCACTCTTCCGGCAAGCTCAGTCGTGTCAATCTTGGAAAACACTACGCAACGAAATATAAAATTACACTTTTCAACATTATGTCGCAATCGTACTATATAAGAGAGGGAATTCAAGTAAAAAAAAGTAAATTTATATCACATTAGAAACCTCTACTAAGGAACAATTATGCACCCCCTCAAAAAACATGCGCTTTTTTCGCTTGGTTTTGTCAGGATACTTGTTCTGAGCATGTTGATTGGCGGGAGTTTTCTTGGTGGCTATTTGGTAACAATTCAGTATAAAGGCAATGTCCACACCATCATCGCAGGGCAAGCCTATCGCTCCAATCAGCCTGATCCATCGCGTATTGCACAGCTGAAGACGCTTTATGGCATCAAAACGATTATCAATCTGCGTGGCGCAGAGCCGGGTTCGAAATGGTACGATGACGAAGTTGCAGCGTCTACGGCGCTTGGAATTCAACACGCAGATTATGCGATGTCATCGCGCAAACAACTCAGCAAAGAGCAAACACGCGCGCTCATTGCTTTGATGCAGCAAGCGGAAAAGCCAGTGCTTCTTCATTGCAAAGCAGGATCGGACAGAACCGGGCTTGCCGCTGCCCTTTACATTGCTGCGGTTGCCAAAGGCGGCGAGCGCAAAGCCGAAGGACAGATGTCGATCGCCTACGGTCACTTCGCACTTCCGTTCAGCCCGACCCGCGCCATGGATGACACTTTTGAAGCCATCGAAGCAGAGCTTGGTTTTCCCAGCTCATAAAAAGCCTCAACTGTTATTCGCAAAACAAAAACGCCGGGGTTTGATCCCCGGCGTTTTCGTCAATTGCAAATGGCTGATCAATCAAGACCAACGATCTTGCCGTCTTCCCATTTGAAAACGTCAAAACTTGGCGATGAAAGATCACCCGTTTCGCCATAGGTCAGCTTACCAATAACCGTTTCGATTGGCTTGCCATCGCGAAGTGCTGCGGCAACAGCTGCGGTATCTTCCGTCGTACCAGCGCGTTCAATACCGTCTGCAAGCACCTGAACAGCGGCAAAAGCGTTCATGGTGAATGCTTCAACCGGAATGTTCTTGGCTGTCAGCGCATCAACGGCTTCCTTGGAAGCTGGATTCTTCGTTGCATCAACAGCATTGGTGAAGAGTGTGCCTTCAGCATTCTTCTGACCAATCGCCCAGAACTCGGTGTTGGACAGACCTTCACCGCCAAGAATCAGGGCATTCAAACCTGCATCATGCATCTGACGGGCCAGAAGGCCGCCTTCACCATGATAACCGCCGAAATAAACGATCTCCGTACCAGCGGCTTTCAGCTTGGATACCAGAGCACTGAAATCTTTATCGCCGGGGGTGACGGAATCGTATTGAACTTCGGTGATGCCATCCTTGTTGATTGCAGCCTTGAAGGAATCTGCGAGACCCTTACCATATGCGCCCTTGTCGTGAACGATGGCGACCTTCTTGTCCTTGAAGTTTTTCAGGAAGTAGGCGGCCATGACATCGGCCTGCTGATCATCGCGACCGCAGGTGCGGAACACGTTTTCCAAGCCGCGCGACGTCAGATCAGGACCGGTTGCAGTTGGCGTAACCATAAGAACGCCGTTTTCCGCAAAAACGTCGGAAACAGGGATCGCGACGCCGGTCGTGACCGGGCCGACGACGAACTTGATGCCATCACCAACAAGCTGGTTTGCCGCAGAAACGCCCTGTTTTGGCTCACCGGCATCGTCGGCAAACTTCAGAACGATCTTTTCGCCTTTGATACCACCATTCTTGTTGATGACTTCAACAGCGGTTTCCGCACCCTTCTTGACCTGGTCGCCATAGGCGGCAACCGGACCTGTGAGTGGTGCGACAACGCCAATCGTAATATCTGCATAAGCAGCGCTGGCAAAACCGAGAGTAGCGGCAAAGGCTACGCTGGAAAGAAGCTTGAGGTTCATTCTTTTTCTCCTTTGGTGAGGCCCCGTTTTTCCCGATGGCCCCAGACAACCCATGCCGGTCAAATCGTAGCGCATATGCGCTGCAGCTTTGCCGGGCCCTCCCTTTTATTTCAATCATACGATCTTAAAGGGTCAATCCAAAAACGCGCCGCACCATCACCCTTTTGGGGTACCAGAGCCATAATATTATCCGAAATTGCATCTGCGCTTTCGGAAACATGCTCCAGAACGGCAGCACGCTTTCATGATGTAATAAGAATGCATTTCCAGCTTCCGATTGCAAGGGGCCAAGTACCCGCAACTACAACGAAAACTGCCTCCCAAAAAATGCTTATCCTCCTCTCTTCCATGGTGGTGTTTGCTTTGCAAAAAAGGCCGCGATTCCTTCCGCAGCCTCTGGCGTTTCCCATGTGTCGGCGAGACGGGTGAGTGTCATTTCGATCACCGCTTCGTCGATCGGTGCACTGAGCGCGTGCACCAGCCGTTTGGACGCTGCGACCGCATTGGGTGCAGTCGAAAAATAGGGTTTGATTTCCCGCTCTATTGCAGCATCAAGTTGCTCTGCTTCGACCACGTGATGCAGCAATCCAATGTGCTTTGCTTCCATTGCATCAAACAATCGTGCCGAGGTAAACGTTCTCAGTGCATGGGCCTGTCCGATCCGCGCAACCACATAGGGACTGATGGTTGCCGGGATCAGGCCAAGCTTGGTTTCCGTCAACCCGAAACGCGCATCACAGACACCGATCACTGCATCGCAAACGCTGATAAGCCCGACACCACCGCCAAAAACCTGTCCATTGATCCGCCCGATCAGAGGCTTCGGCAGATCGCGCAAGGCTTTGAGCATCAGTGCCAGTTTGCGCGCCGCTTCTATTCGTTGAGAGCGGTTCGCGTTCACCTGCTCCTGCATCCAGCCAAGATCGCCACCTGCGCAAAAGCTTTTGCCGCTGCCGGTCAGAATAACGAGACGCACCGCGTCATCATCTGCCAGTTGCAGCGTCGCGTTGAAAAGCTCATCGATCATAAGACCGGAAAGCGCATTGTGCTGCTCGGGGCGATTGAACGTCAGTGTCGCGACACCGCGCTCATCAAGCGCAATTTGCAAGGTTTCGAACGCGCTCATGCAGCCTTATCCTGCGTGAACGCTTGCGCAAACAACGCTGCCGATCTCAGCTTTTCAATATCAAGGCCGGTTTCAAAGCCAAGCCGATGCAGCATGTCCGCGACTGCCAGCGTATCGACATTGCCCTTGGCACCCGGTGCAAACGGACATCCCCCCAGTCCGCCCACCGATGCATCAAACACCCGAAGCCCCTTTTCCAGACTGGCCCGGATATTATCAAGCGCACGGCCATTGGTGTCGTGATAGTGACCGGCAAGACTGTGCGCAGGCGCGATATTCAACACGGCATCGAGCATGGCGCTCACTGTTTCAGGCGTGCCGCGCCCGATTGTGTCACCAAGGCTCACCTCGTGGCAGCCAAGCGAAAAGAGTTGCTCGGTGACTTCTGCAACCGCCTGCGGCGCAGTTGGCCCATCATAAGGACATTCGACAACGCAGCTGACATAACCGCGAATGGCCAGACCATCATTGATGGCTGCACCAATCACTGGTGCCAGCCGCTCAATGCTCTCTGCAATCGTGCAATTGATATTGGCTTTGGAAAAGCCCTCGGAGGCAGAGATGAAGACGGCAATTTCATCAACATTGGCGCTCACCGCAAGCGCATAGCCCTTCATATTCGGCACCAGAACCGAATAGCGGACGCTGCCCGCACGGTGGATACCGCGCATCACCTCTTGCGCATCGGCCAATTGAGGCACCCATCTGGGGCTGACAAAACTGGTTGCTTCGATACGGGAATAGCCACAAGCGGACAGGCGATCAATCAGCGCAATCTTGTCGGCTGTCGGAACAAAACGCTTCTCATTTTGCAGGCCGTCACGCGCTGCCATTTCGACGATTTCCACGTGTTCAGCCATGTTCTTCTCCTCTTTTTGTTTGAGCATGATCTTGTCCGAAAACCGGTTCCCACTTTTCGGGATCATGCTCTTCCTCCAGTTGGACTAACAGCGCGCCTTCATCGACCTGATCGCCAGCCGCGACGTTCACAGTTGCGACCTTGCCATCTCGCGGCGCAGTCAGTGAAAGCTCCATCTTCATCGCCTCCATCGTCACAAGCCGGTCGCCTTTGGCGACACTTTCGCCTTCCGCAACGCACACCAGCCGCACAAGTCCTGGCATCGGCGAGAGAATGCGGCTTTCGCCCGAAACCTCCTCCTCCGCACCGACAATCTCAACATGATGAAACAAGGCGTCGCGTCCATGGAGCTGAACGCTCACGTCAACGCCGATGCGCATGACGGATGCCTGTTCAAGGTGACCATGAATTGAAAAGCGCACCAGACCATTTTCATGAGAGCGGATTTCCAGATCGCCAAAGCTAAAGCCAAAAAGCCTGCCGCTTTTGATCGTAAAATGAATTGTCTGGCGTTCACCATGATGATCAAGCAGGACGGAGCGCGCTGCATCATCCCATAGGCGGAAACCGCGCAGACTGCTCCATGGATCATTGTTAAGCGGCGCATCCAGCAAATCAAGCGCACCGAGTGCTGCCAGCGCAAAAGCAATATCCGAAGGCTGTTCTATTCTGAAAAGTGTGGACGCCTCACGCGCAATCAGCCCTGTATCAACATCGCCAGAACGAAAGGCTTCAAGCTTGCAAAGTTGGGACAAAAACTGCCGATTGGTGACAAGTCCTGCAATACGCGTCTTGTTCAAAGCGCCTTCGAGCCGGGTCAACGCCTCATCGCGCGTTGCGCCATGGGTGATGATCTTGGCAATCATCGGATCATAAAACGGCGTGATGGTATCGCCAGAGCGCACGCCGGAATCCACGCGCGCATTTTGAGGCGCTGCAAACAGCGCAAGCCTGCCGGTCGCGGGCAGAAAATCACGCGCAGGGTCCTCGGCATAAAGCCGCGCCTCAAAAGACCAGCCATTGATGGAAAGCTCAATCTGCTGCTTCGGCAAGGCTTCGCCGGACGCCACACGCAATTGCCACTCAACCAGATCAAGGCCGGTTATCGCTTCCGTCACCGGATGCTCAACCTGTAGCCGCGTGTTCATTTCCATGAAAAAGAAGCGGTCAGGGTGCAGCCCTTCCGACACATCGGCGATAAATTCCACCGTGCCTGCGCCGGAATAGCCGATGGCTTGGGCAGCCTTGACTGCCGCCTCGCCCATGGCAGCGCGCATTTGAGGCGTCATGCCGGGGGCGGGTGCTTCCTCAATCACTTTTTGATGGCGGCGTTGCAGCGAGCAATCGCGCTCAAACAAATGCACCGCATGACCATAATTATCACCAAAAACCTGCACCTCGATATGGCGCGGCTTGGTCATGTATTTTTCAATCAGCACGGCGTGATCGCCAAACGATGCTTCTGCCTCGCGTCGCGCACTGTCCAATGCAGTTAAAAAATCGGTGGGATTGTCGACACGACGCATACCCTTGCCGCCGCCGCCCGCACGCGCTTTAATCAGCACAGGATAGCCTATGCGATCCGCCTCGCCTTTGAGAAAGGCGGCGTCCTGATTGTCGCCATGATAGCCGGGCACGACGGGCACTCGGGCTTTTTCCATCAAGCGCTTGGCGGCATCTTTCAGCCCCATCGCGCGGATGGCTTTGGCCGAAGGGCCAATGAAGGTGAGCCCTGCTGCCTCGACCGCATCCACAAAGTCGGCATTTTCAGAGAGAAAACCATAGCCCGGATGAATGGCTTCCGCGCCCGTATCCAGTGCCGCCTTGATGATCGCATCAATATTGAGATAGCTTTGCGCAGATTGTGCCGGACCGACGCGCACCGCCTCGTCAGCCATTTCGACATGAAGCGCATTGGCATCTGCATCCGAATAAATCGCGACAGTGGCAATGCCCAATTTGTTCGCCGTTCGGATAATGCGGCAGGCGATTTCTCCGCGATTGGCAATCAGTATTTTTTGAAACATCTGACCGCCCTCTTTACATTCTAAAGATGCCGAAGCGCGTCGGCTCGACCGGCGCATTCAACGTTGCAGAAAGCGATAGACCGAGCACTTCGCGGCTCTTGCGCGGATCGACAATGCCGTCATCCCAAAGCCGTGCCGATGCATAAAGCGGGTGGCTCTGACGCTCGAACATGTCCAGGGTGGGACGCTTGAACTCCGCTTCCTCTTGCGCCGACCATGTGCCGCCGTTGCGCTCGATCCCGTCACGCTTGACGGTGGCCAGAACGCCTGCCGCCTGTTCGCCGCCCATCACCGCAATACGGCTATTCGGCCACGTCCACAAAAAGCGCGGAGAATAGGCCCGCCCGGCCATGCCATAGTTTCCCGCCCCATAAGATGCACCAATCAGCATGGTTATCTTCGGCACATTGGCGGTGGCGACCGCCGTCACCAGCTTGGCCCCATGCTTGGCGATGCCTTCGGCCTCATATTTGCGACCAACCATGAAGCCGGTGATATTTTGCAGGAAGATCAGCGGAATATTGCGCTGGCAGCACAACTCTATGAAATGCGCCCCCTTTAAAGCAGCTTCGGAAAACAAAACGCCATTATTGGCGATAATGCCAACCGGCATTCCATAAAGACTGGCAAAACCGCAGACCAGCGTCGGGCCAAATCGTGCCTTGAACTCATCAAACTCGGAACCATCGACCAACCGCGCAATCAGCTCGCGCACATCATAGGGAATGCGGGTGTCAGCCGAGACAATTCCGAGAATCTCTTCCGCGTCATAACGCGGGGCAGCACCCTCGCCTCTTGGTATGAAGGCACGTTTTTCACTGTTGAGATTAGCGGCGATGGCGCGAGCGATTTGCAGCGCATGAGCATCGTCATGGGCGAGATGATCGGCCACGCCGGAGAGCCGGGTATGCGTGTCACCCCCGCCCAGATCTTCAGCGCTTACCACTTCGCCGGTTGCAGCTTTGACCAACGGCGGACCAGCCAGAAAAATCGTGCCCTGATTGCGCACAATCACCGTCTCATCGCTCATGGCAGGCACATAAGCGCCGCCTGCCGTGCACGATCCCATGACGACTGCAATCTGCGGAATGCCCGCTGCCGACATCTGCGCCTGATTATAGAAAATACGCCCGAAATGATCGCGATCGGGAAAAACCTCATCCTGATTGGGAAGGTTCGCGCCACCGGAATCGACCAGATAAATGCAAGGCAAGCGGTTTTCGCCTGCGATCTCTTGCGCGCGCAGATGCTTTTTCACCGTGATCGGATAATAGGTGCCGCCCTTCACCGTTGCATCATTGCAGACAATCATGCATTCACGGCCAGATACCCGGCCAATGCCGGTGATCATGCCCGCGGAAGGGGCCGCATTGTCATACATGTCATGCGCCGCCGTCAGCCCCACTTCCAAAAAGGGTGATCCCGGATCGATGAGCTGCGCAACACGATCACGCGGCAAGAGTTTTCCGCGCGCGATATGACGCTGCCGCGCTTTTTCGCCACCGCCATCCATGGCCATGCGTGATGCCTCTGCCACCACATCAAGCGCTGCCAGCATAGCCTTGCGATTGGCTTCAAAGACGGGGCTGCGTGTCAAAATTTCAGATTTCAGAACCGGCATCAGCGGGTCTCCTGAAAGAGTTCCCGTCCGATCAGCATACGGCGGATTTCCGACGTGCCTGCACCGATTTCATAAAGCTTTGCGTCACGTAAAAGACGCCCGGTCGGATAATCATTGATATAGCCGTTACCGCCCAGCGCCTGTATGGCCTGCAAAGCCATTTGTGTGGCGTTTTCCGCTGCATAAAGAATGCAGCCAGCCGCATCCTTGCGCGTCGTCTCGCCACGATCACAGCTCGCTGCCACCGCATAAACATAGGCGCGCGAAGCGTTGAAGCTCACATACATATCGGCAAGCTTACCCTGCATCAGCTGAAACTCACCAATCGGCTGGTCGAACTGCTTGCGCTCATGCACATAAGGCACAACGACATCGAGACAGGCCGCCATGATGCCAAGCGGCCCACCGGCCAGCACGACCCGCTCATAATCAAGGCCGGACATCAGCACATTGACGCCCTTGCCTTCTTCCCCCAGCAGGTTTTCGGCGGGCACTTCACAATCCTCAAACACCAGTTCGCAGGTGTTGGAGCCGCGCATACCGAGCTTGTCGAGCTTTTGCGCGGTTGAGAAGCCTTTGAAGGTTTTCTCAATGATGAAGGCACTGATACCACGCGGACCCGCTGCCGGATCGGTCTTGGCATAGACAACAAGCACATGCGCATCGGGGCCGTTGGTGATCCACATCTTGTTGCCGTTGAGAATATAACTGTCCCCGCGCCTTTCGGCTGTCAGCCTCATCGACACAACGTCAGAACCGGCTCCCGGTTCGGACATCGCAAGCGCACCGACATGCTCGCCGGAGATAAGTTTGGGTAGATATTTCGCGTGTTGTTCGGGCGAACCATTGCGCTTGATCTGATTGACGCAGAGATTGGAATGCGCGCCATAGCTCAGGCCAACCGAGGCCGATGCACGGCTGATTTCTTCCATTGCCACACAATGCGCAAGATAGCCCATGCCTGCGCCACCGTAATCTTCTGGTGCCGTGATGCCCAGCACGCCGAGATCACCCAGTTCGCGCCACAGATGCATGGGAAATGCGTTCTTGCGATCAATATCGGCGGCAAGCGGCGCAATGCGGCTTTCCGCAAAACGGCGAACCGTATCACGAAGGGCTTCGATCTCTTCGCCAAGACCGAAATTCATGCCCCCCAAATTCTGGCCCGAAGCAAACATACTCGTCCTCCACAAGTTCTGCCCGGCTGCTGTTTTTGAAAACAGCTATGTTCCGTTCAGAGTGTCGTGTGGAGACCGATTAGGCAATGGCTTTGCGCGGCGTTCTGTGGCTATTTATTACCCTATAACGAAATTTTCTTTCGCGCACCATTCCGCATCAAGTCTCCTGAAGCTCGGCAATATCGCGATAAAGCTCCAGTGCTTGCGGGTTTGCCAGTGCTTCACGGTTCTTCACCTCGCGGCCATGCACGATGTCGCGCACGGCAAGTTCGACAATCTTGCCGGATTTGGTACGCGGAATATCACTGACAGCGATGACCTTTGCAGGTACATGGCGCGGTGTAGCGCCGGTACGGATTTTGGCTTTGATCCGCGCTTTGAGAGCGTCATCAAGCGAAACGCCTTCAGCAAGCCGCACAAAGAGCACCACGCGCACATCGTTGTCCCAATCCTGCCCGATGCAAAGTGCTTCCGTCACTTCCGGCATCTGCTCGACCTGATTGTAAATCTCTGCTGTCCCGATACGCACACCACCCGGATTAAGCGTGGCATCCGAACGGCCATGAATGACAATGCCATCATGCTCGGTCCATTCAGCAAAATCGCCATGGCACCAGATATTGTCGAAACGCTCGAAATAGGCTGCCTGATATTTCGCGCCTTCCGGATCGTTCCAGAATTGCAGCGGCATACAAGGAAAGGCCTTGGTGCAAACCAGTTCGCCCTTCTCGCCGCGCACCGGCTTGCCATTATCGTCCCAGACATCAACAGCCATGCCAAGGCCAGCGCCCTGAATTTCGCCCTGCCAGACGGGTTCGGTCGGCACGCCCAGCACGAAACAGGAAACGATGTCCGTTCCGCCTGAGATGGATGCCAGATGCACATCCTTTTTGATTGCCTCATAGACAAAAGCAAAACCTTCAGGTGACAGCGGCGAACCGGTCGAGGAAATGGTACGCAGAGCGGACAGATCATGGGTTTCACCGGGTCGCAGACCGGCTTTCAGCACCGCATCAATGAATTTTGCCGACGTGCCGAGATAGGTCATGTCTTCGGACGCCGCATAATCGAACAGAACATTGCCATCGGGATAAAATGGCGAGCCATCATAAAGCAGCAGCGTTGCACCGGACGCGATGCCGGACGCCAGCCAGTTCCACATCATCCAGCCGCAGGTGGTGAAATAGAAGAAGCGGTCGCCTTCGCGAATATCCGCGTGAAGACGGTGTTCCTTAAGATGCTGCAACAGCACGCCGCCAGCACGATGCACGATGCATTTTGGAATGCCGGTCGTACCCGACGAAAAGAGAATGTAGATCGGGTGGTCAAATGGCAGCCGCATGAACTCGACTGCTTTTGCTGAAAAAGGGTCAAGGGCTGCGTCAAGCGCAATGCCGTTCCGGGCCTTGCTGGCCACCGCTTCCGCTTCGCCCAAATAGGGAACGATGACCGAGCGTTTGCTGCTGGGCAGCCTGGCTGTCACTTCGGCGATCTTGTCACTCACATCAATGCGTTTGCCGTTATACCAGTAACCATCGCAGGCAAAAAACAGTTTCGGCTCGATCTGGCCAAAGCGATCCAGCACACCCTGCGCGCCAAAATCCGGCGAGCACGAAGACCAGACTGCCCCGATAGACGACGCTGCCAGCATTAGAGCGACAGCCTCAGGCATGTTCGGCATCATGCCTGCAACGCGATCACCGGGCTTTACTCCTTCTGCAAGCATCAACTGCTGAAGCTTTGAGACCAGTGCATGAAGGTCGTCCCATGTCAGGCGGCGCTCAACCTTGTCTTCGCCGCGAAAGATGATCGCCTCTCCCGCACCGTTATGACGCAGGAGATTTTCTGCAAAATTAAGTTTGGCATCGGGAAAGAATTTCGCCTCACGCATATGACCATTGTCGACCAGCGCCGTTTGCCCGCGCTCACCAATGACATTGCAAAAATCCCAGATTAGACTCCAGAAAGCGGCACGGTCTTCAACCGACCAGCGGTGCAAATCGGTGTAAGTGGCAAGTTTCCGTCCCGCCCTCCCCTCGGCCTGCACGCGAAAGTGCTCGAGCGGGCTTGTCGCAATACGGTTTGCATCAGGTTGCCACAGGGGCTGTTTATCAACGGAAACGGCCGCAATAGTCATCATTCCTCCCAGAATCACGCCGAGCTGAAATCACTCCGACGATCAGCTCCAAAACAAATGTCTAAAAGAGACCTACCCATCCGTCCATATTTTTCCAGATGCTAGAGCGCGTTTCGATCTGACTGAATGAGATCGGCTCTTAAACTTTTTGTTTTATCGCGCATCTTTTTCCGAAAACCGTTTCACACTTTTCGGGATGCGCTCTAATGCGCTGATTGCCCTGAACCCAGAAGGTTTTCCGTATCGCTTTCGCGGTTTAGCCATCGGTTTATCCGATTAACGAGCCAGCGATTGATTGGATTTTCAAAAATATGCCAGGCTATAAAAGCCGCAACAACGCTGGCTGTAACACCACCCGCAATCAGCATCACAGCACCGATTGTGGTGTCTCCCCAATGTTGCGGAAGAGCGTTGAAGAAAATCAATCCGACCAATGGATGCAGAATGAAAATACCAAAGCTGTAGGGAGAAAGCCGCACCAGAACAGGCAGTCGCAGGGGGGTGTAAACATCCTGGGTAGAGGCGATGTAGAGCACATAAACTCCACAATAAAGGAAAGCCAGCCGCAACGGCCCTTCAAGCGTGTTGGGTTCTTCCGCCACAGCTGGCGGATGATAAAATAGAAAAATCGCCACACAAACGGCAAGCGCCAGCTTAATCGCGAGCACTGGCATTATCGGATGCGCACGGCGCGCAAGCCACATGCCGAAAAGGAAAGAAGGCAGCGCCCGCAGCACACCCACATCGGCCATTTGAATGCGTGTCAAGGAGGGGGCGCCCAGCTTCTGCGCCAGATACTCTCCAACCGCTACAACAAGGATAACAATAACGAGAACAAAACTCCCCAGCCTGCGGCAAAGAATATCAAACAAGGGAAAGCAGAGATACATCAGGAAAAGTGCGCTCAGAGACCAGCTGACGTAATTATAAGAGAGCGTTTTTCCAAGCCCCCAATCATGAATGAGCAGCAATTGTGTGAGCCCGTCTGACAGGCTCATATTGGGCTCGGCGGAAGGGTGAAGAACACCGGCTGCCGTCAAGACTGACAAAAGGGCAAAGCAGGCAAAGGTTATGGCGTGCAGCGGATAAATCCGCGCCAGGCGCTTGCCAACAAAACCAAGATATTGCCGTCTGTTCCAGACGTAATTCTGCTTTCTCGCTAGAAACAGACCTGACACAATAAAAAAGACATCAGTAAAATAAGCAAATGGTAATATAATGTCTTGCAGCGGGGCGTTTTTCACAGGGATGCGAAAAGAATAATGAAACGCTGCAATTCCAAGACACAGTAGAAATCGCAGACCGTCGAAATCAGGAAGCCTTTTCACCCAACCAACCGCTAACAATTACTTTGGTGGAGCTTCACTAACAACATTGAGATAAAAGTCGAGGGAAACTTAATTTCTCCGATAATAAAACCGTCCGGCTAGAGCGTATCGCGCTTAATCATACCCAATACGCTCGCTCTATGTTCTTATTTTTACGCATGTTGTTCGCGGATCGTAGCGGGAATAGAAATCAGTCCGGTGACGTATTTTCCCCGCGAAAGCGATTCCTAGCATTTCGCGACCGGTTTTAGGGCTCAACGGTTTTTTATAGAGTGGTGTGGGGAAATTTGGTGGAGCCAAGCGGGATCGAACCGCTGACCTCTTGCATGCCATGCAAGCGCTCTCCCAGCTGAGCTATGGCCCCATCAGACAGAAATTTGCTGCCCGTTGAGGCGGCTTATTAAAGGGCAAGTTACAGAAGATCAAGAGATAAAACGCAACTCTTTTCATATCTGCCAAAAATAATTTGTCGATCATCAACAGGCGTGAGATTGCAGCCCAGAAAACAGCAAGGCGACTCATTGAGCCGCCCTGCTTTAAATCGTCCATGAAGGCGTTATCAGACTTCTTCGTCGTCGCCGCCAACGCCGCCGCCCAGAATACCGGAAACGTCGTCGTCTTCATCTTCTTCCTCTTCAAGGAAGGTGTCTTCATCGTCATCGCCCAGATCGACATCGTCGTCGAGGTCAGGAAGATCTTCACCACCCTTGGCTTCGTCATCCGCATCTTCAAGAGAAACGAATTCCGGCTTTTCGAGCGCTGTATCGAGCTCTTCGGCTTCTTCTTCCTCTTCGGCCGCACGGCTTTCCGCTATGGTCGCTTCAAAATACGACCGTGGGTAGGAAATGCCTGTATAGGGCGAAACAATCGGATCACGATTGAGATCGTAAAACTTTTTGCCCGTTTCCGGATCGATGCGCTTGGTACCAAGTTCAGCTTTTGCCACGTTTAGCCTCGTGAGTTGATTTCTCCGTCGCGCCTGCGACGCTTACATGCTTTAAGCTCGCCATCAAACTCCTCAACCGTCCATCAGTCGGGAGAAGGCGGAAGACGCGCATTACGGTGTTGTTTTGGTGCATAAACGCAATTTGCAGCTTTTGTCAAAGCGAAAGACGCATTCTGCACGCGATCTGTGTTTCAAAACACGCATTCGCGGATGACCCCGCGCTGTTCCTGTGCTAGGTAGCTGCCGCTTTGATCAATCCCGCGTGCATAACGCCCAAATGAGACAGTAACAAATCCATGTCCCATTCCGCTACCCCGAAACCTGCAATCGCCCGCCGCTCAGAGGCACTCAAGGGCGAAATTCGCATTCCGGGTGACAAATCTATATCGCATCGTTCCTTCATGTTCGGCGGTCTGGCTTCGGGTGAAACCCGTATCACCGGCCTGCTCGAAGGTGAAGACGTTATCAACACAGGCCGCGCCATGCAGGCGATGGGTGCCAAGATTCGCAAAGACGGCGACGTCTGGATCATCAATGGTGTTGGTAATGGCTGTCTTTTGCAGCCTGAAGCCCCGCTTGATTTCGGCAATGCCGGAACCGGTGCACGCCTCACCATGGGCCTTGTCGGCACCTACGACATGACCACAACCTTCATCGGTGACGCATCATTGACCTCACGCCCCATGGGACGCGTGCTCAATCCGCTGCGTGAAATGGGCGTTCAGGTGAAGGCTGCCGAAGGCGACCGCATGCCGCTGACACTCACCGGTCCCAAAACTGCAAACCCGATCAGCTATCGCGTGCCGATGGCGTCCGCTCAGGTTAAGTCCGCCGTTCTGCTCGCAGGTCTCAATACGCCGGGTGTTACAACGGTCATTGAGCCTGTCATGACGCGTGATCACACCGAAAAAATGCTTCAGGGCTTTGGTGCTGACCTGACGGTTGAAACCGACAAGGACGGCGTGCGCCATATCCGCATCGTTGGACAGGGCAAACTCACTGGCCAGACCATCGACGTGCCGGGTGATCCATCCTCAACCGCTTTTCCACTGGTTGCAGCCCTGCTGGTTGAAGGTTCGGACGTCACCATCCGCAATGTGCTGATGAACCCGACCCGCACCGGCCTGATCCTCACCTTGCAGGAAATGGGCGCTGATATTGAAATCATCAATCCGCGCCTTGCCGGCGGTGAAGACGTTGCGGATCTGCGCGTGAAGTCATCGAAGCTCAAGGGCGTTGTCGTTCCGCCGGAACGCGCACCTTCCATGATTGATGAATATCCGGTTCTGGCGATTGCCGCTTCTTTTGCCGAAGGCGAAACCGTCATGGACGGCCTTGATGAACTGCGCGTCAAAGAATCAGATCGCCTTGCAGCGGTTGCGCGTGGCCTTGAAGCCAATGGCGTTGATTGCACCGAAGGTGAAATGTCGCTCACGGTTCGCGGTCGTCCTGACGGCAAGGGCCTTGGCGGCGGCACGGTTGCCACACATCTTGATCACCGCATCGCGATGAGCTTTCTCGTCATGGGGCTGGCGTCCGAGAAGCCAGTCACAGTTGACGACAGCACGATGATTGCCACCTCGTTCCCGGAATTCATGACCATGATGCCGGGTCTCGGTGCAAAAATCGAAGTCAGCGCGCAGCAATGACAAGTTTCGTCGTTGCCATCGACGGACCGGCAGCCTCGGGCAAGGGAACCCTTGCCCGGCGCATTGCCATTCATTACGGCATGCCGCATCTCGATACCGGCCTGACCTATCGTGCCGTTGCGAAAGCGCTTCTTGATCAGGGGCTGCCGCTGGATGATGAAGCAATTGCTGCCGATGTGGCACTTCATCTTGATCTGCATGCGATGGACAAGGCTGTTCTTTCGGCCCATGCAATTGGCGAAGCCGCATCCAAAGTGGCTGTCATGCCCGCTGTGCGACGCGCTCTTGTTGAAGCACAGCGCGGCTTTGCCAGAGCCTTGCCATCCAGCGTGCTTGATGGGCGCGACATTGGAACGGTGGTTTGTCCGCAAGCCGCTATCAAGCTTTTTGTGACCGCCTCACCGGAGGTGCGTGCGCAACGCCGCTTTGACGAGATTATTGCAAAGGGTGGAACGGCCGATTTTGATGAAATTCTGGCCGATCTCAAAAAGCGCGACGAGCGCGACATGAACCGCACGGATTCCCCGCTCAGGCCTGCTGAAGACGCACACTTGCTAGATACGAGTAAAATGAGTATAGAAGCGGCATTTCTGGCAGCGAAAAAGCTGATTGATCACGCTTTGGCGCAGCATCCGGCATAAAATCAGGAAAGCCGTGAGGTTTTCTGCTATGATCCGCCCGGAAATGCTCGATTATTCGGGGTTTGTTCCTATATAGGGCACTCCCAACATTATAACCTGACTTCGCGTTCCACGCGCCGGTTGTCCCAAAGGGACGGAGCCGAAGGACAGGCCGAACGCAACTCTAACCCCCGGCGCCGCATCCGATGTTGTTTTATACCGGATGCATCAGGAGTATTTATGTCTGAATTCAATCCAACCCTTGCAGACTTCGAGTCGCTGCTGGCTGAATCCTTTGCCAACAATGACCTTGCAGAAGGTTATGTTGTAAAGGGTCGCATCGTTGCCATCGAAAAAGACATGGCAATCATCGATGCCGGCCTCAAGGTCGAAGGTCGCGTTCCGCTGAAGGAATTCGGCGCGAAGGGCAAAGACGGCTCGATGAAGCCGGGCGACGAAGTTGAAGTCTACGTTGAGCGCATCGAAAACGCACTTGGCGAAGCTGTTCTGTCGCGCGAAAAAGCACGCCGCGAAGAAAGCTGGGGCAAGCTCGAACAGAAGTTCGCCAATGGCGAACGCGTTGACGGCGTCATCTTCAACCAGGTCAAGGGTGGTTTCACCGTCGATCTGGACGGCGCAGTTGCCTTCCTTCCACGTTCGCAGGTCGACATTCGTCCGATTCGCGACGTTACCCCGCTTATGCACGTCCCACAGCCTTTCGAAATCCTCAAGATGGACAAGCGCCGTGGCAACATCGTTGTCTCGCGCCGGACCGTTCTTGAAGAAAGCCGTGCGGAACAGCGTTCGGAAATCGTTCAGAACCTTGAAGAAGGCCAGGTTGTTGAAGGCGTTGTCAAGAACATCACCGATTACGGTGCGTTCGTTGATCTCGGCGGCATTGACGGCCTCCTGCACGTGACCGACATGGCATGGCGCCGCGTCAACCATCCATCGGAAATCCTCACCATCGGCCAGTCGGTCAAGGTGCAGATCATCCGTATCAACCAGGATACACATCGTATCTCGCTCGGCATGAAGCAGCTCGAGAACGATCCTTGGGATGGCATCGGTGCGAAGTACCCGATCGGCAAAAAGATCACCGGTACTGTAACCAACATCACCGATTACGGCGCATTTGTCGAAATCGAGCCAGGCATCGAAGGTCTGATCCACGTTTCAGAAATGTCGTGGACCAAGAAGAACGTACATCCAGGCAAAATCCTGTCGACCACTCAGGAAGTCGAAGTCGTTGTGCTCGAAGTTGATCCGGTCAAGCGCCGCATCTCCCTCGGCCTCAAGCAGACCCTCGACAACCCATGGACGACTTTTGCCGACAAGTACCCTTCGGGCACAATCGTTGAAGGCGAAGTCAAGAACAAGACCGAATTCGGCCTGTTCATTGGTCTCGACGGCGACGTTGACGGCATGGTTCACCTTTCCGATCTCGACTGGAACCGTCCGGGCGAGCAGGTCATCGAAGAATACAACAAGGGCGAAGTTGTTAAAGCCGTTGTTCTCGACGTTGACGTTGAAAAGGAACGCATCTCGCTCGGTATCAAGCAGCTTTCCGGCGACAAGGTCGGTGAAGCAGCCGCTTCGGGTGAACTGCGCAAGAACGCTGTTGTAACCTGTGAAGTCACAGCTGTTACCGATGGTGGCCTTGAAGTCCGTCTCGTTGACCACGATCTCGACAGCTTCATCAAGCGTTCGGATCTGTCGCGTGACCGTGACGAACAGCGTACAGAACGCTTCTCGGTTGGCCAGAAGGTTGACGCCCGCGTCATCGCCTTCGACAAGAAGACCCGCAAGCTGCAGGTCTCGATCAAGGCGCTCGAAATCGCTGAAGAAAAAGAAGCCGTTGCTCAGTACGGTTCGTCCGACTCTGGCGCTTCGCTCGGCGACATTCTTGCCGCAGCCATGAAGAAGTCGGAAAACAACTAAGTTTTCGACCTCTTAGAGAAATGAGAAAGCCCGCCATTGGCGGGCTTTTTCTTTTTGATCTCGGAGCGGATCGGCGCGATTAACAAGCTGTCCTCAGATAACACCAAGCAAATGGATCAGGCCAAGGCTGATCAGCCCAAGAGCCAGCAGCGAAAGAATGACGGCAAGGGTCACGCGGCCACCGGCAGAGGCGACCGAACGCACATCCACACCCAATCCCAGCGCCGCCATTGAAATGATCGTCAGTGCTGTGGATGCATATTGTATGGCTGGGAGAGCGGGTTGCGGAATGAGATGAAAGGCCCGCAATGCCATCATACCGAGAAAGCCGATGATAAACCACGGCACCAGTTGCAGAAAGCCGGGCTTCACGTCTGCATCCCGATTGCCTGCAACAACAGACAACACCAGTATAACCGGCCCCAGCATCAGCACGCGCACAAGCTTGACCAAGGTTCCAAGCTGTACGCTGATTGCCGCAACGGGCGCGGTTGCAGCGAGCACCTGCGGCACCGCATAGACCGTCAGTCCCGCCAGGACGCCATATTGCGTGAATGACAACCCCAGCAACGGCACGAGCAACGGCAGGCACAGCACCACAACAACGCCCAGAATTGCCGTGAAGGCGATGGAAGCGGCCACATCTTCGCTGTCTGCACCAATGACGGGGGCAGTGGCGGCAATGGCCGAGTTACCGCAGATGGAATTGCCACAGGCCACAAGAACCGCCATACGATGCGGCAGTTTCAGCAATCGCCCTATGCCATAGCTGAGCGTAATCGCAAGTGCCACAACGGCCGCGATACCCATAATCAGTCCGGGACCGGCGGCAACGACCGCGCTCACGCTGATCGAAGCACCAAGCAAAACGACCGCAATCTCCAGCAGCAGTTTGGCGGAAAAGCTGATGCCTTTGGCAAACTGCTTGCCGGGTCGAAAGAGTGTTCTGACGGCGGTGCCCAGCAGAATAGCCAGCACCAGCGCTTCCAGCCAGGCTTTGCCGGTATAATGCTCCTCAATCTTTTCAAGCCCGATTGCCACAGCCGAAACAGCAAGGCTGAGTGCAAGCCCCGGGAGAATGTTCTGAAATTTTGTGGCAGTTGCGGTGTTCATTGGAATCAGCATTCACATCTTGAGAAATATTTTCCAATCGAATGCGCTTATTCTTCTGTTCATTCCATCGCATAATATGGCATAATTCATTCGATAAAATCGAACGATCATAGCTATGACACTGGAACAATTACGTATTTTTATCGAAGTGGCCGAGCGTGAGCATCTGACACGGGCGTCTGAAGCGCTTCATCTCACGCCCTCGGCGGTGAGTTCAGCAATCCGCATACTCGAAGATCGCTATGGCGCGATGCTTTTCAACCGCATTGGACGGCGCATTGAGCTGACGGGCGATGGCCGCATGTTTCTGGATGAAGCACGCGCAACGCTGGCGCGCGCGCAATCGGCGGAGCGTATGCTGTCAGAGCTTGGTGGCGGCAAACGCGGCATTCTGGCGATCCATGCAAGCCAAACCATCGCGAGCTACTGGCTGCCACCCTATCTGGCACAGTTTCATGCGACGCATCCGATGATCGATTTGCGCCTCACGCTCGGAAACACCGAAAGCGTCACACAGGCCACGCAAGAAGGATTGGCAGATATCGGGCTTGTGGAGGGTGCTGTTCAGGCCCCCACCCTCTCGCTGCGCAAGGTTGCTACGGATCAGCTTATTGTTGTCACGGGACCAACCCATCAATGGCGCGATGCCGAGAAACTGACCTGGGATACGCTGTTTCACGGCCAATGGATTTTGCGAGAGCATGGCTCAGGCACCCGCAGCGTGTTTGAAGATGCGATGCGGGTCGCAGGCTACAATCCTGCGCGTCTTAGCATCGCGCTCGAGCTTCCATCCAATGAAGCCATCTGCTCGGCGGTGCTTTCCGGCAATTATGTCACGGCAATTTCGGAACTGGTGGCAGCGCCGCATCTTGCGGCAGGCACGCTCGTCAAAGTCAATTTCACTCTCCCGCAACGCCAGTTTCTGATGCTTTCGCACAATGACCGCTATCAGACCAAAGCGCTCAAATCTTTCGCCGACATGCTGATGAGCGAACCAAACATGTCGCGCACAGACCACCTCTCCGACGATCAAGCACGCTAGCCTTTCTCCACGGGTATATCCCCGCATATCCCGGCCCAATATGCGGATCGGGAACGATCCGCACGTCAATCTGGAGGAGGTCGACATGAGCAGGAATAGAGGCGTTGTATACATGCGCCCCGGTAAAGTCGAAGTTCGTGATATTGATGATCCGGTCTTGAGCGCCCCGGACGGGCGCAAGCTGGATCATGCCGTTATTCTCAAAGTGATTACCACCAATATTTGCGGCTCAGACCAGCATATGGTCCGCGGCCGCACCACCGCCATGCCCGGCCTTGTTCTTGGCCACGAAATCACCGGCGAAGTGATTGAAAAAGGCAGCGATGTGGAAATGCTCGACGTGGGCGACATCGTGTCCGTGCCATTTAACGTTGCCTGCGGCCGCTGCCGCTGCTGCAAATCGCAAGACACCGGCGTTTGCCTTACCGTCAATCCATCACGTGCTGGCGGCGCTTATGGCTATGTCGATATGGGCGGCTGGATCGGGGGACAGGCACGCTACGTCATGGTGCCTTATGCCGATTTCAATCTGCTGAAATTCCCGGATCGCGAACAAGCCATCGAGAAAATTCGCGACCTGACCATGCTTTCCGATATTCTACCCACCGGCTTTCACGGCGCGGTGAAGGCAGGCGTCGGCGTTGGCTCAATCGTCTATGTGGCGGGTGCCGGTCCGGTCGGGCTTGCTGCGGCCGCCTCTGCCCGTATCCTTGGTGCCGCGGTCGTCATGGTTGGCGACTTTAACAAGGAACGGCTGGAACACGCACGAAAAGTTGGCTTCGAGCCAATTGATCTTTCAGCAAGCGATCGTCTCGGTGACATGATTGCCGAGGTGACTGGCAGCAATGAAGTGGACAGCGCCATTGATGCCGTGGGCTTTGAAGCGCGCGGCCACAGTGGTGGCGAGCAACCGGCTATTGTTCTCAACCAGATGATGGAAATTACCCGTCCGGCAGGGTCTATCGGCATTCCCGGCCTTTACGTGACCGAAGATCCCGGCGCTGTTGACAGTGCTGCCAAGCATGGCAGCCTGTCGCTGCGCTTTGGTCTTGGCTGGGCAAAGGCACAGTCTTTCCATACGGGCCAGACGCCTGTGGTCAAATATAACCGTCAACTCATGCAGGCCATTCTGCATGGTCGTCTGAACATTGCCGAGATCGTCAATGCGCAGGTGATTTCATTGGAAGAAGCGCCGCAAGGCTATGAAAGCTTCGATCAGGGCGTGGCGAAGAAATTTGTACTCGACCCGCATGGCATGCTGACAAAGGCCGCTTAAACAGTCATTGCCGGGAGCCAAAACTCCCGGCAATTCACTTCAGCGAATGGACTTCACGATTTCAGGCTGTGTAAAGCAGGTTGGAGCCTGCCCGTTTCTGGACTGCCAAAGACCAATTGAACGACGGGTCTTGAAGCCCGGCAGGCCATCAGCCTTGCCAATATCGTAACCCTGCGCCTGCATGCGCTTCTGCATGGCCTGAATGTCGGAGCGGTACATGGTGCCAATCGTGCTCCACGGGTTTTCAAAATCACCAGCGCCATAAGCAATCCGATCTCCGACATGGCCGATGAACAGCGCATAGAGATCGCTCATATTGTAATCTTTGATGGCGTAGAAATTCGGCGTCACAATAAAGGCCGGGCCATAACGACCAGCCGGCATCAGCAAAAAGCCCTCGCCGCGCATTTCATTGGCCGGAAACGCCTTGCCATTGGTGCGGGTGATGCCAAGCTTTGCCCATTCGGCGAATGTCTTGCCCTGATCAGGCCCTTCCAGCGAACAGGAAATGTTTTGCGGCACATTGACCTCATACCCCCAGTCGCGTCCAGCCTGCCAGCCATGGATCTTGAGATAATTGGCAATGGAGCCAAGCGTATCGGGAACCGAATTCCAGATATCGCGCTTGCCGTCGCCATCAAAATCAACGGCATGTTTGAGATAGGATGTCGGCATGAATTGCGGCTGGCCGAGCGCACCCGCCCATGAGCTTTTCATGGAGCCATTGGCGATATAACCACGTGATGTGATCTGAAGCGCTGCAATCAGTTCCTTGCGGAACATATCCTTGCGCGTTGCCATAAAAGCCTTGGTGCCCAGCACTTCAAACGCATTATAAGGAATTTTGACCGTGCCAAAGCCGGATTCACGTCCCCAGATTGCAACAACAATCCGCCCCGGCACGCCATATTGCTGTTCGATGCGTTTGAGCAAGGCTGCATTCTGGCCAAAGCGTGCCTTGCCGCCGCTCGTGACAGAGCCTATCGTTTTGGCATTGAAATATTTGCCCGGAGCGCCGAATTCGGCCTGCCTCTGCTCTTTGGGTGTGGTTGGCTTCTCCCCCGGAATAACCAGATCAGGCAGTTTCCAGTTGATTGTCACGCCAGCAAAAGCCTGCTCGAAAACAGCACGCGAAACGCCTGCGGCTTTTGCCTCCGGCCAGAGGTCTTTTTCGATCCAATTACGATACTGGCTTTCAACCTGCGCTTTGGAAGGCGCTGCGAATGCGGGCGATATGGCAAGGCTGGCAAACAGGCCGAGAGCAAGCTTCAGGCTTCGTTTCCATTTGCATGCCATTGTGAAACTCTCCCAAACGCAATCAGAGTGCAGTTCGCGCCCGCAATGCAGCCGCAAGCGTTCCTTCATCAAGGTAATCAAGTTCACCGCCCACCGGCACACCATGCGCGAGCCGTGTGACGCGGACTTCTAAATTCGTCAGCTGATCGGTGATGTAATGGGCCGTGGTCTGGCCTTCGACTGTCGCGTTAACGGCCAGAATCACTTCCTTGATTTCACCGGATGCGACACGTTCAACCAGCCCCTTGATGTTAAGATCATCCGGGCCGATGCCATCGAGCGGCGACAGACGACCGCCCAGCACGTGATAGCGCACATTCATGGTGCCTGCGCGTTCCAGCGCCCACAAGTCTGACACATCCTCCACAACAATCAGCATCGATGGATCACGACGATTATCGGTGCAGATCGTGCATGGATCGGATGTATCGACATTGCCGCAACACGAGCAGATACGCACCTTTTCGGCGGCATCCTGCATGGCGCCGCCAAGCGGGATCAGCAGCGCCTCTTTTTTCTTGATCAGATGCAGCGCTGCACGGCGCGCAGAGCGCGGCCCCAGTCCCGGCACGCGGGCCAGAAGCTGGATCAGACGTTCAATTTCAGGACCGGCGATACGTTTGGACATGCTGCTTTGGGCGTAAGAAAAAGGGAAATAAATATAAGGGAGCGAAGCCGCTCCCCCGTCCTTAGAACGGCAGCTTAAAGCCCGGAGGAATTGGCAGACCCGCAGTCAGGGACTGGGTTTTTTCAGCCATTTCGGCTTCGAGTTTTGCCTTGGCATCATTATGGGCTGCAATGATCAGGTCTTCGAGGATTTCCGTGTCCTCTTCCTTCATCATCGAAGGATCGATCTTGAGCGACGACAAGGTGCCTTTGCCCGAAAGCGTGACCGTGACCAGACCGCCACCCGAAGAAGCGGTTGCTTCAAGATTGGCAATTTCGTCCTGCATGGTCTTCATCTTGGCCTGCAGTTCTTTTGCCTGTTTCATCATGCCCATCATGTCACGCATGGGTTCACTCCGTTGTCTTTGAAATTCAGTCGTCGTCAGAAGGCGCGCCGGGCACGTCTTCAACGCTATCCAAGTCTATATCGTCATCATCACCCTGTTCTGCAACGGCAATGCGGACGTCTGTGATCTTTGCACCCGGAAAAGCGGCCAGAATGGCGGCGACATCAGGATCAGCGCGTGCGTCGGTCACGAGATTATCGCGACGCTCGGTTTCCGCTTCTGCAACAGTCTGCCCCGAAACATCACGCGCAACCGTGACCACCCAGCGAATGCCGGTCCAGTTCATAAGGCGCTGCGAAATATCGCTGACCAGCGATTTCGGCGCATCATCCGTCAGACCGATTTCAAGCCGTCCGGGGGCAATTGAGGACAAGCGCACGCAATTCTTGACCAGAATCTTGAACTGCATGTCGCGGAACTTATCCGCCAGTGCAACAATGTCATTGAGGCTGTTGATCGGCACCGAAGGCTGCGGCGTGTTATCGACAAACTGCTGCGGAGCCGATGCTGCCAATGCTGACTGAACCGACTGCGGCTGTGTCTCGACCAATCGCATGGCCGTCGCAGGACCACCCGATGAAGGCATCATGGTTGAGCCGGCCACCGCATCAACACTGCCACGCGCTTCTGGTTGCGAACCGCTATTTGGCCTTACGCCGCCTGGTGATTGCGGACGCGGCGCTGAAACAGTGCCGCTTTCAAGTCCCTTCAGCGCTTCATCAAGCGTTGGCAAATCAGCTGCGTGGGCCAGACGGATCAGCAGCATCTCTGCTGCCTGCACAGGCCGTGTTGCCGTATCCACTTCAGCAATGCCCTTGAGCAACATCTGCCATGTGCGCGACAGCACGCGCACTGAAAGCTTTTGCGCAAAATCACGGCCACGCACCCGCTCATCTTCCGAAAGCGTTGCATCATTCGCCACATCCGGCGTGAAGCGCAGGCGCGTCACCAGATGATTGAAATCGGCAAGATCAGTCAGCACCACCGATGGGTCGGCTCCGACATCATACTGCGCGCGAAACTCAGTGAGAGCGCCAGCAACATCGCCACGCATGATCATCTCGAAGAGATCAATGATACGGGCGCGGTCGGCAAGCCCCAGCATGGAGCGCACGGCTTCCGCTGAAACATGACCGGCGCCATGCGCAATCGCCTGATCAAAGATCGAGAGCGAATCGCGTGCCGAGCCTTCGCCAGCGCGTGCAATCATCGCCAGTGATGTGTCATCGACTTCGATTGCTTCTGCCTGCGCAATGCGCCTCAGATGTGCGGCCAGCGTGCCCGATTCGATGCGGCGCAGGTCAAAACGCTGACAGCGCGACAGAACCGTGATCGGTACTTTGCGGATTTCGGTGGTGGCGAAGATGAACTTTACATGCGGCGGCGGCTCTTCAAGCGTCTTCAACAGGCCGTTGAAGGCCTGATTGGACAGCATGTGCACTTCGTCGATGATATAGACTTTATAGCGTGCCGAAACAGGGCGATAGCGCACCTGCTCGATGATTTCGCGAATATCGTCGATACCCGTATGCGAAGCCGCATCCATTTCGATCACATCGACATGGCGGCCTTCCATAATCGCCTGACAATGCTCGCCCATAATGGAGAGATCAATTGTCGGCTGATCGACAGAATCAGTCTTGTAATTAAGCGCACGCGCCAGAATGCGCGCTGTTGTGGTCTTGCCCACACCGCGTACACCCGTCAGCATCCAGGCTTGCGCAATGCGGCCCGTTTCGAACGCATTTTTCAGCGTGCGAACCATCGGCTCCTGACCGATCAGATCATTGAAATTCTGGGGGCGATATTTGCGGGCGAGAACGCGATAAGCGCCAGTTTCGGATTTTGTGTCCATTGCGACCCTTCCGTTCCCTGTTCGCTTTTGTCCAGGCTGAAACCTTAAACAGTTTGGACCGGAGACGAAAGTGACTTCGACATTGGCATATCAACCATCAACAGTCATGATCGTCGTGAAAGAAAGGTGGGAGGCTGGCACGATGACCCGTGCCGTGCTCGTTGGGGCTGCTTCCTTCCGGACCTGACCCGGTTGGCGAGTGGCTCGTCCACCACCAACCTCCCACGCTGCATATCGTCAATCGGCGCGCAAAAAGCAAGCGCAGAGACAAAAAAACTGATAAGAATTATTCTATGAAACAGTTTGAACTCGATAAACGGCTTGATGCCGACACTTTTTCAGTCGCTCCGCTCGGCCTTTGCGAGCTGCGACTGATGAATGACAAGCGCTGGCCATGGCTTATTCTGGTTCCACGACGCGCCGGGCTGAGCGAAATTCACGATATGACACCGCTTGATCAGACCATGCTGACATTTGAAGCCGCGATGGTCTCACAGGCGTTGAAGAACGCCACACAGTGCCACAAGATCAATACGGGCGCTCTGGGAAATATGGTGCGTCAGTTGCATATCCATGTGATTGCGCGCAATGAAGGCGATGCCGGTTGGCCCGGCCCTGTGTGGGGGCACGGCACCCGCGCACCTTATGCGGAAAAAGACGCTCTTCGCTTCATCGAAGCGATTCGCACTGCTCTCTGATTCTCCCTTAAACTTTTCGAGACAATCATGGTTTTCAGTCTTTCAGACCTGCCGGATATTGAGCCGAGCAGTCTTGTTGGCTTCGCCGGCAATCGCATAGACCGACTTTCAGAAAAACGTCAGGACGATTCTGCGTTTAACGCACTGGAATTGCCTGAAACCCGCGTGATGGTTTTGGGCAACCATAAGCTTCTGCTTGATTACACGGACGAAAATGCGCCGCGCGCGCTGTTCTCGCTTACGCAAGCGCAGGCATTTTCGCCCGATCTCGATGAGCCTGTGCTGCTGGGTTTACAGGATGGCGTGCCGATTGTGGCACTGATGGCGCCACTTGATCCCGATGCACTGGCGCACCCGTTTCGCGCACAGGATTATCGCAGCATCTATATGGAAGGGCTGGTTTCCACCGATCTTGTTGGCGCATTGGCGCAGGCGGCGGCACTGACTGCATGGCACAGCAATCATCGTTTTTGTGGGCGTTGCGGCACAAAAAGCCAAATGCGCGCCGGTGGCGCAAAACGCATTTGCCCGAATTGCGGAGCCGAACATTTTCCGCGCACCGATCCTGTGGCAATCATGCTGCCTGTTCGGGGTGAAAAATGCATTCTCGCACGCAGCGCGCATTTTACCGCCGGTTCCTATTCCTGCCTTGCTGGCTTCATCGAGCATGGCGAGACAATTGAAGCTGCCGTGCGGCGTGAAAGTTGTGAGGAAATGGGCCTGTCGATTGGTCGTGTTGGCTATTATGCCAGCCAGCCGTGGCCATTCCCTTATTCACTGATGATCGGCTGTCATGCCGAGGTGCTTTCCGATGATTTCACCATTGATCATTCGGAACTCGAAGACGGTCGCTGGTTCGACAAGGCAGAAGTCCGTGCCATGCTTTCAGACACCCATGAAAATGGGCTGCGTGTCCCGGCATCCGGCGCCATCGCAACCCATCTGATCAGAGCCTGGGCAAACAGTTAGATCAGTCAAACCGATCTAACTATTTTTTCTGCGCATTTTCCTACGCGAAAACGGTTCCCACTTTCGCTGGAAATGCTTGCTACTCAGCTGCGAGCAACTGTGTCCCGCGCGTATCGGCCCCCTTATAGACACCGAGAATACGCACTTCCTTTGTGAAGAAGCGCAACTCTTCGAGCGCCAGCTGGAGATTGCGATCTTCCGGATGACCTTCAACATCGGCATAAAACTGTGTCGCGATGAAACGGCCACCGATCTGATAGCTTTCCAGCTTGGTCATGTTGATGCCATTGGTGGCGAAACCACCCAACGCTTTGTAAAGTGCTGCGGGCACGTTGCGCACGCGGAAAACAAAAGTCGTGACAATGCGCTCGTCCTTTTCAGGGCGTGGCTCCCACTGCTTGTTCTTGGACAGAACCACAAAGCGGGTCACATTGTCTTCCGAATCTTCCACATTCTCTTCGAGAATATCAAGACCGTAGAGTTCAGAGGCCAGGCGCGGCGCAAGGGCCGCCATGGAGCGATCCTGCAAATCAGCCACAAGGCGCGCAGCGCCTGCCGTATCGCCTGCGATCACCGGCTTCCAGCCATTTTGCCGGATGACTTTGCGGCACTGGCCAAGCGCATGAATATGGCTGTGAACCGTTTTGATCTCTTCGCGCTTCACACCCGGGAGCACCATGAGCTGAAAGTGAATCGGCAGAAAATATTCACCCACGATATGCATATCGGCGAGCGGCAGCAGATAGTGAATATCCGCAACGCGGCCTGCAAGCGTATTTTCAATCGGGATCATCGCAAGATCCGCAGCACCGCTTTCAACCGCATTGAAGGCATCTTCAAAAGTCGGGCACGGCAAAGGCTCCATATCGGGAAACATGTTGCGGCACGCCGTATCGGAATTGGCGCCTGCTTCACCCTGAAAGGAAATCCGGTTCGTCTTCATCGTGTTTGTGCTTTCTCAAATGCTCCGCAACAATCGAAGCTTGCTTTAGAGCACGTTTCAATCTGATTGAATCAGATCGGCGCTCCAAATCCTTTTATTTTAAATCATAAACCCTTTGCGATAATTTCGCGCGCCCGGTCAAGATCAGCCTGCGTATCAACGCCAAGTGGAACTGTTGTGACGATCTCGGCATCAATGCGCATTCCGTCTTCAAGCGCGCGAAGCTGCTCAAGCTTCTCGCGCTTTTCAAGGGTCGATGGGCCGATCTTCACAAAGCGTTCAAGCGCTGCTCGACGATAGGCATAAAGGCCAATGTGATGATAAAGTGGCCCATCGCCATAGGGGGCTGTGGCGCGCGTAAAATAGAGCGCGCGCAGACGCTCACCATTGTTCAAAGGCGAACCGACGATCTTGACGACATTCGGATTGACCTTTTCTTCATCCAGCTTGATTTCAACACCAAGGGTCGCAATGTCTGCGGGACCGTCCTGCAAGGGACGCAATGCGCGACGAATGGTTTCCGGATCGATGGTTGGCAAATCGCCCTGCACATTGATGATGGCTTCCACCTCATTCGCCGGATCGAGTTTCTGAAGCGCTTCATAGATTCGATCCGAACCCGATTCATGATCGCTGCGCGTCATGATCGCCTCATGACCATGCGCGATCACTGCGGCGAATATCTCATCACTGTCGGTTGCCACAACCGTGCGCCCCAGCGAGGCTGCCACAGCCCTTTCGGCCACATGCACGATCATCGGCTTGCCACAAATATCGGCGAGCGGCTTGTTCGGCAGCCGTGTGGAACCGAGCCGCGCCGGGATAAGTGTCAGGGTTTTCATCTTCTCAAGCATGATCGACTCTTGGTGTTTCATTGAAAGCAGCGGCCTTATGACGACCTTTATCTGCTCAATAAATGCAGCAAAAGTGTCAAAAAGTCACGGGTGCAGAACCACTTATAGGTGTTGCATCCCCCCCTTAAAAGACCTAGTTTCCGCCCGATGCCGGGGAGAGACTTGCCAGCCTTTCAACATAGGTTCTGCATGCCGGCTTTGGAGGGCGTTGAGTAGAGGGAGCGCTGACCGGCGATGAATTCAACCCGAACTAACAAGTTTATAATGGCTTTTCTGGCAACGGTTTTCGTTGTCATGACGACGGGCATTTTGTCCGATACGCTGTTTCATGCGCCAGCCCCTGAAAAGCCAGGTTTTATAATCGAAGCAACAGAGGCTTCGGCGGGCAGTGGCGCAGCAGCACCTGCCAAGGAAGAAGTGTCGATTGCAGTTCTGTTGCAATCCGCAGATGCTGCGCGCGGACAGAACGTTTTCAAGCGCTGCGCTGCGTGTCACACGGGTGAAAAAGGCGGTGCCAACAAGGTCGGACCACATCTTTGGGACGTACTGAACCGCCCGGCTGCATCTGTGGAAGGTTTCGGCTATTCGGCTGCGATGAAGGAATTTGGAGCTGCGGGTAACAAGTGGGATTATGAACATCTCAACAAGTTCCTGACCTCACCAAAGGGCTATATCAAAGGCACAGCCATGGGCTTTGCTGGCGACAAAAAGGACAATGAACGCGCTGATCTCATTGCTTATCTGCGTTCGCTTTCGGACAATCCGGCCCCGCTTCCAACCGTCGACGCGGCCCCTGCGAGTGAAGGTGAAAAGCCTGCGGAAGCAGCACCTGCCGAAGGTGGCGAAGCACCGGCAGCGCCTGCACCAGCAGCCCCGGCAGAGCCTGCACCGGCTCCAGCCAATTAATCTTTGATGAAACAATGATAAAAACCGGGTTTCGACCCGGTTTTTTTATGAGCGTGCGTTCTGCTCAGATCAGACTTCTGCTCTGGCGACATGTTTTTTCAACTTGTGCCTTTCTTCCTCCGCAAAAAGCCATAAAACTTGCTCCCACTATATCCGAGACAAGAACGGAGATGCTGGATGAGAGCTTTTTGGGCGGGCGCGTTTGCAATTACGATGCTCACAGGAACGATGTTGAGCGGTACGGTTTCCAGCTCCTATGCCAATGATGCCGATCCGCAATGGCGCTATTCCTCCAGCCTGCTTGGAGAGCCCAAATATCCAGCCGATTTCAAACATTATGACTATGTGAACCCGGATGCACCCAAAGGCGGTGCACTCAACATGGTGGCGGTGGGCACATTCGACACGCTCAACCCCTATGTCATTCAGGGTGTTGCGGCGGCGGGCCTGTCAGATTTTGGCGGCGGCATGCTCTACGACACATTGATGAGTGATTCGCTCGATGAAGGATCGATCCAATATCCATTGATCGCGGAAGCGTTGCAGTATCCTGATGACTTCTCATGGGTCAAATTTCGGCTCAACCCCAATGCCAAATGGCATGATGGCGAGCCGATCACCGTCGATGATGTGATCTGGTCATTTGAAGTGCTCAAAAAGCAGTCGCCCATGTATAACAAATATTATGGCGATGTTGAAAAGGCGGAAAAGACCGGCGACCACAAGGTCAAGTTCACCTTCTCGCAGACAGGCAATCGCGAACTGCCGCAGATTATGGGCCAGCTTGCCATTCTCCCCAAACACTGGTGGACGGGCAAGGATGCGCAGGGCAAGCAGCGCGATGTAACCCGGCCGACACTGGAAATCCCGCTCGGCTCCAGTGCCTATAAGATCAAATCCGTGGTTCCGGGGCGCTCGATTATCTGGGAGCGCGCCGACGAATATTGGGGCAAAGACCTGCCGGTCAATGTCGGGCGCTATAATTTCAATAAAGTTCGCTACGAATATTATCTCAACGAAGATGCGACATGGGAAGCCTTCAAGAAAGGCGGACAATATGACTACCGGCTTGAAAACAGCGCCCGGCGCTGGGCTGAACAGTATGATTTCCCCGCTGTCAAACGGGGTGATGTGATCAGGAAATCCTTTCCCTATCATGCGGTCGGACGCATGCAGGGCTATTTCCTCAACACGCGCCTCGACAAGTTTCAGGACGTGAAAGTTCGCGAAGCACTGACCTATGCATTTGATTTTGAATCGATGAACCGCCTGCTGTTCTTCAATCAATATCAGCGCATCAATAGCTATTTTGCCGGCAACGAGCTGCATCTGAGTGGTGTCCCGACCCCTGAAGAACAAGCCATTCTCCAAAGCGTTCAGGATCAGCTGCCAGCCGATGCACTGACCAAGGAATTCAAACTGCCTGTCTATGATACACCACAGGCGACACGCGACAATCTGCGCAAGGCGCTCGAGCTTTTTGGCGAGGCTGGCTGGAAATTGCAGGGCAACAAGCTCGTTGATGCAAAAGGCACGCAGTTCACAATCGAGTTTCTGGGCAAGGATCCGACCGATGAGCGGATTTACAATCCGTTTGCCGCAAGCCTGCGCAAGATCGGTATCAGTGCCACCGTTCGTATTGTCGACAGCGCGCAATATCAGGCCCGCGTCAATGATTTTGATTATGACGTTATAACTTCTGTTATGCCGCAGAGCGGATCACCTGGCAACGAACAGCGTGACATGTGGGGCTCGAAAGCTGCCGACTATAAAGGCAGCCGCAATTATGCCGGTATCAAAAACCCGGCAATCGACAAGCTGATTGATCGCGTTGTCTATGCCAAGGATCGTGCGGAACTGGTGGCTGCGACCCATGCGCTCGACCGTGCGCTTTTGTGGAATTATTACGTCATTCCGCAATGGTATTCCGACCATATCAATGTCGCTTACTGGAACAAATTCGGCATGCCTGAAACGCAACCCGACTATCTTGGGATTGACCCTTTCTCCTGGTGGGTCGACCCCGCCAAGGAGGCAAAGCTCAAAAACAGCTCGAATTAAGGGGGCATATCGGCCATGCCGGGCTTACATCTCAATCGCCGTCATTTTCTCGGACTGACAGGCAGTGCTGCAATTGCGGCCTGCCTGCCGCAAACGGCTTTCGCAAAGCTTGCCACAGGCACCCCCCTGCATGGTCTGTCAGCCTTTGGCGATCTGAAATACCCGCCCGATTTCACGCATTTCGATTATGTCAATCCCGATGCGCCAAAGGGTGGCACCTTCACACTGGCACCCAATACGTGGGTCTGGAACCAGAACACGCAGACATTTAACACCCTCAACACCGTGACGTTCAAAGGCGATGCGCCGCCGCGCATGGAGCTGACCTTTGACAGTCTGATGGCTCCGGCGCTTGATGAACCGGATTCGGTTTACGGTCTGATTGCGCAAAGCGTTACGCTTTCTAAAGATCGTCAGAAATGTCTCTTCCGGCTGCGCAAAGAAGCGCGCTTTCACGACGGTTCGCCCATCGAAGCCAAGGACGTCGTTTTCACTTATGAGATGCTCAAAAAGAAAGGCCATCCACTGATCCGGCAGGTGCTCTCAGCACTCGAAACGATCAAAGAAATCGGCCCACACGACGTGCGCATGCACTTTGCTTCCGGTCGTGGGCCCAGCGCTGTTCTCAATGCAGTGACATTGCCGATATTGTCGAAAGACTGGTTCAAAGATCGGGATTTCGAGGCGGCCAGCATGGAAGCCATCCTTGGATCAGGCGCTTATCGCGTCGGTCCAATCACGGCCGGACAGCTTATCGAATATGAGCGGGTCGAGGATTATTGGGCGAAAGATTTGCCGGTTGCGCGTGGTTCAGCCAACTTTGATCGTATCCGCATTGAGTTTTATCGCGACCGTCAACCGGAATTTGAAGCCTTCAAAAAAGGCAATATCGATTTCCGGCAGGAAAGCGTTTCAAAGACCTGGGCAACAGCCTATGATTTCCCTGCCATTCAACAAAACAAGATCATCAAGCGCACGTTCCCAAAAGAAAAAAGTCCACTCATGCAGGCATGGGCGCTCAATCAGCGGCGGGAGCGTTTTCGCGATCCGCGGGTGCGCGAGGCAATCAATCTGTGCTTTGACTTTGAATGGACCAATGCAAACCTCTTCTATTCGACCTATGAACGCTCGCAATCCTGTTTCAACGGCTCAGATTTTCAGGCGGTCGGATTGCCCACGCAAGATGAGATGAAAGTGCTTGAGCGCTATCGTGGCAAAATTCCCGAAGCGGCCTTTGGGGATGCTGCTCTCATGCCGGTTTCCGATGGCTCTGGGCGCGACCGCAAGCAGTTTTCACGCGCCATCGCCCTGCTCGAAGAGGCGGGTTTTGTGCGCAAGAATGGCCAGTTCCATAGCAAGAATGGCGAAAAGCTCTCGCTTGAGCTTCTCAGCAATTCGGAGAGTTTCTCCCGCATCTATAATCCCTTCGTGCAGAAAATGCGGGCCATTGGCATTGATGCGAGCCTCAGACTGGTGGATTCCAGCCAATATCAGGCGCGCATGCAGGATTTCGATTTCGATCTTGTCGGCATCGCCATGCAATTTGGTGCAACGCCCACCAAAGAATCGCTTGCGTCCATGTTCGGGTCAGAAGCTGCAAAAACACCGGGCAGCTATAATCTTCCGGGCACATCAGACGCAATGATCGACGCCCTGATTGATGATGTTGGCAATGTTTCCACGCGCGAAGAGCTGGTTGCAACAATCCGGGTGCTGGATCGGTACTTGCGTATCCGGCTCGAGTGGATTCCAAATTGGACTGTCGCGAATCACCTGGTCGCCTATTGGGATCGTTTTGGTTTCAAGGAGCCAAAGCCCGATTATGGCTTTCCGGTTGAGACGCTGTGGTGGATTGATCAGAAGAAAGTGGAAGCTGTTGGCAAGCCGTAACAACAAACTGAACATTCGGAGCATTGAGAGCTGATGGGCGCTTATATTTTACGCCGCCTGCTTTTGATGATCCCGACCATCCTCGGCATTATGGCCATATCTTTTGCCGTGGTTCAGTTTGCACCCGGTGGGCCGGTTGAGCGCGTCATTGCGCAGCTTTCCGGTCAGGGTGGCGATGCGCTGGATCGCCTTTCCGGTGGTGGCGGCGATTTTGGTCAAAGCAATATGGACAGCGGTTCGTCCAGCTCCAAATATCGCGGTGCGCAGGGATTGGATCCACAATTCATTGCCGATCTGGAAAAGCAGTTCGGCTTCGACAAGCCGCCGCTGGAACGCTTTGGCCAGATGCTGTGGAACTATATGCGTTTTGATTTCGGGCGCAGCTATTTCCGCGATATCAGCGTGATCGACCTCATCAAGGAAAAGATGCCTGTCTCAATTTCGCTTGGACTGTGGCTCACCTTCCTGTCCTATCTGATCTCGATCCCGCTTGGCATTCGCAAGGCGATCAAGGAAGGGACGCGCTTTGACACCTGGACCAGCGCGATCATCATTGTCGGTTATGCCATTCCGAGCTTTCTGTTTGCGATCCTCTTGATCGTGCTTTTTGCCGGCGGCTCGTTCTTAGACTGGTTTCCGCTGCGTGGCCTCACCTCGCCTGATTTTGCGCAAATGTCATTTTGGGCCAAGATTGGCGATTATCTCTGGCACATGGTTCTGCCGGTTACAGCCCTGGTGCTCTCGGCTTTTGCCACAACCACACTGTTGACCAAGAACTCGTTTCTGGAAGAAATCCGCAAGCAATATGTGACGACGGCGCGCGCCAAGGGGCTGACCGAAAATCAGGTGCTTTATCGCCATGTGTTCCGCAATGCGATGCTGATCGTGATTGCCGGTTTTCCGGGAGCGTTCATTTCTGCCTTCTTTACCGGCTCATTGCTGATCGAAACCATCTTCTCGCTCGACGGGCTGGGGCTGCTTGGCTACCAGTCGATCATCAATCGCGATTATCCGGTTGTGTTTGCCACCTTGTTTATTTTCTCGCTGATCGGCCTGCTCGTCGGTCTTCTGTCCGATCTGATGTATACATGGATCGATCCGCGGATCGACTTTGACCGGAGGGATGTGTGATGACCGACACCACTCTTACCCCTCAGGCAAAGCGTGTTAAACGTCCATTTCTTTCGCCGCTCAACCGCCGCCGCTGGCAGAATTTCAAGGCCAATAAGCGCGGTTACTGGTCGCTGTGGATTTTCCTGTTTCTGCTGGTCGCAGCCCTTTGTTCCGAGTTCATTGCCAATGACAAGCCGATCCTTGTTTCCTACAAGGGCGAGCTGCTGGCGCCGGTTTTTGTCGATTACCCGGAAGAAAAATTCGGCGGCTTTTATGCCGTCACCGATTATCGCGATCCGGTGATACAGGAAGAGATCAACGCCAATGGCTGGGCGCTCTGGCCACCGGTGCGTTATTCCTACAACACCGTCAATAACGACATTCCAGAAGCTGCCCCCTCAAAACCATTCTGGCTTTATACGCAAGAACAGCGCTGCCAGCGCTATCCGCTCGGCGTCAATGATCCCAATTGCATTATCGGCAATTTCAACTGGCTTGGCACCGACGATCAGGCGCGTGACGTGTTCGCACGCGCGCTTTACGGCTTTCGCATATCGGTGCTGTTTGGTCTCATCCTCACCTTCTTCTCGGCAATCATTGGCGTGAGCGCCGGTGCCGTGCAGGGTTATTTCGGTGGCTGGGTCGACCTCATTTTCCAGCGGGTGATCGAAATCTGGTCGTCCATCCCGGTTCTTTATCTGCTTTTGATCATTGCCGCGATTTTGCCACCCGGATTCTGGGTCTTGCTGGGCATCATGCTGCTGTTTTCATGGGTGGCCTTTGTCGGCGTTGTCCGGGCCGAATTCCTGCGCGCGCGAAACTTTGAATATGTGAATGCAGCCCGCGCGCTTGGCGTGAAAAACGCCACCATCATGTGGCGGCATCTTTTGCCAAATGCCATGGTCGCAACACTCACCTTCCTGCCCTTCATCCTCAATGGCTCAATCACAACACTGACGTCGCTCGACTTCCTTGGTTTTGGTCTGCCGCCGGGTTCGGCCTCGCTTGGTGAATTGCTCGCACAGGGCAAGAACAATCTTCAGGCGCCATGGCTTGGGATTACCGGCTTTGTGGTGATCTCGGTCATGCTATCGCTGCTCATTTTCATCGGTGAAGCCACCCGTGATGCATTCGATCCACGAAAGGCGTTTCAATGAGTGGGTCCATGAACAAGCCGTTGCTTTCTGTGCGTGATCTTTCGGTCGCCTTCCGCCAGAATGGTGAAGAACGCATTTCCGTCGACCGCGTTTCCTTCGACATAAGACAGGGGGAAACAGTCGCACTTGTCGGTGAATCCGGTTCCGGTAAGTCGGTTTCAGCACTCTCCATCCTGAAACTTCTGCCTTATCCGTCAGCCAGTCACCCATCAGGGGAAATTCTGTTTGACGGCAAGGATCTGATGAAGGCTCAGGAGCCCGAATTGCGGCGCGTGCGCGGCAATGATGTCACCATGATCTTTCAGGAGCCGATGACTTCGCTCAATCCGCTGCACACGGTCGAGCGGCAGATTGCTGAAATCCTGAAAATGCATCAGGGCATGGGGGATCAGGCGGCGCGCGCGCGCACGCTGGCGCTTTTGCATGAAGTGGGCATTCGCGATCCTGAAAAACGCCTTGCCTCCTTCCCGCACCAGCTTTCAGGTGGCCAACGGCAGCGCGTTATGATCGCCATGGCGCTCGCCAACAAGCCGAAGCTGCTGATTGCCGATGAGCCGACAACTGCCCTTGATGTGACCGTACAGGCGCAGATTTTGCAGCTTCTTGCGGACCTTAAAGAATCGCAGGGCATGTCGATGCTCTTCATCACCCATGATCTCGGTATCGTGCGCAAGATCGCCGACCGTGTCTGCGTGATGAGCAAGGGCAAGATTGTCGAAACGGGTCCAACGCGCGAAATTTTTGATAATCCGCAGCACGACTATACCAAGCATCTCTTGGCGGCTGAACCAAAGGGCGAACCGCCACTGGCTGATCTTTCTGCCAAAACGGTGATGGAAGGCAAGGATGTCCGCGTCTGGTTCCCGATCAAAAAGGGGTTTCTGCGCAAGACCGTCGATCATGTGAAAGCCGTCGATGGCATCGACGTGACACTGCGCGCCGGCCAGACGCTTGGCGTGGTGGGTGAATCGGGTTCAGGCAAAACAACACTGGGTCTCGCCCTGTCGCGCATGATTTCATCCAAAGGCGAAATCCGCTTCGAGGGGCGCGACATTGCGCAGTTCAGCTTCAAGGATATGCGCCCGTTGCGCCGGGAAATGCAGATCGTGTTTCAGGACCCGTTCGGCTCGTTAAGCCCACGCATGACTATTGCCGATATCATTGCCGAAGGTCTTCTGGTGCATGAGCCAAGGCTTTCGGCGGATGCGCGCGACGAACGTGTGGTGGCAGCCCTTAAGGAAGTGAACCTTGATCCTGAAACCCGCTTTCGCTATCCGCATGAATTTTCAGGCGGCCAGCGCCAGCGTATCGCCATTGCGCGCGCCATGGTGCTCAATCCGAAATTCGTGATGCTCGACGAGCCAACCTCAGCGCTTGATATGAGCGTGCAGGCGCAGGTGGTCGATCTTTTGCGCGCATTGCAAAAGAAGCATGATCTCGCTTATCTTTTCATCAGTCACGATCTGAAAGTGGTGCGGGCACTGGCCAATGATGTGCTGGTGATGCGCAATGGCAAGGCAGTCGAATATGGAACCTCGCAGGAAGTCTTTGCCAATCCCAAAACCGACTATACAAAAGCGTTGATGGCGGCAGCCTTCCACATGGAGACGACCACTTCGGGAGGAGTAAAACAATGACAGGCAAGAATGATAAAAACATTCTTCTCGCACTCACCAATTGGGATCCAGCGATCTGGATCGACAGTTTCAAGGCGCATGGGCCGGATCGCAGTGTGGTGACAGAACGCACAGACAACGACCCAAGCATCGAATATGCGCTTGTCTGGAAGCAGAAGCCCGGTTCACTGACAAATCTGCCCAATCTCAAAGTGATCTTCTCGCTGGGTGCTGGCGTCGATCATGTCTTTCATGATCCCCATATTCCCGATGTGCCGCTGGTGCGTGTCATTTCAGATGATCTCACCATGCGCATGACAGAATATGTCGTCTGGCAGGTGCTTGACCATCACCGGCTTGGTGCAAGCTATCGCAAGCAGCAGAAAAACCATGTCTGGCACGAAGACCCGCGCCAGCCAGCAGCCCATGAAGTCACCGTCGGTATCATGGGGCTGGGTGTTTTGGGCCGCGATGCAGCCGAGAAACTAAAAACGCTCGGCTTCAATGTAACGGGCTGGAGCCGCCGTCCGCAGGAAATCGACGGCATTCAGACCTTCAACGGCAAGGAAGGCTTTGCGCGCTTTCTCAAGACTGCCGATATTTTCGTCTGCCTTCTGCCTTTGACGCCCGACACCAAGGGCATCCTGTCCATGAGCATGTTTGCGCAATTGAAAAGCGACGGACCGCTGGGCGCGCCTGTGCTCATCAACGCTGGTCGTGGCGGCTTGCAGAACGAAGCCGATATTCTGGCAGCGCTTGATCGTGGCTTGCTTTCCGCAGTCACGCTTGATGTGTTCAATCAGGAGCCATTGCCAACCGATAGCCCGCTGTGGACGCATCCGAAAGTCACAATCACCCCACATGCGGCTGCGAGTTCATCAGCCAGTGCAATCGTTCCGCAGATCATCCGGCAGATCGAAGCCTTTGAACGCGATGGAACGCTGGAAAACGTGGTCGATCGCGCCACACAATATTAAAAGATTAACCGGCTAATTACGATGCGCAATGTCTTTGCGCATCGTGATTGATGTTGTGCGGTTATAGCCGGGATGCGCAGTCTCAGCGGTTAAACGATAGCCCAGCTTTTCAAAAACCACGCGGTTGCGTATCAGCTCAATGCGTACCTGAAGCTCGATCACCGGCTTACCCCGCGCAACAGCTGTCTTATCAGCCTGTTCCATCAGCTTGCGACCAATGCCCTGCCCTTCCAGAGCTGGTGCCACCGCAAGTTTGCCGAGATAAAAATGGTCATGCTTTTCTTTGATAAACACGCATCCAGCCAGTTCGTCACCAAGAAAGGCTGCAAAGCCCTGTTCATCGCGGGCCTTGATCTTAAGGTTTTCAACCGTCAGCAGATGCACGGATGATGGCGGATCGATGATGCCATCCATATAGGCGAAACTGTCGCGAACGAGCGTCAAAAGGGCGTTCCAGCGGTCGAAGTCGGGGCCAATCGCGATCATGCGAAACTGTGTCATTTCGGTTTGCGCGCCTTGTATCGGATGGTTTCGAAGCGCACATTCAAGGCGTTGTAAAGCAGAAGCCGACCGATCAGCGGCTCGCCAATTCCTGTTACCAGTTTGATGACTTCCATCGCCTGCAAACTGCCGATAACGCCCGGCAACACACCAAGAATACCAGCCTGCGCGCATGTGGGCACAGCCCCAGGCGGTGGCATATCGGGGAAGAGATCGCGATAGGATGGGTTTTGTGTGCCGTCAGCACCTTGCCTATAAGGCATAAGAACAGTGACGGTGCCATCAAAACGGCCCATCGCACCGGTGACCAGCGGGCGTTCGGCCACGGCACAGGCATCAGCCAAAGCATACCGCGTGGCAAAATTGTCAGAACCATCGACAACCACGTCGTAATCGCCGATCAGGGCCTGCGCATTTTCGGCATTAAGCCGCAAGGCGTGCGTTTGAACATGCACATGCGGATTGATACGCGCGATGGATGCCTTTGCACTCTCCACCTTCGCCAGCCCGACACTGTCCGTATCGTGGATCACCTGCCTTTGCAGATTTGACAGCGAAACCGTATCGTCATCGACAAGACCGAGTGTGCCAATGCCTGCCGCCGCCAGATATTGCAGCACAGGCGCACCAAGGCCGCCGGCCCCCAAAACCAGAACACGGGCGGCTTTCAGCTTCTGCTGACCCGGCCCGCCAACTTCCGGCAGCACGATATGGCGCGCATAGCGCTCCAATTCTTCCGATGAAAAAGGCTTTGATGATGCATTCATAATGGCTCAACATAAGCCCGCGCAAATGCGCTGTCAGCGACTATTTTCAGATTTTTGTCAGTTGGCCCGCCGCCACATTGAAAAACTGCGCATCGCCTTCCAGCGCCTCAAAAAGCGATCGGTCAGTGCCAGTCATGAATGCCTGCCCGCCAAGATCGTCAAGGATGCCGAACAGTGCTGCACGGCGTCCGGTATCAAGATGAGCAGCAATCTCATCAAGCAGAAGAATCGGTGCCATGCCGGACAATTCTCCCGTTAGTCTTGCATGTGCCAGAATAAGGCCGATCAGCAGTGCTTTCTGCTCACCCGTTGAACAAAGGGCTGCGGGCATCGATTTGGGCCGATGCTGGACGATGAGATCGGTTCGATGCGGGCCTTCGAGTGTGCGCCCCGCGGCGCGATCGCGCGCACGGCCATCGCGCAACGTGCAGCGAAAATCCTCTTCCAGATCAAGAGCTGCTTCCAGAGCGATTCGCTGTTCCAGCGATCCTTCGAGAAAGCAATCTGCCTTGGGGAAAGGCCCATCTGTCGGCAGACGCTCAATCATCGCCGCGATCAGCCGCATGCCTTCTGCGCGTGCTGCCGCAATGGCAATGCCCAGTTCCGCCATCTGGCTTTCAATCGCATCAAGCCATTGCGTGTCACCATTGCCATCACTGAGCAGACGATTGCGCGCGCGCATGGCCTTTTCATAATCGAGCACCCGCTTGCCGTGGCCCGTGTCAATGGCCAGCACCATGCGGTCGAGAAACCGCCGCCGGTCCGAGGCGCCACCGGTAAACAGCCCATCCATGGACGGCACAACCCACAACACGCGTGCATAATCAAGCAACTCATCGCCCGATGCGGCTATGCCATTGATGCGGACCTTGCGGCCACCTTCGCCCCCGCCTGTCGTACCCGTGCCGATTTCAGCGTCGCCATAGATCATGCAGTCAAGTGCTGCATGAATGGCAAAGCCGTCATGGCTCCCCGCGCGCGCCACATCATCATAGGATGCGCGGCGCAGCCCCCTCCCCGGAGACAGAAACGACAAAGCCTCAATCAGATTGGTTTTGCCCGAACCGTTTTCGCCGGTCAGCACCACATGGCCGGGGCCAAGCGGCAGCGCAAGCTCCGCATAATTGCGGAAACTGACAAGTTTAAGCCGCCGGACCGAAACTCGATCCGGGCGGCTTATATTGGATTCAGACATGCTCACGGTCGGTTTACAGATCCTAGACGCGCATCGGCATCAAAACATAAAGCACATCTTCATCGCCGGTATCGCGCACAAGCGTCGGAGAGCCTGCATCGGCCAGCATGAAGACTGCATCGGTGCCTGAAAGCTGGCTTGTAATGTCGAGCAGATATTTCGAGTTGAAACCAATCTCAATCGGGTCAGCATCGTAATCGGCAGCCAGTTCGTCAGTCGCACTGCCCGAATCGGGATTGTTGACGGTAAGCGTCAACTGACCATCGGCAATCGAAAGCTTTACCGCACGGCCACGTTCGCTTGAAATGGTCGAAACACGGTCAACGGAGGCTGCAAAATCCTGACGGCTGATGGTGAGCTTCTTGTCATTGCCCGATGGAATCACCCGCTGGTAATCCGGGAATGTCCCGTCGATCAGCTTGGAGGTCAGAACGACAGAACCAACAGTGAAGCGAATCTTTGCATCCGAAAGTTCAACCGAAACGACCGTATCCGGCGCGTCGACGAGCTTCTGGAGTTCCGCAACCGTTTTGCGCGGAATGATGATGCCTGGCATGCCCTCAGTACCCGAAGGGGCTTCCAGTTCAGCGCGCGCAAGACGGTGACCATCGGTTGCAACAGCGCGCAGCTTGAGCGCTCCATCGCTTTCAATGGCATGGAAATAAATGCCGTTGAGATAATAACGGGTTTCTTCCGTCGAAATCGCAAACTGCGTGCGATCAATCAGGCGCTTTAAGGCCTGCGCATCAATGCGGAAAGTATGCGTGAAAGAACCCGAAGTCAGTTCCGGGAAATCCGACTGTGGCAGGCATTGCAGGCGGAAGGACGACTTGCCCGAAACCACCGACATGGAACCGCCATCTGGGTTCGTCGACAGCATAACTTCCGCACCATCGGGCAGCTTGCGCACGATATCATAAAGAAGATGCGCCGGAACGGTGGTGGCTCCTGCCTGTTCGACCATGGCAGCGGTCGCTTCATTGACCTCGAGATCAAGGTCCGTTGCCTTGAGGGCAAGGCTTGCGCCTTCGGCCTGTAAAAGCACGTTCGACAGGATAGGAATCGTGTTGCGACGTTCGACAACGCGATGCACATGATTGAGGGATTTAAGAAGGTTCGACCGTTCCAGGGTTACACGCATATTGAAACGCACTCGCTCTCTAGGACTGGGCAACCGCGCAACGGGCAGACGCCCCTATCAATAAGGCACCTGTGGCGCCAGAAGGTTTGCTAAAGTGGCAGATTTTTGAGGCGAAAAGCAAGCCCACGCCGCGTCTCAAATCGACACAGCGCAGGCTTTTTAACTCATTTCTATCGATCAGGCGGCCTGATCGTTGATCAGACGCTTGAGAAGCTCAAGTTCCTGCGCAAGCTTGCCATCGGCACCGACCAGGTCTTCAATCTTGCGCACGGCATGAAGCACGGTTGTATGGTCACGTCCGCCAAAACGGCGACCGATTTCCGGCAGCGAGCGCGGGGTCAGCATCTTGGCAAGATACATCGCAACCTGACGCGGCTTGACAATGGTGCGCGTACGGCGGTTCGACAGCAGATCCTGTTTGGAAACATTGTAGTGACGTGCAACAATGCGCTGAATTTCTTCAATGCGGATGCGCTTTGGCTCACCAACGCGGGTCAGATGGCCCAGCAGTTCATCAACACGGTCGATGGAGAGATTAGGCTCGAACGACTGGCGGAACAGAAGCTGGTTGAAAGCGCCTTCCAGCTCACGGCCCGATCCGGTGACGGTGCGGGCAACATGGGTAAGGATTTCATCCTGAATGTTGAGGCTTGGATCTTCCACCTGTGCGGCAGTCAGGCGGCGACGCAGCATTTCAACGCGCATTTCGTAATCCGGCGCTGCAACTTCGAGAGCCACACCACCCTGAAGGCGCGAACGAACGCGGACATCAAGCGATTCCAATTCCGATGGTGGGCGATCTGCTGCCACAACCACCTGCTTGGCGCTGTCGAGCAGCGTGTTGAGCAAATGACAGAACTCGTGCTGGATCGATTTCCCCTGCAGGAATTGCATGTCGTCAATGACCAGCAGATCGATATCGCGCAACTGTTCCTTGAACGAGAGCGCATTGTTGTCGCGAATGGCGGTGGCAAAGCGCCACATGAAATATTCGGCCGTCAGATAAACAACACGTGCCTTTTCCTGACGCTGCAATGCTGCGGCGGCAATGGCCTGCAAAAGATGCGTCTTGCCAAGACCAACGGATGCATGAATGAAAAGCGGGTTGAAGCGCACGGCACTTGAGCCTGCTTCTGCAATGGTGCGGGCGGCGGCAAGAGCGACGCGGTTGGAAGCACCATCGATAAAAGAATCAAACGTATAACGCGGGTCGAGGGGAGAGCCGAGAACCGCGCCTGATGCCGATTCGGCGACGACTGTGGAGCCGCGCTTGTCAGCGCTGGGCTGACCGACCGGGAAAACCACCTTTTCGCGTATTGCAGCCGGCGACTTTGCTTCGGTGGCTTCACTGGTTTCAGCAGGTGCTTGCGCACGAACCACACGGCTCACGCCGCGCACGACCACTTCAACTTTCAGAATCTGCGGGTTTTCTTCCTGCCAGAGTTCCGTCAGCAATTCGGAATAATGATTGTTGATCCATGAGCGAAGGAAAGCTGTCGGAACGGACAGGCGGACAACGCTTTTGGAGAGATCGTCCAGTTTCAGGCGGCCAAACCAGCTTGAGTAAATCTCGCTGCCAACGCGCGCCTTGAGCTTTGCCGTCAGACGATCAAAAACGTCATCGCTGACGCCAGTATCAGCACTCACCATGAGGCTTGTGTCTTTTCCTTTAGCAGAAGATCCATGGATACGGTTCGCATGCGCATCATCACCCATCGTTGCCGTCGACTTACCAGTCATCATTGCCATCATCTCGCCTGCCTTCACATTCTTACGCGCCATTTTTGCGGCGCTTGTCGTTATTTCCCGCATAGGTCCGCCTGATCTTTTGATCCGGTCGCCTCGCAGGTACACATTTTAACTCAAGCCCTCACGGGAAGGGCCAAACACAAACTCAAACAGTCCACGCTTCGAACACATGCCATGGACCACCCCCCGGACGCTCCTTTTCGGCTACGCGTCGACTCACAAAATCCTTGCTCAAAGCTGATTGCCCGGAACGGGTCTTGCGACAACCATTCAATTGACGAAGATGCGCCTAAAACAGCATTCCGGTTAATGAATGGTAAGCACCCCCATAAGAGACAAACATAACAGGAACAGGACCTTAGACACAGAACTAAGCATTCGCGGAGGAACATTCCGCGCCAATATAGAACAAATTTTAATGCTAACTCTGAGCCGTGGCCCACCTCTCTTGAGCCCTGACTTTAACGAAGCCTTGTGGCAAAGAGCAAGTCTAAGAATTGCTGTTTTTTCTTCAATTAAGGCTTGCATGGCCTGCAAACGCGACCGGAGAATCGGGCATCAAAGAAATAACACCTTTGGATTCAATGTGTTTTGATTGCTGATTTTTTAGACGGCCACTGTCTGTTCTCCTAGGAAAATAATTTTTAATAATTTGCTTGACTCAAACCCGCTTCCGAGTCCTTCGGCACGCCTGTGGATAAGTGTGGATAATACCTCACAAGCTTTTGAAAAAGAAAGGGAAATTGCACCAGTCACTTTCTGGAACACTGCGAAATTTTACGAATTAATTGCATAATTAATACAGAGCGGTGCCGGCTCAAACATAACAGCGCATTCCTTAAAATCATTCCAAAAAGAAAAACCCGGCTAACAATGAGCCGGGTTTCTAAAACCTGATTTTAATTTCAGGAAATATTAGGCGTTCAGAGCCTTAACGCGTGCGGCAAGGCGCGAAACCTTACGAGCAGCTGTATTCTTGTGAACGACGCCCTTGGAAGCGGCGCGCATCAGTTCTGGCTCAGCAGCCTTGAAAGCAACCGATGCTGCTTCCTTGTCGCCGCTCAGGAGCGCATCTTCAACCTTGCGGATGAAAGTGCGAACGCGCGAACGGCGCGACTTGTTGATTTCGGTGCGTGCGGCTATCTTGCGCACTGCCTTCTTGGCCGAAGGAGTATTGGCCATAAATGCCTCTCTTTTTCTGTCAGCTAGCCCATTTGGTCAAACCGTTGGGCACAAAACCACTAGGGCAGCCATAATGCCTAGGGCCACCGATCCGTGCCGGGCTTATAGATCAGCTTTATCTTCGCGTCAACGAGGATTCTGATCTGCAAACCAGCCAGAAGGCCGGATATGCGGCCTTCTGGCTGAAATTTCGGCCGCCTGAGACGCCAATCTGGCTAAATGGCACGGGAAGCTCTGTCTTTATAATCACGCGATCAGCGATTCTTGAAAGATGGCGTACGCTTGTCGATAAAAGCGGCCATGCCCTCTTTCTGGTCTTCCGTCGCAAAGAGCGAGTGGAACAGGCGCCGCTCGAAACGCAAACCTTCATCAAGGGTGGTCTCGTAAGAACGATTGACCGATTCCTTCACCATCTGCACGGAGAGCTGTGAGAAGGAAGCTATGCGTTCCGCCGCCTTCAGCGCCACTTCGATGAGTTCCTCCGGTGCAACCAGACGCGAGACAAGGCCGCAGCGTTCGGCCTCTTCGGCCTCCATCATGCGCCCCGTCAGACACATATCCATCGCCTTCGATTTGCCAACAAAGCGCGTGAGACGCTGCGAGCCACCCATGCCCGGCATCACCCCCAGAGTAATTTCCGGCTGGCCGAATTTGGCATTGGTGGCGGCGATGATGAAATCACACATCATGGCAAGTTCACAGCCCCCGCCCAGCGCATAGCCTGAAACGGCGGCAATGATTGGCTTGCGCACGCGATCCACCTTGCGCCACTCCGCAAACATGTCCTGCAAATAGGCATCAACGAAGTTGATCGGCTGCATTTCTTTAATGTCGGCACCGGCCGCAAAGGCCTTTTCGGAGCCGGTCAGAACGATCGCGCCGATTCTGCCATCGGTGTCAAAAGCAGCCAGTGCTTCGGTGAGTTCCTTCAGCACAGTGCTGTTTAATGCATTAAGCGCCTGTGGCCGATTAAGACGGACAAGACCAACGCCACCGCGCGTTTCTACAATGATCGTTTCATAAGCCATGGGGAAACCTCTCCTCCTTGATCGGTTTATATTTTGCGGCCAAGGTGGACCGAGGCTTTGCATTTGGCAAGACCAGCCGAATATCAACTTTGGCAGGAGGCGCAGAAAAAGGTCGAGCGGCCCGCCTGTACGGCACGCTCCACCAAAGCACCACAGCCCGGTGCACGGCATGGCTGCGCCTCACGCCCATAGACAGAGAATGAGTGCTGAAAATAACCGAGCGCGCCATTGGCCTGAATGTAATCCTTAAGACTCGACCCGCCCGCGGCAATCGCCTCGGCAATCACGCTGCGAATATCGCCCGCCAGACACTCAAGCACCGGCTTATCATTGGCAATGGAACCCGCAGACCGCATGGGTGAGAGCCGGGAGCGCCACAAAACCTCACAGACATAGATATTGCCCAGTCCAGCAATCAGACGCTGATCAAGAAGGGCCGCTTTCAGCGGTGTTTTGCGGCCTTCAAAGAGGGTTCCAAGCAATTCACCTGACAGGCGATTGCCGGTGGGTTCAGCGCCCAGCCCTTTGAGCAGAGGATGCATATCCAACGTGCCTTTTTCTGCAAAAAGCATGAAGCCGAACCGCCGTGGATCATTATAAATGATGCGTGCGGCTGCACCATTCGGGCGCAGGAGATGGAAAACGACATGATCATGTTTGGCGATTTTGGATCGCTCATGATGAAAGTCACCGGGTATGGCTTGCGCATCATCCGCTTCAATCCGAAACGAGCCGGACATGCCGAGATGGCAGATGATCGACAGCCCGTCATCAAGATGCAGGGTCAGATATTTCGCACGCCGCCCCAGCGCATCTATATGGCGCCCCGTTAGACGTTCAACAAAATGATCCGGAAAGGGAAAGCGCAAATCGGGCCGGTTTTGCTCGACCCGCGCAATTGTTGAACCTTCCATAAAAGGTTCAAGACCCCGGCGAACCGTTTCGACCTCTGGCAATTCGGGCATTGATCATCTTTCAGGCAATGACTGTGGTTACACGCATATAAGCCTATCGCCTTGTGTTTGCCATCCGTTAACCCAAACCAGATTGAAGCTGTTTCCAACCGATATTAACGTTTTATTTTCCTTGTTTCTTAAACTCATCACAATTGGCAGGCAATAAAAGAAGCCCCAACGAGACTTCAGCTCAGGGTAAGTAACATGCCGGCTTTGATGACGCGCTTTTTCAAGAACAGATCGGGTGCAGCGATGATCGAATGCACACTCATCGGTGCGCTGGCGATTATTGCTGTCGTCAGTGGTATGGCGCTTTTTGCAGGAAAGCCCGCTTCCGCTTTTGACTATCGTGCAGCGCAGGTTCAAACTTACGATCAACGCTGAATTTCATCGCTTCATGCAGAATTGAATAGCCACCCGGTTCACGCAGGGGGGCTATTTGTTTATTGGAGTTATTATAAATTTTTATTGCCGAGGATTATCATGACCGTTGAGATCATAGCCGCAAAATCAGCCGAAAGCCGCCCAGTCTGGTTCATCAGCAAAAATGCCATTGATCAGGCGGGATTGACGCAGGATGCCCTAAGCTGGGCGAAGGCCAATGATTTTAACGGCCAGGCCGGTCAGGTTCTGGTGCTTCCCGGTACCGATGGAACGATTGCCGGGGCGCTGTTTGGCACAGGAGATATTGCACAGGGCGGACAGTCGCAGTTGCTCGCCGGAAAACTGGCGCGTGGTCTGCCCGAAGGCGACTGGCACATTGAAGGAAAACCGGATCACGCCGAGCTGACTGCCCTCGCCTTCTTGATGGGTGGCTATAATTTCACGCGCTACCGCAAGGGCAGCGACAAGATGATCCGTCTGGCGGTGCCGGAAGGTGTGGATGCCGCAGAAATGCAATCGATTGCGTATGCCGTGACGCTGGCACGTGACCTCATCAACACGCCCACCAATGATATGGGGCCGGACGCGCTGGAACAGGCAACGCGCGATCTTGCTTCCAGAAATGGCGCGAAAGTCAGCACCATTGAAGGTGATGCGCTGCTCAAACAAAACTTCCCGATGATCCATGCGGTCGGTCGCGCAGGCAGCATCGCGCCGCGCCTTATCGATCTCACATGGGGCAAGGACAGCGATCCGAAAATCACGCTGGTCGGGAAAGGCGTATGCTTTGATACCGGCGGTCTCGACATTAAGGCTGCAAGCGGCATGTTGCTGATGAAGAAAGACATGGGTGGCGCTGCCAATGTGCTGGGCCTTGCGTCCATGATCATGGATGCCAAGCTCCCCGTGCGGCTGCGCGTGCTCATCCCGGCGGTCGAAAATTCGATTGCAGGCAATGCATTCCGCCCGAGCGATGTGCTGCAAAGCCGCAAAGGGTTAACGGTGGAAATCGGCAATACCGATGCGGAAGGCCGTCTGGTTCTGGCCGATGCGCTGACACTGGCCGATGAAGAAGAGCCGGACCTGATCATCGACATGGCAACGCTCACAGGGGCTGCGCGCGTCGCACTCGGCCCCGATCTGCCGCCTTTCTACACACATGATGATGCGCTGGCTGCGACCATTGCAGACAAAGCCACCGAGACGGCTGATCCGCTCTGGCGCATGCCGCTGTGGCAGCCCTATACGCAAAAACTCTCATCGCGCGTTGCGGATCTCAACAATGTCACCACCGATGGTTTTGCCGGTTCCGTTACGGCTGCTCTGTTCCTGAGCCGCTTTGTTGAGAAGGCAAAGGCTTGGGCGCATTTCGATATTTACGGCTGGGTGCCCGTCGAAAAGCCTGCTTCGCCTGTTGGCGGCGAAGCACAGGCCATTCGGGCGCTTTATGCGCTTCTCAAAGAGAAATACGCAGCCCGGTCGCAACAAAGATGAAATGACTTGCCTGCAAAAAGAAAACAGCGTTGAATGATACGGGTCCGAAACAATGACCAAGCATTCGGTATGACATGCCCGTTGAACTGAAGCCTTTGCAGGCACTGACATTGCTGAGAACGCTTTCGCTGGCACAGGTGCAGGATGAAATGCCTGACCTGACCACGCGGCAGGTTGCTGTTCTTCTGACCATTTATCTGGAGCCGCCGCCGCATACGGTGCGCGGCCTTGCAGCCAAGCTGAATGTCACCAAGCCGGTGATAACGCGTGCGCTCGACACGATGGGCACGCTCAATCTCGTCTCCCGGCATCGTGATGAAAAAGATCGTCGAAATGTGCTAGTTAAAAGAACAGTCGCTGGCGCGCTTTATGTCGAAAGACTGGGCGATCTGGTGATCGCCAATGCCAGGGAGTTACCATTGTGAGCATGCTCGACCATCGTTTGAATGCCTACCGTCCCGATCTCGCCGATGAACGGTTGAGCGGTCAGGTGGAGGCGAGGCGTTTTACGTCCGGCACAGTGATGCAGGTTTGCGATTCGGTGGTCGATCTGCGCGCCGACCCTCGCCCGGACAGCGGACCGCAAACGCAAATTATCTTCGGCGATAGGGTTCGTGTTTTTGACGAACAGGATGGCTGGTGCTGGGTTCAGGCTGAACGCGACGGCTATACCGGCTACGTATCAGCGGCTTCACTCGAAAAGCCGGAAGCTGAGGCGACGCATATGGTGATCGCGCCGCGCACATTCGTCTATCCTGGCAATGATCTTCGCTTCCCGCACACCAGAACATTGTCGCTTGGCTCGCGCGTGCGAATCGTCGGCTCCTCTGAAAAACGCGGCACCGAATATGCGCTGCTTGCGAGCGGCGAAGCGCTGATTGCCCGGCATCTCAAGCCATTGAGCGACCATGCCGAGGATTTCGTTGCGGTTGCCGAAACGCTCATGTATACGCCCTATCTCTGGGGCGGGACATCCGGCTTTGGTATTGATTGTTCCGGCCTTGTCCAGCTTTCAATGTGGGTGGCGGGTCGCAAAGTGTTGCGCGATTCGGATATGCAGCAAAACACGCTCGGCGAGGTTGTCGCGCCTGATGCGGATTATTCCAATCTCAAGCGCGGCGATCTCGTCTTCTGGAAAGGCCACGTTGCCATTTGTGCTGCGCCTGACATGCTGATCCATGCCAGCGGTCACACGATGAGCGTCACATTGGAGCCGCTTAAGGATGCCATCAAGCGGATCGCCTATCTTTATGATCTGCCAACACTGATCCGCAGGCCGTAAGTGTGCGACCATGAAGGCAAAAGCGACAATAAGAATCGCAGGGCTCATTCTCGGTCTCGCCCTTTTTTTGCCTTCAGCCGTCTCGTTTGAAAGAATTTCCCGTATGACCATAACGGCGTCCCCGGCAAGCTTTGCCAGCGTCAACGGCATTGAAATGTATTACCGTGTCGTGGGCAAAGGTCCGCCGATCCTGCTGATCCATGGCGGTCTTTCCGACCAGCATGTCTGGGATGCGCAACTGCCGATTCTGGCACGCGATCATATGGTGATTGTGGCAGACAGCCGCGGACAAGGGCGCTCGACACGCACCAATAAACCGATCACCTATGACTTGATGGCCGATGATTATGTGGCGCTGCTCGATTATCTCAACATTGACAAAGTCGATCTGGTTGGCTGGAGCGATGGCGGCATAATTGGTCTCGATATTGCCATGCGTTATCCTCAACGATTGAAAAGCCTGTTCGCACAGGCTGCCAATGTCACGCCGGAAGGCTCAACCGGCTTTGCGCTGGCGCGCGCGCAAGGCAAGCCAATTCCCGAACTGCGCCATTATGCAAGCATCGACAAGGAAATTCATGCCCTTTGGGCCAATGAGCCGAATTATTCGATTGATGATCTCGCAAAAATCAATGTGCGAACCGCCATCGTGATCGGTGATCACGATACGGCCATCACACGCGAGCATACGGAATTCATGGCGCATCATATTCCGGGTGCGAAACTGATCATCCTGCCCGATTCGGGCCATAGCGTTCCGGCGGAAAACCCGCGCCTTTATGCACGATCGGTGCTCACCTTCATCGCTGATGATGCGGCTGCTGATCGTCTCACCGCCAGCAAATAAAGTCAGGTTCTGTTCGGAAGCACACGGTCCGGCGGACGATGACCGTCGACAAAAGCCCTGATATTGATGATCACCTTGTCACCCATATCAACACGGCCCTCAATCGTGGCCGACCCCATATGCGGCAGCAAGACGACCTTGCCCTTTTGCGCCAGTGAGAGCAGGCGCGGATTGACCGCAGGTTCATGTTCGAAAACATCAAGGCCTGCACCGGCAAGCTTGCCCTGCTCAATCAGATCGACCAGCGCATTTTCATCGATAATCTGGCCACGCGCTGTATTCACCAGATAAGCCGTCGGCTGCATCAACGCGATCCTGCGCGCGGAAAGCAGATGAAACGTTGCCGGTGTCGAGGGACAATTGACCGAGATGATGTCCATACGGGCCAACATCTGATCAAGGCTGTCCCAATAGGTGGCTTCCAGCTCTTCTTCGATCTGCGCGCTCACCCGCTTGCGGTTGTGATAGTGGATCGAAAGTCCGAAAGCCTTGGCGCGGCGCGCAACCGCCGTGCCGATGCGGCCCATGCCGACAATACCCAGGCGCTTGCCCCAGATGCGGCGGCCGAGCATCCATGTCGGCGACCAGCCCGGCCACTGGCCATCGCGCTCATTGAGCACGTTGGCCCCTTCAACCAGACGGCGCGGCACCATGAGAAGGAGCGCCAGCGTCATATCAGCGGTGTCTTCGGTGAGAACATTGGGCGTGTTGGTGACGGTAATACCGCGCTTTGCAGCCGCAGCCACATCGATATTATCAACACCATTGCCGAAATTGGCGATGAGTTTGAGATTGGGCCCAGCCTGCTCAATCGCTGCCGCATCAATCACATCAGTGATGCAAGGCACCAGAACATCAGCCTCTTTCATCGCTGCGATGATTTCGGGCTGCGACATGCGATGGTCGTCTATGTTCAAACGGGCCTCGAACAATTCCCGCATTCGGGTTTCCACCGGGTCAGGCAGTTTCCGGGTCAGAACAACCAGCGGCTTTTTCTTGTTCGACATCTCCACCCCATTTTTGTGAGCCCATTATTTGAGCAATACCACCTGTGCAGGCGCACAAATTTCACAGGAAACCTGCCTTGCCGTTTAACACGTTGAGACCTCCTTAACCAAGAAGGTGCAATATGTGATTTTGCTTCGGCTGCTCATCTCTAGCAAGGCGGCGCAGCAAAGACAAAGAAAAACAGAATCGTTAAAACGGCATCAAACGCGGGAAAACCGCGAAATTTATTAATTCAGCGGTTTCAGACGCTCCTCCCCCTGTCCTGAAACTGCATCGACATGACAGGACGGCGAGAGGTCAGAATTGTACCGAGTACTTTCGCAACGCTTTTTCATCGCAGTGCTTGGCAGCATCGCATTGCTTTTGGTCATCGCATCTCTTGGCGCACCAACCACGCACGCCGCCAATGCCGCATCCCCCGCCGGCACCACACTTGGTGCAAGCGGGCTGCCTGTGCCGCGCTTTGTCAGTCTCAAACCGGCGCGCGTCAATCTGCGCATCGGGCCGGGACGTGATTATGCGGTTTCGTGGCTGTTCATGAAATCCGGCCTGCCTGTCGAAATCATTCAGGAATATGACAACTGGCGCCGCATCCGCGATGCCGATGGCACGGAAGGCTGGGTCTATCAGTCACTTCTTTCCGGCAAGCGCACGGCTGTGACAGCACCCTGGCTCAAAAACGATGCAGGCTCCATGATCATCATGCGCCGTGATCCAGTGGAAACGGCCAGCGTCGCAGCAGAAATTGAGCCCAATGTGATCGGCACCGTGCGCGAATGCAACGGGCAATGGTGCCGGATGGACGTGCAGGGTACGCGCGGCTGGATCAAACAATCCGACCTCTGGGGAGTTTACCCGGATGAGGTGTTTGACTGATCCTGTATCGCCCCTATCTTGACGCTACACCGTTTGTGAGATTAATTCTCACGAAGCAAAGATAAGAAGGAGTTTTATGCGCAGACGTTCATTGTTGCCGTTTTAACGGATTTGGACCTCACCCAGCGGGGTGGGATTTTTGTGCATATCAAAACTCTGGAAACATCATGAAAAACAGGATTATCGACATCCGCGCTTATGAAGCGACGGACAAACCAAGTTTGTCGTCCATCTGGTATCGCGCTTCGATGGAAGCCCATGCATTTCTGGGTCAGGATTTGCTGCGCAAGCAACGAAAGCTGATCGAAGACGTGTATCTGGAAAAGTCCGAAACTTTTGTTGCGGTCCTTGAGCGCAGGCCTGTGGGCTTTATCGGCCTGCTGGACAGCTTTATCGGCGGACTGTTTGTCGATCCGCACGATCAGGGCCATGGCATCGGGCGCCGTTTAATCAACCATGCTCTGGCAGAGAAAGGCAAACTCTCACTTGAGGTTTATGCCGACAATAGAAGCGCTTGTGCGTTTTATCAAAAGCTTGGTTTTCGGGAAATCAGCCGCCGTGCGCAGGATGACAACGGACTTCCATTTGCCAATATCCTGATGGAAATCAAGGCATAATAAAGAAGCGGGGCGATTGCTCGTCCCGCTTTTCATTCCTATTCTTTATGGGTTCTTACCAGGCTGGAATAACCGAGCCCTTGAAGGTTTCTGCAATAAACTGCTTCACTTCCGGGCTGTGATAGCTGCTGATGAGCGTCTTGACCCATTCAGCATCCTTGTCTTCGCTGCGCACGACCAGCACATTGACATAAGGCGCCTTTTCACCTTCGCGGATCAGGGCATCGCCTGCCGGGTTGAGGCCTGCTTCCAAGGCATAATTGGTGTTGATGACCGCAGCATCCACATCTTCGAGTGAGCGCGGCAGTTGCGCTGCATCCAGTTCCACGAACTTCAGGTTCTTCGGGTTTTCCGTCACATCGATTGATGTAACCTTCAGGCCTTTCGAAGAATCAAGCTTGATCAGACCATTATCGGCAAGCACCAGCAGCGCGCGACCGCCATTGGTCGGATCATTCGGGATGGCAATGGTGGCACCATCCGCCAGTTCCGAGATATTTTTCAGCTTTTTCGAATAGAGACCCATCGGGAAATTGACCGTTTGTGCCACGGTCTCAATGGGAAAGCCGCGATCTGCAACCTGATTGTCGAGATAGGGCTGATGCTGGAAGGAATTGGCCTCAAGGGCCTTATCGGCCAGCGCCATGTTGGGAATCACATAGTCAGAAAATTCCTGGATATCGATGTCCATGCCCTTGGTCGCTGCGACTTCCTTGACCTTTTCCATGATCTGCGCATGCGGACCGGGCGTCACGCCGATGCGGATCTTTTCGGCAAAAGCGCTTGCCGTTGAGAAAAGGGCGAATGCGGTGGCCGCAATGATCAACTTACGCATAGACGTCTCCTGTCAAATCGTTATCGACGCATTCATGCCCGGTTGGGAGGACCGCTTTCAAATGCGCCTGAGAAAGGGATGGGTCGGATGAATCATTTTAGACTTCAGCGCGCAACAAAAAAGCAGCCCGAAAAGGCTGCCTTTTTAGAAAATTATACCAAATGCCTAACGCGTCTTGCGGCGAAGGCGGACGATAATGTCCACATTGACGATTTCCATACCCTGCGGCGCTTCGGGCATGTTGGAAACGGTTGGCTGTCCACGCTCACCGTGCGGTATATCGAAAACCACATTCTCGCCTTCGAGGAAGAAATGCTGGTGGTCGGAAATATTGGTATCGAAATAAGTTTTCGACCCTTCGACCGCAATAATGCGCAGCATGCCGGCTTCGGTGAACTGGTGCAGCGTGTTGTAGACAGTCGCAAGCGAGACCGGCACATTTGCGAGGACTGCTTCTTCATGAAGGTCTTCAGCGGAAAGATGGCGGTCGCCCTGCGCATAGATCAGATTGGCAAGCGAAACACGCTGGCGCGTCGGGCGCAAACCCGCGCCGCGAAGCCGCTCTTCCATTGAAACCATCGAGTGGCTGGCATGATAATTCTGCATTTTCACCCTTGGATCCGTCACAAGCTTGTAGCAATTTCGTCAAACATTAAACGGGCTGTTGCCCATTGCATACTGACATTGATATATGCCGTTGCGGATTAAGTATCAATAGGCATGGCAATCCCGCCTTTTTTTGGAAAGCCACCGGCACTATTTTACTGATGGAAACACTCTGTGTTAGAGGTGTTCCCGAAAGACGACAACCCGACCGTTTCTGACGCAGAAATGGTCACAGCAGAATAATCCTCAAGGGAGGCGTAATGGCAGAACAGAAATCGAGCTACGGGTATGAAGAGCTCTTGAGCTGCGCGCGCGGCGAGTTGTTCGGTCCCGGCAATGCACAGCTCCCCCTGCCGCCAATGCTGATGGTGCACCGCATCACCGAAATTTCCGAAACAGGCGGCGAGTTCGACAAGGGCTATATCCGTGCCGAATACGACGTCAGCCCCGATGACTGGTACTTCCCATGCCATTTTCAGGGCAACCCAATCATGCCGGGCTGTCTTGGCCTCGACGGCATGTGGCAGCTGACGGGCTTCTTCCTTGGCTGGCTGGGTGAACCCGGTCGTGGTATGGCGCTGTCCACCGGCGAAGTGAAGTTCAAGGGCATGGTTCGCCCGACCACCAAGCTTCTGCAATATGGCATTGACTTCAAGCGTGTGATGCGCGGTCGTCTTGTTCTGGGCACAGCCGATGGCTGGCTGAAAGCAGACGGCGAAACCATCTATAAGGCAAGCGACCTGCGTGTTGGCCTTTCGAAAGACAGCGAAAGCGCTTAAATTTATCATCATTCACGGGCGCGACCGTAGAAAACATCGAGTTTTCATACGGCCGCGCTCAAAACATGCGAAGATCGCACCTATCTAATCGTTAAGAGATCAGCCTCGCCGGCTGATCACACGAAACAGGTGCAAAGGAGAACGCGATGCGGCGTGTGGTCGTAACGGGTATGGGGATTGTATCCTCAATTGGAAATAACACCGAAGAGGTTACAACCTCTCTGCGTGAGGCCAAATCCGGCATTTCCCGTGCTGAAGAATATGCCGAACTCGGATTCCGTTGTCAGGTACACGGTACCCCGAAGATCGATGTCGAGGCGCTTGTAGACCGCCGCGCCATGCGTTTCCATGGCCGTGGTACGGCCTGGAACCACATCGCCATGGATCAGGCGATTGCCGATGCCGGACTTTCGCAAGAGGAAGTCTCCAACGACCGCACAGGCATCATCATGGGTTCCGGCGGTCCTTCGACACGCACGATTGTCGACAGTGCCGACATCACCCGTGAAAAAGGCCCCAAACGCGTTGGCCCTTTTGCCGTGCCGAAAGCCATGAGCTCGACCGCATCGGCAACGCTCGCGACCTTCTTCAAGATCAAGGGCGTGAATTATTCGATCTCTTCGGCTTGTGCGACATCGAATCATTGCATCGGCAATGCCTATGAAATGATTCAGTATGGCAAGCAGGACCGCGTTTTCGCGGGTGGCTGTGAAGACCTCGACTGGACCCTTTCGGTGCTGTTTGATGCCATGGGTGCCATGTCGTCAAAATATAATGACACGCCGTCAACTGCTTCGCGCGCCTATGACAAGAACCGCGATGGTTTTGTGATTGCAGGTGGTGCTGGCGTTCTCGTGCTGGAAGACCTTGAAACAGCCCTTGCGCGTGGCGCCAAAATTTACGGCGAAATCGTCGGCTATGGTGCGACATCTGACGGCTACGACATGGTTGCGCCTTCGGGCGAAGGTGCCATTCGCTGCATGAAAATGGCGCTTTCAACCGTCAAGGGCAAGATTGACTACATCAATCCGCACGCCACTTCGACACCTGCTGGCGATGCACCGGAAATCGACGCCATTCGCCAGATTTTCGGATCGGGCGATGCCTGCCCACCCATTGCCGCCACAAAGTCGCTGACCGGCCATTCGCTGGGTGCAACGGGCGTGCAGGAAGCAATTTACTCGCTTTTGATGATGAAGAACAACTTCATCTGCGAAAGCGCTCACATCGAAGAACTGGATCCTGCCTTCGCGGACATGCCTATCGTCCGCAAGCGTATTGATAATGCTCAGCTCAACACCGTGCTTTCCAACTCCTTCGGGTTTGGCGGCACCAATGCGACGCTGGTTTTCCAGCGTTACGAGAGCTGAGAGAGAGGGAAAATATGGAAGGCTTGATGCAAGGTAAACGCGGCCTCATTATGGGGGTCGCGAATAATCATTCACTCGCATGGGGAATTTCTAGGCAGCTTGCAGCACAGGGCGCCGAACTGGCATTCACCTATCAGGGTGATGCGCTCGGTAAACGCGTAAAGCCGCTGGCCGAACAAGTCGGTTCGGATATGGTTCTGCCTTGTGATGTTGAAGATATCGCTTCAGTTGACGCTGTTTTTGCTGAAATCGAGAAGAAATGGGGTAAGCTCGATTTCATCGTTCATGCCATCGGCTTCTCGGATAAAACGGAGCTGAAGGGACGTTACGCAGACGTCACCACACGTGATAATTTCAGTCGCACCATGGTGATTTCCGCCTACTCCTTCACCGAAATGGCACAGCGTGCAGAAAAGCTCATGAAGGACGGCGGCTCGATCCTGACGCTGACCTATGGCGGTTCGACTCGCACGATCCCGAACTACAACGTCATGGGCGTCGCAAAAGCAGCCCTTGAAGCGATGGTTCGTTATCTGGCTGCCGATTACGGCCCGCAGGGCATTCGTGTGAACGCGATCTCAGCCGGTCCTGTGCGCACGCTGGCTGGTGCCGGCATTGGCGATGCACGCGCAATCTTCAGCTATCAGCGCCGCAATTCGCCACTGCGTCGCACCGTCGATATCGACGACGTCGGCAAATCGGCTGTTTATCTGCTGTCGGATCTTTCGAGCGGTGTGACCGGCGAAATCCATTATGTGGATTCGGGCTATAACATCGTTTCGATGCCCACCCTGGAAGAACTCAAAAGCTCAGATGCCGAACGCGGCGAATAAGCTTTGTTTTCACCAACAAAAAAGCCACCTGCGAGGGTGGCTTTTTTAATTACTTTTTTGCATCAAAGATTTTGAAGCCATTTGCCTCTTCAAGCACACTCACATTCTTGAACACGCTCTTGAGTGTCGCCTCATAGGGCAACTGGCGGTTTGCAACCATCAGCAAGCGTCCGCCAACCTTGAGCCGTGAGGCAGCCGCAGCAATAAACGTCTGACCAAGCGACATGTCGGTCGCCCGTCCTTCGTGAAAGGGCGGGTTCATGATGACGGTGTCATAAATGCCCGTCAGCTTTTCACTCGTCACGTCAAACCAGTTGAACGCAATCGGCACAGACGGACTGAGACGCTGCAGATTGCCGCGAGCGGCTTCCAGTGCCTCGTAATCAGCCTCGAAGAGATCGATGCTCTTGAGGCGATCAACATGTTTCAAGCTTTGTGCTGCAAGATAGCCCCAGCCAGCACCCAAATCCGCAACATGGCCGAACACGATCTTTTCCATATGGGGAACGAGCAGCGCTGAACCCTTGTCGATGGCGCCATGTGAGAACATGCCGGGTTCGGTGCGGAACACTTCGTCAATATCAGCTGCCAGCGGTTTCAACGCATGGATGAAGTCATCATCGAGATCGGCCGGACGCTGCAACCAGAATGCCACGGCATGGTTCTTGGACAGGCGGTCGCTGATTTGCGCAATATTGCCGACCCATTTGCGGAAACTGTCAACGCCCAGTTTCTTGTCGCCACAGACAACGATCCAGCCACCCGGCTCAACACGCGTCAAAAGCTCCGCAAACCACGCCTCATTGCGCCCGCGATGTTTTCCGAGCAGAAGTAGCCCGCCGGAAAAACGCGCACTGTCGGGCAACCTCGGCTCAACCTGAAAGCCTTCCTTTTTCAGCGCCAGAAAATCCGGGCGCCATGGTTGCAGGCAGGTCAGCGCCTGCTTCCATTCGTCCTCAAGCGACCGGTCCGCAGAAATTCCACAGGCGAGGAAGGACTGGCCCTCTTCAGGAATATCCAGAATATCCTGCTCGAACGGCAGAAACAGTGTTTTTTGTGCTGGTGTCATCATGCTTCACCCATGCCGTTCAATTGTTCTGCGCGCAACAAAAAAGCGCGCCCCAAATGCCCTGGGACGCGCTCTTTCTCAATTGATTGCAGACTGCAGCGCTTATTCAGCGTCGGCTTCTGACTTCTTTTCAGCAACGATTTCCTTGCCGGTTTCCTGATCGACAACCTTCATCGACAGGCGAACCTTGCCACGCTCGTCAAAGCCCATGAGCTTGACCCAGACTTTCTGGCCTTCCTTGACCACATCCGTGGTCTTGGCAACGCGGTCAGCAGCCAGCTGCGAAATGTGAACCAGACCATCGCGTGGACCGAAGAAGTTCACGAAAGCGCCGAAGTCAGCGGCCTTAACCACCGTACCTTCGTAGATTTCGCCGACTTCCGGTTCTGCAACAATCGAATGAATCCACTTCTTGGCGGCTTCGATTTCCTTGCCGTTGGACGAAGCAATCTTGACCGTACCATCGTCTTCGATGTTGATCTTCGCGCCTGTCTTTTCGACGATTTCGCGAATGACCTTGCCGCCCGAGCCGATAACATCACGGATCTTGTCGGTTGGAATGTTCATCACTTCGATGCGCGGAGCAAACTCACCGAGTTCTTCACGCGAGGTGGAAAGAGCCTTGCTCATTTCACCCAGAATGTGAACGCGACCGCCCTTTGCCTGTTCCAGAGCAACCTTCATGATCTCTTCGGTGATACCGTCGATCTTGATGTCCATCTGAAGAGCAGTGATGCCGTTTTCCGTACCGGCAACCTTGAAATCCATGTCGCCGAGGTGATCTTCATCACCGAGAATATCGGAGAGAACAGCGAAGCGTTCGCCTTCCTTGATCAAGCCCATCGCAATACCAGCGACCGGACGGATGATTGGAACGCCTGCATCCATCAGCGCCAGCGAGGTGCCGCAAACGGTAGCCATCGATGACGAACCGTTGGATTCGGTAATCTCGGAAACAGCGCGGATCGTGTATGGGAACTGTTCAGCAGCTGGCAGCATTGGGTGGATTGCGCGCCATGCGAGCTTGCCATGACCGATTTCACGACGGCCTGGCGAACCCATACGGCCTGTTTCACCGACCGAATATGGCGGGAAGTTGTAATGCAGCATGAAGGATTCCTTGTAGGTCCCCGTCAGTGCGTCAATCATCTGCTCATCTTCGCCGGTGCCAAGCGTGGCAACAACGATGGCCTGTGTTTCACCGCGGGTGAACAGCGCCGAGCCGTGGGTGCGTGGCAGAAGGCCAACTTCCGAAACAATCGAACGAACGGTCGAAAGATCACGACCATCAATACGGCTGCCGGTATCCAGAATGTTCCAGCGAACGATCTTCGCCTGAAGATGCTTGAAAACAGTAGCGAATTGTTCAGTCGAGAATTCCGGTTCTTCAACGCCTTCGGGGAAGAAGTGATCTTTCGCCTTGGCCTTGGCAGCGTCAACAGCCAGATAACGCGCCTGCTTTTCGGTGATCTTGTAAGCATCGCGCAGATCGTTTTCAACAACTGCGAGCATCTTGGCTTCAAGGTCCGACAGGTCTTCCGGCTGGAAGTCACGTGGTTCTTTGGCTGCAACTTCAGCAAGCTTGATGATCGCATCGATGACGGGACGGAAGCCCTGCTGTCCGAAAACAACAGCGCCGAGCATGACATCTTCGGAGAGTTCCTGTGCTTCCGATTCCACCATCAGAACGGCATCAGCAGTACCGGCAACAACCAGATCAAGCTTCGATTCCGGCATTTCGTCGATATTCGGGTTCAGCACATATTCGCCGTTGATGTAACCGACGCGCGCGCCACCGATCGGGCCCATGAAAGGAACGCCGGAAAGGGTCAGTGCAGCCGATGCTGCAACCATCGACAGAATGTCCGGATTGTTTTCAAGGTCATGCTGAATGACGGTGAGAACAACCTGTGTATCGTTCTTGTAGCCATCAACGAACAGTGGGCGGATCGGACGGTCAATCAGACGCGAAACAAGCGTTTCGTTTTCGCTTGGACGGCCTTCACGCTTGAAATATCCACCAGGAATCTTGCCAGCTGCGTAGGTCTTTTCCTGATAGTTTACGGTCAGCGGGAAGAAATCCTGACCCGGCTTTGGTTCCTTGGCAGAAACGACAGTCGCCAGAACAACGGTTTCGCCGTAGGTTGCAAGAACGGCACCGTCAGCCTGACGGGCGATCTTACCGGTTTCGAGTGTAAGCGGACGACCGCCCCATTCGATTTCTACTTTATGTGTATTGAACATATCTCGTCCTTATATGGAGACGCCGCGCAAAAGCGCTGGGACATCATCCGGGTTGGCGGACACGCCACGGGCAAGACAACGGGAAGTTCGTTATGACCAGAATATTCAACCCGGAATATTCTCTTGCACGAACCACCTGCAATCCTGCCCCATGACTGGTCCAGGTCATGAGCCTTATGGCTCGGTTGGCATGACGGAATGCACCCGGTGCACCGTCTCATGCCAGATGGGCTTTTGCCCTTTAAACGCATTCTCTTTCAGGATAGCGGCTATCCGCTCGTCCTTGGAATACAGTCGGTAAGTCTGCGCGCATCTTGCAAGATGCGCTCGTAAAACAAACGGGCGACGTTTTGAGACGTCGCCCGATTTACCGTTAGCGGCGCAGGCCCAGACGGGTAATCAGCGCCTGATAACGCGACTGGTCGATGCCCTTGACATAGTCAAGAAGACGGCGACGCTGCGAAACCAGCTTCAGAAGGCCGCGACGCGAATGATTGTCATTCTTGTGGCCCTTGAAGTGTTCGGTGAGGTTGGCAATACGCTCGGAAAGAACGGCAACCTGTACTTCAGGAGAACCGGTATCGCCTTCCTTGGTGGCGTATTCCTTGATAAGTGCTTGTTTGCGCTCAGCAGTAATCGACATCGTACACCCTTTCTTGATGAGAGGAAAAACAGACGCCCAGGCCGGGATGTCGTCCAGCGCGGGCCATGAAAGCAGCAGGCATATCCCATTGCTCGCTGTGCCTATAAAGCAAATCCGCTCGAATTGAAAGAGGTCAGTCATCTAACGTCTGCAACGGCGAAACCTATTGGCCAATTCATCATAATGGGTCTTTTGGGCAAAAATGGGCATAAAGCACAGCCATGACTTCCATCACAGCCGGATGTTCAATCTTGTAGAAAAGCAATCTGTGTTCCCGGCGATAGCTGAGAATGCCTTCCTCCTTGAGCTTGTTAAGATGCTGGGACATTGACGTCTGTGCAATGCCTGTTGCGTTGATGAGATCGGTCACGCTTTTTTCGCCATTCACCAGCTCGCACAGAATGAGAAGCCGATGCGGATTGGCCAGTCCTTTTAGAAAATTGGACACGATATCTGCCCGAGCCGGCATTTCTTGATTGATGGACACTGTTGCCTCTTTACGATTTATATTTTTGTGATATTATAAAAATATGAATTGAAACGCAAGACAAAAGGGCAAAACCGTGACCAAGAACTATCAGGACATCACCAAGGACATATCGCAATATAGCGGCGAGCTGCGCAAAATGGTGCCCGAAACCATGCAGGCGTTCCATGCGCTTGCAAAAAGTGCGGGCGCATCCGGTGAACTGGATCAGAAAACGAAAGAACTGATTGCGCTTGCAATCGGTGTGACGCAGCGTTGCGATGGTTGCATCGGCTTTCACGCAAAGGCGCTTCACAATCTTGGCGCAACCCGGCAGGAAGTGGCCGAGGTTATGGCGATGTGCGTCTATATGGGCGGTGGCCCGGCCCTTATGTATGCCGCCGACGCCATTCGCGCCTTTGATCAGTTTCAAGCCGCCTGAAAACAAAGCGCGCCGTGAAACCATCGGGGTCACGGCGCGCTGAAACTCTATAGAAACCACTGGTTCGGTTATGCTGCGGTGAACACACGCTTGGGCTTGAACTGACCATGCTCAATATAGCCAATGGCAAGCAACTTGCCATGTGATGTTACGCAAGCCTCATCCGCTTCCAGTGGCGCATCACGGCCCCGGATGATGACCGGGTTCCCAAGGCGCACGCGCTGTGCCTGATCATCAGACAGAGCCACCTGCGGCAGGCAATCAAGGGCTGCGCCTGTATCGATGATCAGCGCATCAAGTGCCGAAAAATCGCGGCGCGGCGCTGGCTGCTCGATAACCTCAGCCTCTGCCTCGCCCTCTTCCTTCTTGGGCGGCAATGGCGGCCATGCTTCTTCAAGCTCGGCCAGCGTTACCATATCCTCATCGGTGAAAGGCGCGACTTCAATGCGGCGCAGGTCCGAAATATGGCCAAAGCAGCCAAGATCGCGCCCCATATCGCGTGCGAGTGATCGCACATAGGTGCCCTTGGAGCATTCGACTTCAAATTCGGTACGGTTCTCGTCCGGGAATTCGACAATCTCAAGACGGTCAATTTCGACTTCACGGGCCGGAATCTCCACCGTTTCGCCTTCACGCGCCAGATCATAGGCGCGCTCGCCTGCAATCTTGATGGCTGAGAACTGTGGCGGAATCTGTGAAATGACGCCGGTATAATTGGGCAACAAAGCCTCGACATCTGCACGTGACGGGCGATTGTCTGAATTTTTAGTGGCAACGCCTTCCAGATCGTCGGTCGAGCGCTCTTCACCCCAGCTCACCGTGAAACGATAGACCTTGGTTCCATCCATGACGTAAGGCACGGTCTTGGTTGCTTCGCCCAGCGCAATCGGCAGCATGCCGGATGCCAGCGGATCAAGCGTGCCTGCATGACCGGCTTTTTCAGCGTTGAACAGCCACTTGATCTTCGAGACCGCCTCTGTCGATCCCATGCCCTTTGGCTTGTCAAAAATAACCCAGCCAGAAACCGGACGGCCTTTTTTCTTGCCCCGTCTTGCCATGCTTTATGCGTCTCCATTGCGCGAAGCGTCATCTGCTTCACCGTCATCATCATTGTCACGTGCCAGATCACGCGCCACTTCCGGCGAACGCAGAAGCGCATCAATCTTGGAAAAATTGTCGAAGCTGGTATCGGCCCGGAAGCGGAATTCCGGCATATATTTCATCTGATTTAGGCTTGGAGCCACACGTCCACGAATGAATTTCGCATTTGCGGCCAATGCCTTGATGACGGCCTGAACATCGGTGCTGCCGAGCGGCGTGATGAAACAGGTCGCAATTTTCAGATCCGGCGACATACGGACTTCCGACACCGAAATAACCGTGCGCTCAATCAGATCATCACGGATTTCTCCGCGCTGAAGAACCTGCGCCAATGCATGACGCACCTGCTCGCCCACGCGGAGCTGGCGCTGGGAAAGGCCACCCGAGCCTTTGGGGTCTGGAGAACGGGCCATAGCTATATCCTCGATAAACACCATGAATCGCAATCCAGCCCCACGGGGCCGGCCGATAACATGACGACAAATTGGCAAGCGCTATAAAGCGCAATTTACCACAATTCAGACGGGAGTCAGACCCTCGGAACCGGGCAACGGATTTATGAAAAACCGGACCGCCCATAAAAGGGGCGGCCCGGCATAACAGCATTAAAGGGTACGAGTAATATGTTCGACGCGGAACGCTTCGATCGTATCGCCTGCACGGATGTCGTCGTAATTTTCGAACGCCATACCGCATTCCTGACCCATCGGCACTTCGGACACTTCATCCTTGAAGCGCTTGAGTGTCTTGAGCTTGCCTTCGTGGATAACCACGTTGTCACGAATGAGGCGGACGCCTGCACCACGTTCAACCTTACCATCCACCACACGGCAACCGGCAACCTTACCGACCTTGGTGATGTTGAAGACTTCGAGAATCTCAGCATTACCAATGAAGGTTTCACGGCGTTCTGGCGACAGAAGACCCGACATCGCTGCTTTCACATCTTCGATCAGATCGTAGATAATGTTGTAGTAGCGAATTTCGGTGCCCTGCTGGTCGGCTGCATCACGCGCCTGCTTGTTGGCACGCACGTTGAAGCCGATGATCGCGGCATTGGAGGCCTCGGCCAGCGATACGTCGCTTTCCGTGATACCACCTGCACCCGAATGAACGATGCGCGCACGCACTTCGTCGGTGCCGAGCTTTTCGAGAGCGGAGATAATCGCTTCGACCGAGCCCTGCACGTCGCCCTTGATGACAAGCGGGAATTCCTTGGTGCCCGTCACCTGCAACTGGCTCATCATCTGCTCAAGCGAACCGCGCTGGCCAGACTGACGTGCCACGGCCTTATCGCGTGCCAGACGCTGACGATATTCGGCAATTTCACGGGCCTTGGCTTCATTGGCAACAACCGCGAAGCGGTCACCAGCCTGTGGCGTGCCCTGAAGACCGAGAACTTCCACCGGCATTGCAGGACCAGCTTCCTTGACATGATCACCACGGTCGTTGACCAGAGCGCGCACACGGCCCCATTCATTACCGGCAGCGATAATATCACCCGGACGAAGCGTACCCTTCTGAACCAGAACGGTTGCAACAGAACCACGACCGCGATCAAGCTGCGCTTCGATGACAACACCTTCAGCCGTACGGGCCGGATCAGCCTTCAGGTCAAGAATTTCGGCCTGCAACAGAACAGCTTCAAGCAGCTTGTCGAGGTTCAGCTTCTTCTTGGCCGACACTTCAACATCGAGCACTTCACCGCCCATGGTTTCCACGAACACATCGTGCTGAAGCAAGGCTGTGCGAACCTTCTGCGCATCGGCTTCCGGCTTGTCGATCTTGTTGATGGCAACGATGATCGGCACACCAGCCGCCTTGGCATGGTTGATCGATTCAATCGTCTGCGGCATCACGCTGTCATCAGCTGCGACCACCAGAATGGCGATGTCGGTTGCCTGTGCACCACGTGCACGCATTGCCGTAAACGCTGCGTGGCCCGGTGTATCGATGAAGGTGATTTTCTGACCGTTCTGTTCGACCTGATAGGCACCAATATGCTGGGTAATGCCGCCTGCTTCGCCGGAGACCACATTGGCCTGACGAATCGCATCCAGCAAAGAGGTCTTGCCGTGATCGACGTGACCCATGATGGTGACAACCGGCGGACGCGAAACCATTGCACCCTGATCGTCTTCCACGTTGAAGATACCTTCTTCAACGTCCGACTCAGCAACGCGCTTCACGGTGTGGCCGAATTCTTCAGCGATCAACTGCGCCATATCGGCATCGACCACATCGCCCGGCTTCATCATCTGGCCCTGCTTCATCAGGTACTTGATAATGTCAACCGAACGCTCGGTCATACGCTGTGCGAGTTCCTGAAGCGTAATCGTTTCAGGAATAACCACTTCACGCGAAATCTTTTCGCGGGTTTCCTGCATCTGCGAGCGCTTGAACTTTTCCTGACGGCGACGCATTGCCGAAAGCGAACGCGAACGGCCTTCATCTTCCAGATTACTGGAGATCGTCAGCTTGCCGCGGCGGCGGTCGTCTTCACCCTTAACAACCTTTGGTGCACGCACTTCCGGCTTGGCAGGGGTGCCACGACGGGCGCCTGCCGGACCGCGACGATCATCGTCATCCACATTGCCACCGGGCTTGCGCTGCTGGCTCTGTGGAAGCGGCTTGTTTGCCGTTGGAATAACGTCTGCAATCGCCGGCGATGCCGGGCGCTGACCTTGTCCCTGACCGGGACGACCACCCTGCTGTGGGCGACCGGAATGCTGCGGACGTCCACCCTGCGGCGCGGCGCGCTGATCATCACGACGTTCCGGAGAACGCGTTTCTGTCTGTGGAGCGCGCTTGGCTGCTTCCGCAGCGGCGCGTGCCTTGGCTTCCGCTTCCGCCTTCAGACGTGCTTCTTCTTCAGCCTGACGGCGAGCGGATTCTTCACGTTCCTTGGCACGACGTGCATCCTCTTCGGCGCGGCGCTTGGCTTCTTCGGCAGCGCGCACGCGATCTTCCGCATCACGAACCAAAGCACCTTCAAGCGCACGGCGGCGTGCATCCATTTCTGAACGCGACAGCGTGTTGAGCACCATGCCTGAGCGATCAGACGGACGCGGGCGCTGCTGCTGGCCGGAGCGCTGTGGCTGACCAGAGCGAGACTGCTGCTGGCCCGGACGCTGATGCTGTGCTGTCTGCGGGCGCGGTGCAGCGGCGGCAGGTGCCGCAGGCTTTGGCGGCTGCGGCGCGGGAGCGGCCGGTTTTGCTGCAACCGGAGCTACTGGCGCAGGCGCCGGTGCTGGCGTTGCCGCTACCGGAGCCGGCGCAACAGGAGCCGCAGGTGTTGGGGCGGGTGCTGCAACGGGTGCTGGAGCCGCAGGCGCTGCAGGCTTGAGTGCCGGCGCTTCCGCTTCAGGCTTCTCATCAGGCCGTGAGAACTTGCGCTTTTTCGTTTCAACGACGACAGCCTTTGTGCGGCCGTGGCTGAAATTCTGGCGCACGGTGCTCTGCTCAACGCCTGGGCGCTTAATGGTCAGCGTCTTCTTGGAGTTGACGCTCAGCGTCTTGTCGTCGTTTGTTTTATCGCTCATTACGTTTCCGTTTCCTTCGCAGCTTCTGCTGCTTTACCCGAGCATTATCCCACGCGATCAGATCATTTTGAATAATGCTCCGGTCATCCACCTCAGCGCATAATCCGGTTAGGCCAATCAAGCCGACAATCCGGTTCATGCTCCAGAGCGGATCCTATATTCTCGGAATTCAAGAGAACCGCTCTACTAATTTATACCACAGCAGTGTCGGACTGCCGTTTCAATTCGCCGTTTCAATTCACTGGGCTTTCACCTCGATAGCGATGCAATAAAAGCAATCGTTGCACGACCCCGGCGGCTGCCTTTGTGTCGAGCACGGCTGCATGTATCACATTTCCACCCCCAAATGCCAAATCCATTTCTTCCCCCTTGAAAAGAGAGAAGGCCGGGATTTCGGGGCCATCCATATGCACGACGACACGTCGCGCCTGATCTAGCTTGCGCACACCATCTGTGGCGGCTTCCTGCGCGTGCAGCACCAGAGCCGCAGCGCCGGAGCGGATCGCCTGATCCACTTTTGTCGATCCGGATACCACAGCACCCGACTTGCGGGCCAGCGCCAGACTGCCCAGTGCAGATTTCGTCAGCAACTGGTCAACCAGTGCGCCAAGATCCGCCTGCGGCGTTACACCTTCCTTCAGCGCCCGCGCAAACAGCTTGCGCTTGACAGCTTCGTCCACCAGACGCCGTTCCGCCTTGACCCAGCACCCCCTGCCCGGCAGGTTACGCTTCAAGTCCGGCACAACCGAACCATCAGGACCGGCCACAAAACGGATCAGATCATCCGCAGAACCGCTTTCGCGTGTGACGATACAGGTTCTGTCATTCATATCCTGCTCCACACGCGCTGCCGACTTTGCCATGAACTGCCTTTTATTCAACTTACGTAACTGGCAGCGGCCTAGCAGAGGTAAAGCCACATCACAATATCAAACTCAATTTAGAGCGTTTCCTGTTTTGAGTGAACAAGGAAACGCTCTAAATATTTTACGAAGCGGCTTCTTCCTCGCCTGCTTCAAGCTCTTCCTCGACTTCCGTCGCGACCAGCTCATCTTCGGTGATCCAGCCAGCCTTCAAACGTGCCGTCAGGATCATCTGTTCCGCATCAACGCGCGACACATCGAACGACGACAGGATACCGCTGTGTATAACGGTCTCGTTTTCCTTGCGCTCACGCCAGCCGACCAGATCGTCAACCGCATAACCGGCGAAGTCTTCGATGCTCTTCACGCCATCTTCGCCAACCGCAACCAACATGGCTGTGGTGAGGCCCGGAAGCTCGCGAAGTTCGTCTTCAACGCCCAGTTCTTTGCGGCGCTCATCCTGTTCGGATTCGATACGCTCAAGATATTCGCGGGCGCGATCCTGAATTTCACCAGCCGTATCGTCATCGAAACCATCGATGGAAGCGATTTCACCCGGCTCAACGTAAGCAATTTCCTCAACAGAGGCAAAGCCTTCCGAAGCCAGAACCTGACCAACCATCTCATCAACGTTGAGGGCTTCCATGAAGAGGTTCGAACGCTCAGCAAATTCCTTCTGGCGACGTTCGGATTCTTCGTCTTCGGTCAGGATGTCAATGTCCCAGCCCGTCAACTGCGACGCAAGGCGCACATTCTGACCGCGACGACCAATTGCCAATGATAATTGGTCATTCGGAACCACAACTTCAATACGTTCCGCATCTTCATCGAGAACAACCTTGGCAACTTCAGCAGGCTGAAGCGCATTGACGATGAAGGAAGCCGCATCTGGCGACCATGGAATGATGTCGATCTTTTCACCCTGCAATTCGGCAACAACGGCCTGAACGCGGGAACCACGCATACCAACGCAGGCACCGACCGGATCAATCGACGCATCACGCGAAACAACGGCGATCTTGGCGCGCGAACCCGGATCACGGGCAACCGACTTGATCTCAATGATGCCGTCATAAATTTCCGGCACTTCCATGTTGAACAGCTTCGCCATGAAAGATGGATGGGTGCGCGAGAGGAAAATTTGCGGACCGCGCTGTTCGCGACGAACGTCATAGACATAAGCGCGGATACGGTCGCCATAGCGGAATGCTTCGCGCGGGATCAACTCGTCACGACGAACAATTGCTTCCCCACGGCCAAGATCGACAATCACATTGCCATATTCAACGCGCTTGACGGTGCCGTTGACGATTTCGCCGACACGATCCTTGAATTCATCATACTGGCGGTCACGCTCGGCTTCGCGGACCTTCTGCACGATGACCTGCTTGGCAGACTGCGCAGCAATACGACCGAAGTCCATTGGAGGCAATTGATCAGCGATGAAATCACCGACCTGCGCATCCGGGTTGCGGTCGCGGGCCGTGAACAGCGAAATCTGCGTGGAATAGTCTTCGACAGTCTCGACCACTTCGAGCAGGCGCTGGAGCTTAATCTCACCGGACTTTGCATTGATGTCGGCGCGAATGTTGCTTTCCTGACCATAACGCGAGCGCGCTGCCTTCTGGATCGCATCGGCCATGGCCGCAAGAACGATCTCGCGGTCAATTGACTTCTCACGTGCGACCGCATCGGCGATCTGCAGAAGTTCCAGCCTGTTTGCACTGACTGCCATAGGTCTCTCCTTGGTGACGCATCCGGCCTTCTTCGAGTACCGGACGCCTGAAACTCACTTTGAAACTTATTTCTTTTCCGTTTCAGATTCCGCTGAACCTGCTTCTTCCGTATCGCCGCGCAGACCATCGCCCAGATCATCACCGGGAATGCGGCCTTCACGCAAAGCTTTGTCCTTGCGCAACGCATCACGGATCAGATCATCGGTCAGAACCAGACGCGCATCCGCAATCAGATCGAAGGGAATGCGAACGACGGGCTCATTGCCATAGGAAATCTGATCGCTTTCGATCACGACCGAATCGCCATCGCCGATCACGATACGACCGCGAAATTTTTTGCGGCCCTCATGAACAATCGACGTTTCGACCTTTGCGATGTGCCCGGCCCAATCGGTAAAATCGGACTTGCGCACCATCGGACGATCAATACCCGGCGACGAGATTTCAAGATGATACTTGCCGCTGATCGGATCTTCGACATCGAGAACCGGAGCCACGGTGCGGCTCAACAATTCACAATCCTCAACCGTCATGGTGCCGTCAGACCGCTCGGCCATGATCTGCAATGTCTGGCCATTGAGGCCGGAAAGGCGCACACGCACAAGGCGGAAACCCAGCGTATTGATCACCGGCTCCACAATGGATGCTATTTTTGCATCGATGCCCGTTTCGCGAATGATACGCTCATCTGCGGTTACGGCCTCAGCTGCCTGTTCGTGTTCGCTCACTCGATAAACCTTCTTCACTGGGCCGCAGGTAACAAAAAAGAGCGGGTCCGGGAGGGCCCACTCTTGTTCAAACGACCAAGAATTTGAGACTTATATACCAGCCGATGCTGATTTTTTCAAGACCCGCATCTGAGATAGATTACAGGCGGATGAAAGTGAGGTAGGCCGCACGGCGACCTTCCCGAAATGCCTTGGCTTCATAACGGGTTCCCGGCCAGCCATCATAGGCATTGTTCCAGTCGTCCGGGCCTTGTGCCTGCCACTCAAAAGCCGGATGTCTGCGGCAATGCTGAAGCGTCCAATTGACATAATGTTCGATATCGGACGCAAAGCGGAATTTTGCACCAGGCTTCAGCAGACGTGCGAAACGATCGAGATTGGCATCACTGACAAAGCGCCGCTTCCAATGGCGACGCTTGTGCCATGGATCGGGATAAAACAGGTCAATTCCAGAAAGCGACGCATCCGGCAGCCAATCCAGCACATCGGTCGCATCTTCATCATAGAGGCGAAGATTCGGGCGTGGCGCGTCATGAAGCGCTGTGAGCATTTTTGCCATACCGTTGACGAAAGGCTCGACACCGATAAAGCCAGACTGCGGATAACGGCCGCTCTCATGATGGAGATGTTCGCCACCACCAAAGCCGATTTCCATACGCACATTTTCAACCGGCGCATCAAACAATGTCCGCAAATCCTGCGGTGCAGGTGTGTCGGGGTCAAGTTTCAGGCGCGGCAGCAGATCCTCAAACAGACTGTTCTGATGCGGACGAAGCGGCTTGCCATGACGGCGGCCGAAAAAATTTCCGGCCGCACGTACGGGATGATTTTCATCGCTCATTTAAAAACAGTCACGCTGAAAGAGCGCTCTTCAATGCCTTTGTGAGATCGGTTTTTTCCCATGAGAAAGAACCATCACGACCCGGCTTGCGGCCAAAGTGACCGTAGGACGACGTCTTGGCATAGATCGGCTTGTTAAGATCAAGATGTTTGCGGATGCCGCTTGGCGACAGGTCCATAACCTTGCGCAGGGCGTCCTCAACGGCTGCTTCTTCCACCTTGCCCGTGCCATGCAGATCGACATAGACGGAAAGCGGCTGTGCGACGCCGATAGCGTAGGAAAGCTGGATCGTGCAACGGTCTGCAAGATTGGCAGCAACGACATTCTTGGCAAGATAGCGCGCGGCATAAGCTGCGGAACGATCAACCTTGGTCGTGTCCTTGCCCGAAAAGGCACCGCCGCCATGCGGAGCTGCGCCGCCATAGGTGTCCACGATGATCTTGCGGCCTGTCAGGCCTGCATCGCCATCCGGTCCGCCGATGACGAATTTGCCGGTCGGGTTGATGTACCAGTTGCAGTTTGCGGCAATCGGAAGATCGCCAAGCGCCTCGCGAATATAGGGTTCGACAACGGAGCGAACCTTGCTGGAATCCCAGCTTGCATCCAGATGCTGTGTGGAAAGAACGATCTGGGTTACTTCCGCAGCCTCGCCGTTCTCATAACGCACGGTTACCTGGCTTTTGGCATCAGGGCCGAGCTTGCCCGGATCGCCTTCGCCCTTGTGGCGGGCTTCTGCGAGCTTTTCGAGAATCTTGTGCGAATAATAAATCGGCGCCGGCATGAGATCAGGGGTCTCGCGGCAGGCATAGCCAAACATGATGCCCTGATCGCCCGCACCTTCTTCGCCCTGACGGTCGGCTGCGTTGTCCACGCCCTGCGCAATATCGGCCGATTGCGGGTGCAAAAGCACATCAATCTTCACGGTGCGCCAGTTAAAGCCGTCCTGCTCATAGCCAATTTCGCGGATCGCTTTACGCGCAGCTGAACGGAAACGTGAAGGATTGATCAGCGGGTGACCATTCTTGTCATGCGCAATTGTGCCGTCCTTATTCTTCTTCAGGAACGTTTCAGGCACGCGCACCTCGCCGGCAATAACCACGCGATTGGTGGTGGCCAGCGTTTCACATGCGACGCGGACGGACCAGGGGTCAACGCCCGAACGGCGCGCCTCCTTGTAGATCATGTCTACGATTTCATCGGAAATACGATCGCAAACCTTGTCCGGATGACCTTCGGACACCGATTCGCTGGTGAAGAGATAAGAACTGCGCGACACGGGTAACCCCTCTTGAAAATCCAACGGACGACGATCCGTTATGGAAACACAGTAGCGCCCGGAACAATAAACAGGGTCCGGGCACATGTTTGTGTTAGCGAAGTTGGGATTAAACCGTCAATGCATATTCTTGTTGCGACACCGCGTTGCCGGAAAAAATTTGCCCGGCAAACGCTTTTTTTGGCGTGGCGACGGGTTATTCGCTCTCGGCCGCCAGTGACTTCACCAGATCGATAATCTTGCGGCGCACTTTCGGATCGGCAATTTTTGTAAATGCGCGCGTCAGCTGCACGCCCTCATTTGAGCTGAGGAAATCGACAACATAGGTCGCTTCATTGTCTTCGGCAAAGCCTGGCTGCGTGCTGGCATTGGAACCCGGTGCATCTTCAAAAAAGAAGGAAACAGGGACCGTGAGAACCGAGGAAATTGCCTGAAGACGGCTCGCGCCAACGCGATTGGTGCCTTTTTCGTATTTCTGGATCTGCTGGAATGTAATGCCAAGGCTTTCGCCCAATTTTTCCTGACTGAGACCCAGCATATTGCGACGAAGGCGGATGCGGCTGCCCACATGCACATCGATGGGGTTGGGTTTCTTCTTATTCTCAATCATACAGTGTCACTCCTCGCAACAGCGAGCTTTCATTCATGGCCTGTTCATGTGAACAGGGATAAAAATCAATATGGGAGGTAGTCAGACGAGTTCGCGCAATTAACCGTCACCGCGCTAATATAACAGCTTAACAAAATTGCCGTGTCAATGAAAACGCCTGCTGAAAGGCAGCCTGAACCACACGCATATGGCGAGTAGGGTTAACAGAACTGCAAGAGTCTGTTTGCCACCGGGGGCATTGCCCCAAAATGGCACACGTTCCTCCGGCAGATAGGCATCAATGACGCCCACCGCATCAAGCGGTAACTCATCTATGATTCGACCGTAAGAATCCACCACAGCCGAAATGCCGTTATTGGCCGCACGAACAAGCGGCAGCCCCTGTTCGACAGATCGCACCTGTGCCTGCCGGAAATGCTGATAAGGCCCCGGCGTGTCTCCATACCATGCGTCATTGGTAACATTGACAATCGCCGTCACCTTGCGGCCCGTATAAGACAGTTCATCAGGGAAAATCGCCTCATAGCAGATCAGCGGCAGGAAGGTCTGCCCTTCCATGACATTGATTGCGTGGCGCGTCTTGGCAGCGGTGAAGCCACCGGGCAATTCCACCACTTCCTGCAAGCCCCAACTGCGCAGCGTCCGCTCAAAAGGCAGATATTCGCCGAAAGGCACCAGATGCACCTTGTCGGTATAATCAATGATTGTACCCTGGCTGTTGATGGTCAGGATGGAATTATAATAGCGTGGCTCGCGACGCGGAACGCGTTCCTCCCTCACTGCCCCTGTCAACAGCACCTGATCATCGTCAATCACTTCAGAAATGCGTTGAAGCGCATCGGGCGTCAGCGAAAGGATATAGGGAACTGCGGTTTCAGGCCAGATAACGACATCGGGCCTTGGCTTGCCCTCAGCCGGCAGCTGTTTTGTCATGGCAATGAACTTGTCAAAAATCGCGCGGCGTTCGTTATCATCCCATTTCAGGCTCTGTGAAATGGAGGGCTGAACCACGCGGATTGAAAGCGTAGTACGCTCCGTATCAGGCGCTGGTGCACGCGATAACGTCCATGCGCCAAAGCCAATATGGGCAGCAAGCAAGGTTGCGGCCAGAACAATGCCGCTTTTGGCCAGACGCCCGCCGCTCAACAATGCCGGTGCGGAAAAAATAAGGGCCGCAAGCGCACTCATTCCAACCAGACCCACAATCTCGACCGATTGCATCATCATCGGTGTGGGCATGAGCGCATAGCCCAGCGCATTCCACGGGAAGCCGGTGAAAACAAAGGTTCGCAGCCATTCGACAAAGCCAAAGGCGACAGCAATCGCGAAGATGCGTCCAATGCCCTGCGACCAGAACAGGCGCGCGATCATCGCAGCCAACCCATAGAAAATCGCAAGAAATGCAGGCAGGCCAAGAACGGCTAAAGGAACCGCCCAGGCAAATTGCTCTGCATCGACAAGAAGGGCCGTGCCGATCCACCACAGGCCCGACACGAAATAGCCAAAGCCAAAACACCAGCCGATGAAGCCTGCGGGAAAAAACCGCCTTATCAGGCCTTTGTTCTTATCGGGGATAGCACCGTCAATCAGCCAGACCAGAAGCGGAAAGGCAACGAAACCGGCAATGGCAATATCAAAGGGCGGCTGCGTCAGCGTTGCGACAGCGCCACTGAGAAAAGCAACCAGCGCACGGCGCCATCCGCTCAATGAAGAGATCCTTCCCGCAAATCTCTCGATCATCAGGCCTCTTTGGATGTTTCCGTGGTGTTGCCGGATGCATCATCGGCGCCCACCGTGGATGGATGTCTGTGATTGTCCGCTTCAGAAAGCGGTACAATACGCACGCGTTTGACGCGCCGCGGATCGACCTCAAGCACATGGAACTCGTAGCCGGGGATCGCCTGTACGACTTCACCGCGCAACGGAATACGGCCAAGGACGGAGAAAATAAGGCCACCGACCGTATCGACATCCTCCCCGTGTTCACCCGCTTCAAAGGACGGGCCGATCTTCTGTGTGAGCTCATCAAGGTCCGCGCGTGCATCAACGACAAACACGCCATCGGCTTCTTCGGCGATCATGATTTCTTCGTCGTCATGTTCATCTTCGATGTCGCCGACAACCATTTCAACGATGTCTTCCAGCGAAGCCAGGCCGTCAGTGCCGCCATATTCGTCGATGACCAGTGCCATCTGGATGTGCGCTGCCTGCATGCGCGCCATCAAACCGCTCGCCATCATTGAAGGTGGCACAAACAGCACCTTGCGCATGAGATCAAGCTCGCCAATCGTTTTGCTAAGATCAATGCGACCTATATCGAACTTGGCGGGGCCTGCTTCACCGGCATCGCTTTGCGTGTTCTGGCGCGCCTGTCTGGTGATATAATTGAGAACATCGCGGATATGGATCATGCCGCGCGGATCATCCAGCGTTTCAGCATAAACCGGCATACGCGAATGACCGGAGGTTTCAAACAGTTCCAGCGCTTGCCAGAGCGGTGTGGAAATTTCTATCGCCACAACATCAGCACGCGGGATCATCACGTCTTCGACACGGATTTCCCGCAGGCGCAGGATGTTGTTGAGCATCGCCTTTTCTTCAGGCGAGAAAGCGGAATCCTGTTCGCTCTCCGTGCTTGAAAGCGCATCGGCGAGATCTTCACGCAGGGAAGATGAGTGCCGCGAACGCATAAATGGAAAAATATTTGCCAGAAGGGATCGCTTTTCGCTCGATTGCGAGCGCTGCGTACTTTGCCCCTCAGTGTCCTGTGTGTCGCCTCGGCTATCGCCAGCGGTGGATGAGTTGTTTTGGTCAGCCATGATCAATCTGTTTCAATGTTCACATCGGATACAGCATAAGGGTCCGGGATGGCAAGAGCATGAAGGATTTCGCGCTCGCGGCGTTCCATCTCCTCGGCCTCATCATCCGTCTCATGATCATATCCCAAAAGATGCAAAAACCCATGCACGACCAGATGCGTGAGATGGTTATCGAGCGGCTTTCCCTCCTCAACAGCCTCGCGTTCAACCGTTTCGCGCGCGATGATGATATCGCCAAGCATCGGGCCTGGCTGCTCGCCAGCCTTTACAGGGTAAGCCGGGAAGGACAGCACATTGGTGGCCTTGTCCTTGTTGCGCCACTCGGCATTGATCTTGCGGATGGAAGCATCGTCGGTAAAAACCAGACTGAGTTCGCTCTTGGCGGGTTGAAGCCCAAGATTATCCCAGGCCGCCTCCACGGAGCGCTGCACAAGTCCTTCAAGGACTGTTTCTTCCGGCCAGTTGCCGGCTTCGATCATGATATCGATTTGGATCGCGTTGTCTGACACTTCTGCCGCGGCTTGCGATGAAACAGCCGCTCTATCCTTCCAGTTGTTAAAAGAAGCGTCCGCTAAAAAGCGGACGTAATATTTTTAAATCGTCATTATTCTACGCGAATACAAGAATAATTTTGAATTATTCTGACCGGGCATGCTTTTTCGCATCATCGTCGTAAGCGCCAACAATGGCGGCCACCAGTGGATGGCGAACCACATCCTTCTCGGTAAAGCGCACCTTGACCACCGAATCCACGCCCTCAAGAACGCGCAGCGCCTCGACAAGACCGGATTTCTGACCGGGCGGAAGATCGATCTGGCTTGGATCGCCATTGACCATCATGCGCGAACCTTCGCCAAGACGGGTCAGGAACATCTTCATCTGCATGGAGGTCGTATTCTGTGCTTCGTCAAGAATGACAGCGGAATGCGCCAATGTGCGACCACGCATGAAGGCAAGCGGTGCAATTTCGATCACGCCAGCGGTAATGGCGCGTTCGACCTTTTCCGCAGGCATCATGTCGTAAAGTGCATCATAAAGCGGACGAAGGTAAGGATCGACCTTTTCCTTCATGTCGCCCGGCAGAAAGCCGAGACGTTCGCCTGCTTCAACAGCCGGACGAGACAGAATGATGCGCTCGACAAGGCCGCGCTCCAGCAGCATGGCTGCATGAGCAACTGCGAGATAGGTTTTACCTGTACCCGCGGGACCAACGCCAAAAACCAGTTCCGAGCGTTCAAGCGCACGCATATAAGCGTCCTGAACCGGCGTGCGTGCAAAGATTGTTTTCTTGCGCGTCGAAATCTGAGCTGATGAAAGCTTACCCTTATTCTCAAGGGTGGGCAGTATCAGCTGATCATCGGCAGCAATGGCCATGCGCAACGCGCCATCCACATCGGATGGCCCAAGTTCATGGCCCTTCTGCAAGGTTTCGTAGAGATTATCCAGCGCACGCCGTGCCTGTTCGGTGGCGGTGGGTTCTCCGCGAATGGAGAGCTGATTGCCCTTTGAACGCACATCAACGCCGAGCTTCTGCTCAATCCGTGCCAGATTCTCATCGAACTGGCCGTAAAGCGCACTGGCAAGACGGTTATTGTCGAATGTAAGGACGATATGGGCCATATCGGAGGCCCCGGATGCGGCGCCAGTTGCAGAACTTGGCGCAGAACTGGCAGCCGGGCTTGAAATTGTGTTTGTTTGCCTATGGATGGTTGGCTTGGCAGGCTTAAGTTTTTCCGTAGCGCTCAAACGCATCTCCCAAAGGTTCACGCATTGCAATCGCAGTCTTGGCAGGACGTTCGGTCAAAGGCTACGCACCGCGACTACTGCCTGAACAACATCATGCGCTTAGACGCGCTTTTGCGCAATAAGACTATTGGTACCAGTCCCCGTAATTTTTACGCGGATGATTTCACCGACCTGATCGTCATTGTCATCGATGATTGCTGGCAGAAGCCAAGGCGAACGGCCAACCATCTGGCGCTCGAAGCGGCCCGGCTTTTCCAGAAGCACATCCATTTCGCGACCGACCAGAGAATCCTGAAACGCATATTGCTGTTCGTTGAGCAATGCCTGAAGCCGTTGAAGGCGCTCATCCTTGACCGCTTCTTCAACATGATCGGGAAGATCGGCACCCGGCGTGCCCGGACGCGGCGAATATTTGAATGAATAGGCCTGCGCATAATGCACTTCACGCACCAGCCGCATCGTATCTTCAAAATCCTGATCGGTTTCGCCGGGGAAGCCAACGATAAAATCACCCGAAAGCGCCATATCGGGGCGCACTTCACGGATACGCTCAACCAGACGGATATATTCATCGGCCTTGTGGCGACGGTTCATCGCCTTGAGAATACGATCCGAACCCGCCTGAACAGGCAGATGCAAATAAGGCATCAGCTGGCGCAAATCACGATGCGCTGCGATCAGTGTATCATCCATATCGCGCGGATGGCTGGTCGTATACCGCAGACGTGCCACACCGGGAATGCGTGCAAGGCGGAACAGCAACTCGCCAAGCCCCCATTCGCGGCCATCATCGCCTTTGCCATGCCACGCATTCACATTCTGACCCAGAAGGGTCAGTTCGCGCACGCCGCTGTCAGCAAGACGCTCGGCCTCGGCCACAATCTGCGCAACGCTGCGCGAGACTTCCGAACCGCGCGTATAAGGCACCACACAGAACGTGCAAAACTTGTCACAACCTTCCTGCACCGTAAGAAAGGCTGAAACGCCGCGCTTGCGGGTTTCTTCGCGCTTGGGTGCTGGCAGGTGCTCGAATTTGTCTTCGATCGCATATTCGGTTTCGACGACCTTTTCGCCGCCACGCACACGCGCAAGCGCATCCGGCAGGCGGTGATAGGTCTGCGGTCCGATCACCAGATCGACATTGGGCGCACGGCGCAGAATTTCCTGCCCCTCGGCCTGCGCCACACAACCGGCAACGCCGATTGTCAGTTCCTTGCCATTTGGTCCGCGTGCATCCTTCATCTTGCGCAGCCGACCCAGCGCAGAATAAAGCTTTTCCGATGCCTTTTCACGAATATGGCAGGTGTTGAGCAAAACCAGATCGGCATCATCGGGCGTGTCAGTCGCAACATAGCCCTCAGCGGCAAGGCTGTCGGCCATGCGCTGGCTGTCGTAGACATTCATCTGGCAGCCATAGGTTTTTACAAAAACCTTACGCGTGTTGCTGCCATTCGGGTTTGTCTTGATATCGGTCATATTTTCGCTCATGCGCGGCTATCTAGCGTCTTTATCGCTGCTTTGGAAGGCGACAAACTAACACTCTCAGAGCATTTCCTATTTAGAATGAATCATAGGGAATGCTAAATCTCTTTGTTTTTATCGCATTATCCCACGCAAAATCGCTCCGCACTTTTGCTGGAAATGCTTTAATCTTCCGCGATTTCGCGCCCGAGCAGCGAGGTCTGCAACAACGCCCTCACCCGGTTCTCCATGGTGCGCGCCAGCGCCTTGCGGTCCGTTTCGGCGGTGACCACAATCGGCTCGCCAAAACGTATTTCAACATCAATGGCACCTTCGCGCAGAATGCCTTTGAGATGCGGCATCAGCTGAACATCGCCCGGCCATGAAGCAATCGGGCGATGGTATCGGCCCATCGCCATGCCATGCACGCCGGTATAGGCAATCGCGACCGGCTGCACGATGACTTCCGGCACGCCTGCTTCCCGGATTGCGGCATGGGCTGCACCAAACAAAGCGGTCTTAAACGGCAGCACACGATTGCCATCCGATGTCGTTCCTTCGGGAAACAGCACCATGGCGTCACCATCAGCCAGACGTTTTGCAATGTCAGAGGTTTGTTCGCCGGTCTTGCCGCGCCGTTCACGCTCCACAAACACCGTGCGCTGCAACACGGCAAAGAAGCCAAACACCGGCCAGCTTCTGACTTGTGATTTGGCAATGAAAGACACCTGCCCCGCAGCCGAAAGCACGACAATATCGCTCCACGATGCGTGATTGGCAACCAGCAGCAACGGTCGGCCTTCCGGCATCTCGCCGACGATTGTAATGCGGAAACCGAGCAGGCGCGCAATGATACGATGGAAGAAATTCGGAAGCCGTCGCTTCCATGTGTTTTTGAGTTTCAAAAACACATATTGCACCGGAATGAGCGACAGGCTGAGCGCCACCATGGCTGCAACAACCAGAATAATGCGGATGGCACCGATCATTGCGGCCTCACCAGATCGCGGCGCAGAATGAAAGCCGAAGAACGGCCATTGGCCGTTTCATAATAGGCAGGGCGATCACCGACCTTGTTGAACCCCATGCGGCGATAAAGAGCCAGTGCTGCGACATTGTTTTCATCGACTTCCAGAAACAGCGTCTCGGCGCGCTCCTGATAGAGATAGCGCAGCACGGCATCCATCAACGCATGGCCGATGCCCTGCTTGCGCACCGCATTGGAAACCGCAATGGTGAGAATTTCCGCCTCACCGGCAACGAGCCGCGCCAGCACAAAGCCACACGCCTTGCCCGGCTTGCCTTCGGGCCGCGCCACAAAGCCAAAAACGCTATCCTGCGCGATCAGCGAACGGAAATCGTCCGAACTCCATGCGTGATGGAAGGAAAGCGCATGAACTCTTTGAATTTCGCCGCTGTCATGAACATCAAGCTTTTCCACCGAAACGGGTTTGCTACCGAAGCGCAGAAACGAAAGTCCCATCACCGCGCATCCCCGTCCGCCCTGCGCGGCAAGGCAAATCCGGTTTGTGGCTTCACATCCGGTCCGCGCATATAGAGCGGCTTTGGTGCTTCACCCGGCGCGCCGATGGCTGCAAGCTTTGCATACGTGCCGATTTGACCCGTTGGCTCAGGGCGCACGACACTGAATGTGCCAGCCAGAATTTCATTGAGCGCAGCAGCAGCCGAGCCAGCCAGAACCGTTTCAGACGGCTGTTGCTGAATAAGCGTCAGCGCTTCGTCACGCGCGAGCACCATTGGCCCGGTTGTGGCCACCGCATCACCACCAAAGGCCTGCGCGTAGATTTCACCGCGATGCGCTTCAAGCAGCACCAGAACCGGCTGTCCCGGCTGGCTGAGCGCTACTTCAGCGGCAAGCGCATCAAAGGCGCTGATGCCCATAGCCGGACGGCCAAGAGCCAGTGCAAAACCGCGTGCCGCAGACACACCAATGCGCACGCCGGTAAATGATCCGGGACCGACATTGACCGCCACGCGATCAAGTTCAGTCATGGCAATACCGGATTGCTCCATCACGCGCCCGATATAGTCCATCAAAACTTCGGCATGACCTTTTCCGATATTCTCGCTTATTTTGGCAAGAACCCTATCCGTGCGCGAATCATAGACTGCGGCAGCACACCAGGAAGAGGCGGTATCAAGGGCAAGTATCTTCATGAGCCATCGGGTAAATCAGAAATCGGCTTGCGACAAGCAAAACACATGAATCTTGCGAAAATTACTACATATTTTCGGAACAAAACGCCATGCACGGCGTTAAAATTGAGGATGCGGGGCAATTTTCAATTTCGTATCCCTGAACCGGCCTTTCATTGAGATCTGGCGGGACCGGTTTCAGAAAACAAATCTGTTTTTCAACAGCGGTTTCTCAACGTTGGAAAAAGCCGGATCGTGCAAAGGATATGAGGATAAAATGTCCAAGAAGTCGATGCATGCAACCCGCAACGATCTTCCCTCCAATACAAAGACCACGATGATTGCGCTGCTGAATGAAAATCTGGCTGCGACCATCGATCTTGCCCTCATCACCAAGCAGGCGCACTGGAACCTCAAGGGGCCTCAGTTTATCGCCGTGCATGAATTGCTCGACACGTTCCGTTCCGATCTTGACGGTCATGTGGACACAATTGCAGAACGCGCCGTGCAGCTTGGCGGCACCGCCTATGGCACGACGCAGGTTGTCGCAAAAGACTCCAAGCTTAAAGCCTATCCGACCGATATTTACGCTGTGCACGACCACCTGAACGCACTGATCGAGCGTTATGGCGATGTCGCCAATCTTGTGCGCCAGTCGATTAAAGATGCTGATGAAGCAGGTGATGACACGACCGCAGACATTTTCACTGCTGCATCGCGCAGTCTCGACAAGGCGCTGTGGTTCCTGGAAGCCCATGTTCAGGAAAAAAACTGATTTTAGTGCTCTAAAGACCTATAAAAAGCCCGGCTCTAAGCCGGGCTTTTCATTTGCAACAGTTAATTAGCCCATTCGCCGCCACGCATCACAGGCTCGCGGCTGCCATCTGCATTGACGCCATCAACGTCAATCTTGTCAGATCCGATCATCCAGTCGATGTGAATGAGGCTCGAATTGCCGCCCTGCGCTTTGATCTGTTCTGGCGTCAGCTTTGCGCCATCAACAAAACATTTCGAATAGCACTGGCCGAGCGCGATATGGCTCGCAGCATTTTCATCAAACAGCGTGTTATAGAACAACAGCCCGCTCTGCGAGATCGGTGAGGAATGCGGAACAAGCGCCACTTCGCCCAGGCGACGTGCGCCTTCATCGGTATCCAGCACCTTGTTGAGCACTTCTTCGCCACGGCTTGCCTTGGCCTCGACAATGCGGCCGCCTTCAAAGCGCACCGAAATATTGTCGATCAATGTTCCCTGATGCGACAATGGCTTGGTGCTCGATACATGGCCTTCAACGCGCAACGCATGGGGCGTGGTAAAGACTTCTTCGGTCGGGATATTCGGATTGCAGGTAACGCCATTCTTTGCCGTCGATGCGCCACCATGCCATTCATGGCCATCGGCGAGACCGACCGTCAGGTCGGTACCCGGACCCTGAAAATGCAGCGCACTATAGGCCTTTGCATTCAGAAAACGCGTGCGGGTGCGCAGCGCTGCATTGTGTGCGGCCCATGCCCCGACCGGGTCATCGACATCAACGCGGGAGGCTGCAAAGATCGCATCCGCCAGCTTGCGGGTCGCAACATTTTCCGTTTCATTCGGAAACATCAGCTTGGCCCATTCCGGGTTCGGATAGGAAATGATGTTCCAGTTGATGTCAAAACCGGCAATCTTTTCGAGTGCTGGCTGATAGGCTTTGGAATTGGCGCGATTGGCGCGCGAAACCTTTGATGCATCCTGCGCCGACAGCAGCATCGGATTATCGGCTGCAATGGCAAGACGGGCCGCCCCATTGGCATAGGCTTTCGCCATGCCTTCATAGAGCCAGTCGGCTGCACGATCAAAGCTTTCATCGCTTGCATTTTCATACCGTGCCAGCGCGATTGCATCATCTGAGAAAAACGGCGTGACAAGACCCGCGCCTGCTTTATAGGCATGTTTTGCAATCAGGCGTACCAGCGGCAGAGCAACAACGGGCGCCGTGATGACAAGGTCCTGTCCTTCGCGCAATTGCAGGCCCACACGCACGGCAACTTCGGCCAGACGTTCGAGTTTTACCGGATCGATGACGGGAGCGTTATTGTCAATTGCCATAGGGCTGCAAACCTCGTGTTTGAAAGAATCAGCGGCAGTGTATCAGAGCCCTTAATTTCACCACTCTTTTTCCTGCAACTGCGCTATATTCTTATAGCGGTCGATAATTTTTTGATTTTACGAGAGCAACTTCATGAAGAAAACTGTGCTTCTTATCCTCGGTCTGGCGGGACTGCTTGCAGGCTGTCAGACCATGACACCGGAACAGCGCCGTGCAGCAGATGAACAGACCTGCCGCAATTATGGTTTCAAACAAAGGACCGATGCTTTTGCAAATTGTATGATGCGGCTTGATCTCGACCGCCGCGCAGACAGTCGTGCATGGCAAAACAGAGCTGATTTCTACGATGGACCGATGGTAATTTATCAGCCAGTTCCCGTTGCAGTGCCCGTCAAATAAAAAAGCGCCCGCTAAGGGCGCTTTTTACATCTCAAGCTCTTGTTAGAGCGGTGCTTCCGGGCGTTCCTGCGACAGAAGCATCGCGCCGATTGCATCGACGTGCTTTTTGTCAGCCGCATATCCGAGTGACACATTTTGAACGTTTGGTGCCGTTTCATCAAATGTCGGCTGATAGCTTGCCACCTGCATCACAGCCGGCTTTTCAGCTGGCTTCACAGGAAGGGTCGCGAGCCGGTTGCCACGAGCCTGTGGGCCCGAACCATCATTCTGCCGCGCTTCAACGCTGTTAGCTGCTTCGGCCAGAGCAACCTGAACAGTTGGCTGCGCCTGCGGAACAGGAACATCCTGCTGCGATGTCACGTTATAGAACGGGCCATCGGGCATGGAAGGCGACTGTGGTGTTGATACATAGGCCAAATTGTAAGGTATCTGCGGAACAGGATTCTCCAACGCACCATCGCGGCCACGCTTTTCATAGAAAGAGTTTCCGCCAGCAACCAGCACATAATGCATGTTGCGATAGGGGAACTTGAGGCCCGCCGTGTGGAAGAACATCGCGTTTTTCAGCTTTGGATGACGCTTGCCCTTGAGAACGGCATCGGCTGCGGCCTCAACATCCGGCATTGCCTTGGAATTCATCTTGCGGCTCAAAACACCGGGCGCAAACTGGTTTTTCTGCCCCACAACGCCACAGATTGTGTCGGGATAGCTGCCCGATGCAAGGCGGTTCATTACAACTGTACCGACAGCCATCAGACCATCCGGGCTTGAGCGGTTTGATTCAAAGAACATCGCGCGCTCAAGGCACTCGCGGTCTCTGGCAGTGTAGGTGAAAGTCTTAACGCCATTGACGGTCTTGACGTGGCTGGTCGCCGCTGTCTTTTCCGTCTTGGCCTTGGTTGTTCCGCCTGTCGTCGTGCAGCCCGTCACCAAAAACGGTGCTACGAGCAACCCGATAACAACAGGCCATTTCCATTTACCAGCGCGCGTCAACGGACAAATCTCATAATTAGACCCCTTACCTGATCCAGCCTGTCATACGCGCCGCATAGGCGCTTGCAAAACCGGCTATGATGCAAAGCCAAATAGAACGAAAATCAAAAATCGACTGTTTTGCAGTTACGCATCGACTACAAGGTTTTTGAATTTTTAGGCCAAAAAAAGGCAAAGGGTCAAATTTCAAAATTCACGTCACCAATAGGATGATGATGAAATCAACTTGAATCATAAGCTTGAATTTTGCTGCAAACCCTTCAAATATATTAATAAATCCTTAATGAGACGCGTCAATTCTTATAAGGTATTGATTTAACGCGATTCAATCTGGTTACACACAAGCCACATCAGCGCCCCAATTCCCATTTTCTTTCAAGTTTTTAGCAATCGGAATTTTGGGCCAAAAAAGCACGTCGAAAACGCTGTTTTCACCACGCCAAATAAGTGCCTTCAACTTTATCGACAAAACTGTAATATCGCGTGAGAAGGGCCATTCCGGCGCTGCTGAAGACCATAATTTCCGAATCGGCTGTTGTTATGGGTGAGGCAGAAAGCCTCTCACCAAACAAAAATCTCGCCGCTTTTTTCAAGCAGCGAGATGCCAATATACACATTTGAGGATGCCTGAACGGCTATCCAAAGGAATAGCCCGCGCCGCGCACCGTGCGGATCGGATCAAGCGCGCGACCGAGATTAATGGCCTTGCGCAGACGTCCGACATGCACATCCACCGTGCGGTCATCGACATAAATATCCGGTCCCCAGACACCATCCAGCAGCTGACTGCGCGAGAAGACGCGGCCCGGCGACATCATGAAATATTCGAGCAGACGAAACTCTGTCGGCCCCAGGCGGATTTCTTTTTCCTTGCGATAGACGCGATGCTGCTGACGGTCGAGCACAAGCTCTCCGACTTTCAGCACATGCGAAAGCACGCTTGGATTGGCGCGGCGCAGCATGGCTTTAACGCGGGCGAGCAGTTCCGGTGTCGAAAAAGGCTTCACCACATAATCATCGGCACCCACACTCAAGCCCCGAACGCGTTCGCTTTCTTCGCCGCGCGCCGTCAACATGATGACCGGCAGGCGCTCCGTCTCTGGCCACTGGCGCAGACGGCGGCACAGTTCAATGCCGGATACGCCCGGCAGCATCCAATCAAGAATAAGCAGATCCGGTACGTTTTCACGCAGTGCAATCTCGGCTTCATCGCCACGCAATATTGTATCGACGTGGTAGCCTTCGGCTTCGAGATTATAGCGCAACAGCACGCTCAGCGCTTCTTCGTCTTCGACCACAGCAATCTTGGGTGCCTGTGACATGCAGAGTTTCCTATCGGGTTAAGCGTGGCGACAAATGCAATTCCCCCGTTCGACCGCGTGCCGCCGCGCCTTCATACATATTTGAAATGGCTCGTCGCATTGCTACGGCAAGCCACGTTTTCAGGATTTACGCGCCTCATCCACGACAATGCCGTGGCTCAGATCTTCTTTCGGGCGTTCCGCAGGCATTTGCAGGCCAGTCACGATATAATAGACCGTCTCCGCAATATTGGTCGCATGATCGCCAATGCGCTCGATATTTTTGGCGCAGAACAGAAGATGCGTGCAGGCAGAAATGTTGCGCGGATCTTCCATCATATAAGTCAGCAATTCGCGGAACAGCGAGGTGTACATCGCGTCAATTTCGTCATCGCGATCACGCACGATATTGATCTGCTGGACCGAACGCGTTGCATAGGCATCAAGCACGTCTTTGAGCTGCGTGAGCGCCAGTTCAGCCAGGGTTTCGAGGCCGCGATAAAGCTTGCCCGGCTGGCGCGATTCCGAAACAGCGGCAACACGCTTAGCAATATTCTTGCCCAGATCGCCCACGCGCTCCAGATCGGCAGAGATGCGGATTGAGCCGATGATTTCGCGCAGATCCACCGCCATTGGCTGACGCTTGGCAATGATCATCACAGCCTTGTCGTCGATCTCGCGTTCGCTGGCATCGAGAATAAGATCATCGGAAATGACGCGCTGTGCCAGCGCGTTGTCGGCATTGACAATCGCTGCAACGGACTGCTCGACCATGCGTTCGGCATGACCGCCCATTTCCGCAATCTTGTGGGTCAGGAACTGAAGTTCTTCGTCATATGCGCTAACGGTGTGCTGGGACGCCATAATAGACCTCAAAGTAAAGGTGGCAGGGAAGCGGAACCGAACCGGCTCTCGCTTTTGCTGAAATATTCCTTAGCCAAAACGACCGGTGATATAGTCCTGGGTGCGTTTTTCGGTCGGTGCGGTGAACATCACATCCGTGTCGCCCACTTCCACCAGATTGCCCAGATGGAACATGGCAGTGCGCTGCGAAACGCGTGCTGCCTGCTGCATGGAATGGGTCACGATGACGATGGTGTAGTTCTGGCGCAATTCGTCGATCAGCTCTTCTACCTTGGCGGTTGCAATCGGATCAAGGGCCGAGCACGGCTCGTCCATCAGGATCACTTCAGGGCTCACAGCAATGGCGCGTGCAATGCACAGACGCTGCTGCTGACCACCGGAAAGACCAGTGCCTGCATCATGCAGACGATCTTTGACCTCTTCAAAAAGGCTGGCCTTCTTGAGGCTTGTGACCACGATTTCTTCGAGATCGGTCTTGTTGCGGGCAAGGCCATGGATACGCGGACCATAGGCAACGTTTTCAAAGATCGATTTCGGAAACGGATTGGGCTTCTGGAACACCATGCCGACGCGGGCGCGCAATTCAACAACGTCGATCTTAGGATCGTAAATATCCTCGTTGTCCAGCGTGATCTTGCCAGCAATGCGGCAGCCTTCGATCGTATCGTTCATGCGGTTGAGCGAACGCAGGAAGGTCGACTTGCCACAGCCCGATGGGCCGATCAGCGCAGTGACCATCTTTTCGGGCACGTCCAAATCGACTTCGAACAGTGCCTGTTTTTCGCCATAGAACACACAGACCTTGTCGCCACGCATTTTAATCGAAGGGGCGTTGGTGTTCATTTTTTCTCCTACGACTTTTTCGAGAGATCGTTCAGTCATGAGATTCATCATTTCTCTCCCGTTTACCAGCGGCGCTCGAAGCGGCGGCGCAGAATAATTGCTGCAATGTTCATGACGGCGAGGAACAGGAGCAGGACGATAATAGCGCCTGATGTCCGTTCTACAAAGGCACGCTCGGCTTCATTGGCCCACATGAAAATCTGCACAGGCAGCGCCGTTGCAGGATCCATTGGGGTTGCTGGCATATTGGCAACGAAAGCCACCATACCGATCAGCAGCAGCGGAGCTGTTTCACCCAGTGCCTGCGCAAGGCCGATAATTGTACCGGTCAAAATGCCGGGCGCGGCAAGCGGCAGCACATGATGGAACACCATCTGTGTCTTGGATGCACCAAGACCAAGCGCAGCAGAGCGGATCGATGGCGGCACGGCACGAAGGGCTGAGCGCGTTGCAATGATGATGGTTGGAAGCGTCATCAATGTGAGCACCAGACCACCCACAATCGACGCCGAACGCGGCAGATTGAAGAAGTTGATGAAGACTGCAAGACCGAGCAGACCGAAGACAATCGATGGCACAGCCGCCAGATTGTTGATGTTGACTTCAATAAGGTCGGTCAGGCGGTTCTTCTTGGCATATTCTTCGAGATAAATCGACGCAGCCACACCGATGGGCAGTGCGAGCACCAGCACGATCATCATCATGTAGAAGGAACCGACCAGCGCAACACCCAGACCCGAAGTTTCCGGACGGCTGGACGCACCATTGGTGAACAGGCCCCAGTTGAAAGCCTCGCTCATGATCCCTTCATCGCTCAGCTTCTTGATCCATGCAAACTGACGGTCGGAAACCTTGCGGTTTGCCTCAGGCACCGAGAGATCAATCTGGCCCTTATAGGCCGAGTCAATGTCCGCAGCAGCCAGAACCGGAACGGTCTGCGTTGTGCCAATCAGCGACGGATTATCCATCACCATCTGGCGAAGCTGAACGCGGACACCATCGGAGAAGAAGCGTCCGACTTCGCGCATTTCTGCGCGATTTGTGGATGCCACACCGAGTTTTTCCGCCAATGCATTGCGCACCAGAAGCGGATAATTGGCCGTGATCAGCACATTCGGATCGGTTGCCAGTTTGTTACCCGGATCGATAACCTGCGCATCAAGCTTAACGGGCAGGTAAATCGTCGTCTGTCCAAACGCTGTATAGCCCTTCGAGAAAACCGAGAACAAAAGCGCGAAGAGGAAGAACACGCCAATCGCAATGGCGAGGATGCCATAGAGGCGGAAGCGGCGTTCGGCAGCGTAGCGACGCTTGATCCCGATATCGCGGCGCTGGGGCTTTGTTACCGCAGTGCCGGCATTGAGAGTTGAATCGGTCATTATTCGTACTGCTCCCGGTACTTGCGAACGATGTAGAGCGCAAAGATGTTCATGATCAGCGTCAGGACAAAGAGGGTAATACCCAGCGCAAAGGCAACCAGCGTCTGCGGCGAATCGAATTCAAGATCGCCCGTGAGCTGACTGACGATTTTGACAGTGATCGTCGTCATGGCTTCAAAAGGATTGGCGGAGAGACGTGCGGCAACACCGGCTGCAAGCACCACGATCATGGTTTCACCGATCGCACGCGAGGCTGTCATCAAAAGGGCGCCGACAATACCGGGAAGCGCTGCTGGCAGAACGACACGCTTGATTGTCTCGGAGCGCGTGGCACCAAGGCCAAGCGAGCCATCACGCAGCGAGCGCGGCACCGCGGTGATAATATCATCGGAAAGCGATGACACGAACGGGATCAGCATCACGCCCATGACCAGACCAGCGGTCAGCACACTCTGCGCCATGATGAAGCCCTGACCGCCCGCAATGGCCGCCGAGAGATCACGCAGGAACGGGCCAACCGTAATCAGAGCGAAGAAGCCATAAACAATGGTCGGGATACCGGCCAGAAGTTCTAGCACCGGCTTGACCACAGTACGCACACGCGGTGAGGCATATTCAGCCATATAGATCGCCGAGAACAGGCCAACCGGCACAGCAAACAGCATGGCAACAAAAGCAATATAGAGTGTACCGGCCAGAAGCGGGATCAGACCGAACTGCCCGACTTCACCACCCGAACCTGCGGCTGCAAAGCGTGGGTCCCACACGGTGCCAAAGAAGAAGTCCATCGGAGCAACCGACTGGAAGAAGCTCACAGTCTGAAACAGCACAGAGAAAACGATGCCGATGGTTGTGAGAATTGCGATGCCGGACGCAGCAATCAGCCCCCACAAGACGATGCGCTCGACATTGTTGCGCGCCCGTGTGCGGCGCTTGATGCCGGAAAGACCGAAAATCAGGCCAGCAACCGCGATAACCAGAGCAATTGCGCTGCCAAGCGTATGGGAAACCTTGTTTGCCTTATCAAGGAACAGAGCAACCGGGACCATATAGTCCTGACCTTCGGTCGCAAGCGCCACGCCCTTCGAGCCGAGCACGTCGCGCGCTTCCTTGTAAGTCTGCGGGAAACTGTCGATTTCAGCAGGCGTCAGCTTCTGCATGCCATCGGAGAGACTGCGGATCATGCTGAGCTGCAGACTGCGCTCGGAATAAGAGCCGTCCTCAACGGCAGCAGGCATTTGTGCTGTCGCGGTGTGATCAAGATAAACGGATGTGCCGATCGCCCAAACCGCCAGAAACAGCACTGCCGGTAACGCGGAAACGAGGAAAACCCACCAGCCATGATAAAGCGGGCGGGAATGCATTTTCTCTGCATTTGCACCTGCGGACCTGGCAGGCTGCGCCTTGTCAATTGCAACGGCGCGCTGACGACCTATGAAGAATCCGATCAGTCCGATTGCAACGACACTGACGAGAACCAGAAAGAAGGACATTCAATTTCCCCGGTTACCCCAAAAAATGCAGAAACAGCTTACCGATACAATAAAACAGCCAGCTTATTTCCACGCGAATACGCTTGTCATACCCAACCAGCGCCAAAGAGAAAGAACGTGGGGGCCAATGATCCCCACGTTCCACAGCTCAAAGCTTACTTAACTGCCAGAACCTTGCCTTCAGTGAAGGCAGTGCGCTGTGCTTCACGTTCTGCATCTGGCGCAGGAACCAGACCGTATTCAGCAAGCGGGCCGTCCGGGCCGACCATCTGTTCAGACAGGAAGAAGTCTACATATTCCTTGAGGCCCGGAATGACGCCCAGATGCGCCTTCTTCACATAGAAGAACAGCGGACGCGAAACCGGATATTCACCCGAGGCAACGGTGTCAGCCGATGGCGTTACGCCATTGACAGTGGCAACCTTGAGCTTGTCAGCATTGTTTTCGAAGAAATAGAGGCCGAAAACGCCAACGCCCTGCTTGTTGGAACCGATACGTGCCAGCGTTTCGCTGTAATCGCCATCAATATCAACAGCCCTGCCGTCCTTGCGGACAGCGATACAGGCGGAAGCGGCGGCCTTGTCATCAAGACCGGTCTTCTTGATTTCTTCAAGAGCGCCCGATTCTTTGCAGCCGTCAGCAAGAAGCTTTTCTTCAAAAACTTCACGGGTGCCATGCTTTTCGCCAGGGATATAAGCCGCAATGTCCCAATCCGGCAGGTCTGCATTGACCTGATTCCACTTGGTGTTTGGATTGTCTACGAGCTTGCCGTCAACAATAACCTTGGCAGCAAGTGCCTTATAAAGGTCAACCGGGGTAAGCTTCCAGTCCGGGCCGTTTACATCTGTTGCAAAGACGATACCGTCATAACCGAAACGGACTTCCTGAACGTCCTTGACGCCTGCGTCGATGCAGGACTTGAGTTCCGTTTCCTTCATCGGACGCGATGCGTTTGCAATATCGATGGTGTTTTCACCAACGCCCTTGCAGAATTCTTTGATGCCTGCGCCAGAGCCGCCCGATTCAACAACCGGCGTCTTGAAGTTCGGATAGGTTTCACCAAAGGTTTCGGCAACGATCTTGGCATAAGGCAAAACGGTCGAGGAACCGGAAACCTGAATCTGTTCGCGCGCGTTTGCTGCGGAAACCGACAATACGGCAGCAATTGCGAGCGCTGCGGTCGAGGAAATCATCTTGTTCATGAGCACCAGCCCCTGTTGTAAAAGACACATGACGAAAAAGCGTCAACAGCCATCTACGCGCTCTATATAACAGTCATATGACAGCTGTGTAACAGCTTTGTATCATTCAAGCATGGGTGCGGTTTCATGCCTATATATGCAAACATAATAATATATGACTCACGCATTGGGGCGAGAAAGAACATAAGCGGCGGAGCCCAGCATGAAGATTGCAACGCCTATCGCGAGCCATGGCCCCGGCTGCGCACCCCACCAGAACATGCCATAGCCGAATGCCATGCCAAGGCATGCATATAGTTTTGCTTTGGGGGGAATCGCGCCACGCTCACGCCATTTGATGATCATCGGACCAAAACGCGGATCGGCCAGCAGACGCGCCTCGAACTTCGGCGAGGAGCGCGCAAAAAACCATGCAGCAAGAATGATGAAGATCGTTGTTGGCATCACCGGCAGAATGGCACCGACGATACCAAGAGCCAGCATCAGCAAACCGAGGCAGAGATAAACAATACGCTTGCCCGCCGAGACCGGCGGCAATTCTTTATCGGCATCGTCCTGTTGCGTATTATCCTGCATGATATTCCATTCTGAAGATGAGCGCTTATAGCAGGATTTTGGCTTTTGCATGCATAGGAGGCGTGGACAAATCTGCGTCATCACGCAGGGTTTCAACAAAAGTTACAGCAAGGACTCCAAACTTGATCATCAAAAAAGCATCCACAGGTTGCAGTTTTCGCGAAAAAGGCCGGATTTTGTCATCTTATGGATTCCGATGGAAAACTAGCCATACAAATAAAAATTGTATTGGCTTGGCTAAGCCATCGCCCTGTCGCAAGCAGATTTTCTTGAGGATTACGCTTAAAAACATGACTCAAGGCCGTCATCCTCCAAATCCTAACGAATCGTAAGCAGATTTACAGAGATAATGCGATTCAATCCCAAATATTCCTGATTTCTTCTTGATAATCTAAATAAACAACGTCCAGTATAGGATGATATTCCGCTGAGATAATCGATTCTATCCCCTCATTATACTCTCAATAACATCACGCCATCGCCACATTTAGATTCCAGTTGGCACCGGTCTTTATCAGTCATGACTGTGAAGGCCTTTCGAAACGACTATTGGAATCACAATGAACTTCAAAATCCGTATGGCTATGCTCGCCGTTGCGACAACCGGTCTGTTCTCGATCACCGCAATGGAAGCTCAGGCTGCGCGCTGTGGCGGTGCTTCCTGGTATGCGCTGACCTCCCGCACGGCATCGGGCGAACGCATGAACCCAGCCGGTTTGACTGCAGCGCACAAAACATTGCCACTGGGCACCAAGGTTAAAGTGACCAACCAGCGCAATGGCAAATCGCTTGTCGTGCGCATCAATGACCGCGGCCCTTTTATCAAAGGACGCGTGCTTGATCTCTCCAAGGGCGCGGCTCAGCGCCTTGGTTTCGTGAGCGCAGGCCACACCAATGTGTGTTTCACACCGCTCTAACTACTTGATTTAATAAATTATATTGAAACCGCTATGGCCGCCATAGCGGTTTTTTTGTATGCATTTACACACGCAAAAGATGTATATAATCCACACCACCCGTGTTAACCATTAATTAAGAAGTTGGGCGAAGGCGCCACAGTCTTAATTGACTCAGGCCATGTTTCATATTTTAACTTTTCGTTAATAAATGCCCGTTGCGGGCTGTGAAAAGGGCGTTGAGTATGTTTTGTGTAGTTCGCTCCAGCTTGAAACTTATCGCTGCTGCCAGCATTGGCATTGCCGCTCTCACGCTCAGCTTTGGTGCGCAGGCTGCCTCCGGCCCTTTCATGCAGACGGGCAAGCTCACATCACAGCCAATCGGCCATTACGAATTCTGCAAGCGCGAAGCCGCTGAATGCAGCATCGTGAGCCGCGATACACGCGCGCTTTCGCTCAACAACAACAATTGGCAGCACATTCAGGCGGTCAATCTTTCGATCAATGAACGCATCAGGCCGATGACCGACATGGAAATCTACGGCGTTGAGGAATATTGGGCTTACCCGACCACGGTTGGCGATTGTGAAGATTACGCTCTGCTCAAGCAGCGTGAGCTGGCCAAGGCTGGCATTCCGATGACCGACCTGCTGATCACCGTCGTGCGCAAGCCGGACGGCGAAGGCCATGCCGTTCTGACCGTTCGCACGGATCGTGGCGACTTTGTTCTCGACAATCTGACCGACGAAGTTTTGCGCTGGGATGAAACCGACTACACCTATCTCAAGCGTCAGGCCGCCAACAATACAGGCCGCTGGGTCAGCATCGAAAGCCCGGACAATCTGCTGGTTGGATCGGTTAAATAAATTCAGGCAGAAGCGATCAGCCTTTCCGCTCCCATCCGATAGGAAATCGCACCGGCGAGGTGTATCCGGCTGATCTGATCGACACCGTCGAGATCAGCGAGAGTACGCGCCACTTTCAAAATGCGATGATACGCGCGGGCGGAAAAACGCATCTGTTCACTGGCATCGCGCAACAGTTTGATACCGGCAGCATCAGGCTTCGCCACGTCCTCAATCAGATTTGCCGAAGCATGGGCATTGGTCATTGATGAATCGAGCCCAAGGGCCGAATAGCGTGCGCTTTGGATGGCGCGCGCACGCGCCACACGCTTGGCAACGCTCTCGCTTCGCTCTGATTGCGATGGCTGAATGAGATCCAGTGCTGAAACGGCAGGCATATCAACGCGCAGATCAATGCGATCCAGCAATGGACCAGAAATGCGCGCCTGATAATCGCTCTGGCACCGCGGCCCGCGTGCGCAAGTATGCCCCGGTTCCCCTGCCATGCCGCAACGGCAGGGGTTCATTGCGGCAATCAGTTGAAAACGCGCCGGATAGCTGGTGCGGTGATTGACGCGCGCAATCATGCACTCACCGGTCTCAAGCGGCTGGCGCAAGGAATCGAGCACCTGCGGTGTAAACTCGGGAAATTCGTCGAGAAACAATACGCCATTATGCGCAAGTGAGACCTCGCCCGGGCGCGCACGCAAGCCACCGCCGACCATGGCCGCCATAGACGCCGAATGATGCGGGTCGCGGAACGGTCTTCGATCGGAGAGTTTTCCGCCGGAAAGCTCGCCCGCAATAGAGGCAATCATCGAAACATCCAAAAGCTCGCGGGGGCTAAGTCGTGGCAAAATGGAAGGCAAGCGTTGCGCCAGCATGGATTTGCCTGATCCGGGTGGGCCGACCAGCAGCAGATTGTGATTGCCTGCGGCGGCAATCTCCAGCGCACGTTTGGCCGTCTCCTGCCCTTTGATGTCAGCCAGATCGGGCGGCACATCGATTGAAACGCGCATGGAAGGCTCAGGCCGGGTCAGCACCTGCGAGCCTTTGAAATGATTTGCCAGCGCGATCAGGCTGCGCGGTGCAAGGATATCAATATCAGCGCCGGCCCATGCCGCCTCCGATCCGCAGGCATGGGGACAGATCAGCCCCTTATCCTCACGATTGGCGCTGATTGCTGCGGGAAGAACACCCGCAACAGCGGTAATCGTACCGTCAAGCGACAGCTCGCCCAGCATCATGTAAGATTGAATGGCATCGGCAGGAATCGCACCGATGGCCGCCATCAGCCCCACTGCTATGGGAAGATCGTAATGCGAACCCTCTTTCGGCAGATCGGCAGGCGCCAGATTAACCGTCACCCGTTTGGTCGGCATGGAGAGGCCTGAGGCATGGAGTGCTGCCTGCACCCGCTCCCGGCTTTCCGCCACGGCCTTATCGGGCAGGCCGACAATCGACATGCCCATTTTTCCCGGCGCCACCATCACCTGCACATCGACAGGCACCGCCTCTATGCCTTGAAAGGCAACCGTTCCAACGCGCGCTACCATATGCCCCCGCATAACACGCAGCACAGCTATAAAGTGAGCAAGTGCTTAAATACAACCAAAAGATTTAAGCATTTTCAGTGAATGCAATCAAGAGAAAGGGCCAGTCTGATTGTGTCAGACCGGCCCTATCATTATCATCTTTAAGATGTGATCTTATTTACGCTTGGCTTCAACAGCGTCCCAGAAGAGCGCTGCAATATTGGTGCCGTCAAAGCGCTCAATTTCGCGAATGCCTGTTGGCGAGGTCACATTGATCTCGGTCATGTAATCCCCGATCACGTCGATGCCGACGAGAATAAATCCACGTTCCTTGAGCGACGGGCCAATGCGCGCGCAGATTTCCTGCTCGCGCGCAGTCAGCTTGCTTTGCTCTGCACGGCCACCAACATGCATGTTGGAACGTGCGTCGCTTTCCGAAGGCACACGGTTGATTGCACCCACCGGCTCGCCGTCAATCAAAATGATGCGCTTGTCGCCTGAGCGCACATCCTTGAGATAACGCTGCGCAATGAACGGCTCTTTGAAGAGCTGGCCGAACATTTCGAGAAGCGAAGTGAGGTTGCGGTCGCCATCGGCCAGATGGAACACGCCTGCACCGCCATTGCCATAAAGCGGCTTCAAAATAATGTCGCCAAACTCGCGGCGAAAATCCATAACCTCTTGCGGGTCTTTGGTGATCAGTGTTTCCGGCATCAGATCCGGAAACTCGGTGACGAAAATCTTTTCCGGGCTGTTGCGCACCCATGCCGGGTCATTCACCACCAGCGTCTTTGGATGGATACGCTCCAACAGATGCGTATTGGTGATGTAATTCATGTCGAATGGCGGGTCCTGACGCAGCAGCACCACATCCATATCAGTCATGTCACGGCGCACAGGCTCGCCAAGCGTGAAATGATCGCCCTTGATGTCGCGCACTTCCAGCGTCTCAAGTCGCGCCGAAACAACGCCGTCACGCATGGAAAGCCGGTCAGGTGTATAGTGATAGAGTTCGTGGCCGCGCTTCTGCGCTTCAAGCGACAGAGCAAAGGTGGTGTCACCTGCAATATTGACCGTGCTGATATGGTCCATCTGGACCGCAACTTTTAGCGACATGATTTCCTCGCGATTCTTAGTTGCCGGAACTTAAAACGGATTCAACAAGCAATATAGTCCTTTCTGCTTACACAAATATTTGTAGCTGGATCGCAGCCCTGCGCTTGATTATGCTGACGGTCACCAAAATCGGGAGGAGCAGGTGAGCGCAGTCAAGACAACCATATTTGCCGACCATATTGCAGAGTTGGGCGAAGGTCCGGGTTATGATCCACTGACCGCGCAATGCTGGTGGTTCGATATTCTGGGGCAGCGGCTTATTGAGAGAGACGACAGCGGTGAAGTGCGCGCGCATGATCTTGGTATGAAAGCCAGTGCGCTTGCGGTCATTGATCGTCAACGCCAGCTGATTGTCAGCGAACATGGCCTGTTCGTACGCGAGCGCGCAAATGGACGCCTGACGCTGCATCACCCGCTGGAAGCTGAGAATGACATAACGCGCTCCAATGATGCGCGTGTGCACCCATCCGGTTCCTTCTGGATCGGAACCATGGGCAAGAAAGCCGAGAAAGATGCGGGTGCAATCTGGTGGTATCGCGAAGGGCAGGTAAAAAAGCTTTTCTCCGGCATCACGATCACCAATTCGATCTGCTTTTCACCCGATGGCAGGATCGCCTATTTTGCAGATACCGACCGCAATATTATCTGGCGGGTTGATACCGATCCCGAAACCGGTCTGCCCACTTCTGAAAAGAGCGTGTTTCATCATCGCGTAGAAGATGGTGGGGTTGATGGCTCGGTGGTGGACGCGGAAGGCACGCTGTGGAATGCCTGCTGGGGTGGGAGTACGCTCAATGCCTATTCGCCGCAAGGGCGTCTGATCCGCTCAATAAAATTGCCGGTTACGCAGCCGACCTGCCCGGCCTTTATCGGTGCGGACGCCTCTGTGCTGATTGTCACCAGCGCATATGAGGGCATGAATGAAAATGCCCGCAATGCGGATCCGCATGCGGGCAAAGTCCTTTTGCTTGATCTGTCAGTCAGTGGTCGTCACGACCCACCGGTCAGGCTTTGAAGGTCAAACCCCTTCAACAATGACGATTTCGCCATCCGCCACAGTCTGGCGGATGGCTTTTGCCGCCTGATATTCGGGCGAATTATAACAATCGAGTGCGTGCTGCATCGTTTCAAATTCGATGATGACATTGCGGGCCCGGCCCGGTCCTTCGACGGCTTCAGCCTTACCGCCGCGCGCGATAAACTTCGCGCCATAGCGCTCAAAAGCTGGCTTGGCAGTGGAAACATAATCCTTGTAGCGCTCCGTATCACGGGCATCCACACGGGCAATCCAATAGGCTTTGGTCATTGTTTTCTCCTCCAGCAACTTATAGAGCCGACTTCATCTCTTCCAAAATGGCAAGGGCTGAAGCCCGGCGATCACTGGCGTTCACGATCGGGCGCCCAACGACGAGATGGCTTGCACCGGCTTTCAGCGCATCGGCAGGCGTCATGACGCGCTTCTGGTCGCCCTTGTCGCTGCCTGCCGGGCGAATGCCCGGTGTGACAACAGCCATCTCAGAGCCGATCGCCTGGCGGATCGCAAAAGCTTCGGCGGCCGAAGCCACAATCCCGCCCATGCCCGCATCACGCGCTTGCTCGGCACGCTTCAAAACCAGCGCTTCCGGTGTATCGGAATAGCCCGCTTCTTTGAGATCCCCCTCATCCATCGAGGTCAGGACCGTCACGCCAAGCAGGCAGAGATCAGAGCCTTTCGCCGCTTGCACAGCCGAGCGCATGGCTTTTGGATAAGCATGCAGCGTGAGCATCGAAACGCCCATCTTCGCAACATTTTCCACGCCCTTGGCGATGGTGTTGTCGATGTCCAAGAGCTTCATGTCGAGAAAGACTTTTTTCTTTGCCGCAATCAGGCTTTTTGCGAAATCAAGCCCGCCAGCAAACACAAGCTGATAGCCGATCTTATAGAAAGTGACTGCATCGCCGAGTTCTTCGACCACTGTCTCCGCTTCAGCAATGGTCGGCACATCGAGGCCCACGATCAGGCGATCCCGCAAATCTTTCGTCGTCATGCTATTCTCCGCTGTGATTTCTGATTTATTCGCACAACAGGGCGCGGTACGAAAGATACCGCGCCCTGAAATATGCGGATAGTACGGATTATCAGCGGCCCGGATGAACCGAATGCTTGATCAGACTTTTGCAAACAGCGCTCAGCATCTGTGCCTGACGTTCGTTTTTGAGCGTCCCATCATCATGGAAGGCATCGGCAGCACCACTGACCGAACATTGTTCGGTGACAACCTGCGTTCCAACAGCCATCAACACGGCGCGCAAATGATAGAGTCCGCGCATTCCCGCAAAAGCGCCGTTGGAGGTTGAGCAAAGCCCGACCGTCAACCCCGCATAAGGCTTGAGCGGCTTGTCGCCATCCTTTGAAATGCGGCTGATCCAGTCGATTGTGTTTTTAAGAAGCGGCGGGATCGATGCATTATATTCCGGCGAACAGATCATCAGCCCGTCATGCTCGGCCAAGAGGCGGCCAAGTTTCATGGCATTTTCGGGAATGCCTTCTTCGGCTTCCAGATCCTCATTCATCATCGGCAGCGGATAATCGGCCAGCGAAAGATGTGTGACCTTCGCACCCTGTTTTTCGAGTTCTTTTTCAGCCGCATCTGCCATATGGCCCGAAAAGGCTCCCTTGCGAATAGAACCGGCAAAAACCAGAATTTTTGCTGTCATAGAATTGCTTGCTCCGTGGGAATTCAGACGAGCGGGCTGCGATAGACCCAGAGCTGCGCAGGCGGCACATTGCGCACGACAAAGTCGTAATGCTGCACGATGTAATTGCCCTTGCCCGCTGGCACCGGCGGACGCGGGCCATAGGTAATCTGTATGAGCGGACGGCCGCGCGGCAGACGCGACAACAGGCTTTCCATCAGCCGAATGCGGCTTTCCATAGGAAAATTCAGCATGGGAACAGCGGAAACAATACTGTCGAATTTCTGATCTTTCATCTCGCCAAGCGCCAGGTCAAGATCAAACACATCGCCATGAATGATGTTTACATCAGGGTAAGTCTTGCTGAGATGCTCGACAAAATCCGACGAATATTCAACGCAGTAAAGATCGGCCGGCTTCACGCCATGCGCAAGAATGGCTTTGGTGATAACACCGGTGCCCGGCCCGAGTTCAAGAACAGGCAGGCCTGATTTGGTATCAATGACGCTCGCCATGCGTCGCGCCGTAATCGAGCTTGTCGGCAATATCGCGCCGACCGCTTTCGGTCCGTCTATCCAGCCTTTGAAAAAACGGATTTCCTCATCGAACTTAGCGGCCAGTTTCCTGCCGAGCTGCACTGCCATTCCAATTGCTCCCACTGTCGTTATCAGACAAGTTACCGTATCGGCCCGAAAATCAAAACTTATTTTTGGAAAGCGCGATGCGGCATTTTCAACGAGCAGAGTGTCATTTGTGCGGCCAAAATGCCAAACGGCAATACTTTTAGCCGTTATAGTGCGTTTGTACGGTTAAAAGACCGCAGAGATCATCCTATTTGCGGCCAGACTACCCTCTTAAATTATTTAAGCAGGACAGGATCAGGGCGAGGCGTAAAAAAAGGGAGCCATTCGGCTCCCTTTTTTTTACTCACCTATACCTTCGAAAAACTCCTTCATCCGCGAGAAGAAGCCTGACGATTTGGGGCTATTCTCTTTGGATGAGAGCTGTTCAAACTCCTCAAGCAGCTCGCGCTGCCGCTTGGACAGATTCTGCGGCGTCTCAATGTCGATCTGGATATAAAGATCACCCACGGCCTGCTGGCGCAGAACCGGCATGCCCTTGCCCTTGAGGCGGAATTGCTTGGCGTTCTGTGTGCCTTCCGGCACTTTCACGCGTGTTTGTGTGCCATCCAGCGTGGAAACCTCAAAGTCACCGCCAAGAGCAGCCGTGGTCATTGAGATTGGCACTTTGCAATAAAGATCGGCACCATCGCGCTGGAAGAATTCATGCGGTTTGACTGACAGGAAAATATAAAGATCGCCCGACGGTCCGCCGCGCGTTCCCGCTTCACCTTCTCCCGCCAGACGAATGCGCGTTCCGTCTTCAATGCCTGCCGGAATATTGACCGAAAGTGAGCGCTCCTGCGTCACACGGCCCTGACCGTGACACTTGCCGCATGGGTCCTTGATGATCTGGCCACGACCATTACAGGTTGGGCAGGTGCGTTCAACCGAGAAGAAGCCCTGCGATGCGCGCACACGGCCAGAGCCGGAGCACATGCTACAGGTGGTCGGCTGTGAGCCAGCCTTGGCGCCAGAGCCGGAACATTCATCACAGGTAATGGAAGTCGGCACACGAATCTGTGCGGCCTTGCCGGAATAGGCTTCTTCCAGGCTGACTTCCATATTGTAGCGAAGATCGGCACCACGTTCGCGGCCGCCATTGGAGCGGCGGCGACCGCCACCCATCATCTCGCCAAAAATATCTTCGAAAATATCGGAGAAACCACCAGCGCCACCAAAGCCGCCACCGCCAAAACCATTGCCCATACCGCCATTTTCAAAGGCTGCATGACCGTAACGGTCATAGGCTGCACGCTTCTGCGGATCTTTGAGCGTTTCATAGGCTTCGCCGATTTCCTTGAACTTGCGTTCAGCATCCGGATTATTCGGATTGCGATCCGGATGATATTCCATAGCCAGCTTGCGAAAAGCGCTTTTGAGCACCTTATCGTCTGCTGTTCGCTCCACACCCAGAGCTTCGTAATAATCGATCTTCATCGTTCGTTATCCCGACGGCAGGAGCGAGCGCAAGAAATGCGGCTCCACGGTCCCATTTGGCGCAGATCGCTCAAAGCGGATCTGCTGGACTGTTGTCAATTTTGTCCGTCCGGTGCAACCGTCCCGAAAGGCCGCAAAAGCCCGGGAATGACCCGGGCTTGAGCGTTTACGGACAAGGCTTACGACTTTTTCTTGTCGTCGTCGATTTCTTCATAATCGGCGTCAACGACATCGTCGTTTGAAGAAGCCTGCTCAGCACCGGCAGCACCACCTTCTTCCGCAGCCTGTGCTGCTTCGTACATGGCCTGACCAAGCTTCATCGAAGCTTCGGCAAGAGTCTGGGTCTTCGCCTTGATATCTTCAGCATTGTCGCCTTCAAGCGCGGTCTTCAGCGCTGCAATTGCGCTTTCGATTGCCTGCTTGTCTTCTGCCGAAACCTTGTCACCATATTCCTTCAGTGACTTTTCAGACGAATGAACGAGGCTTTCACCCTGGTTCTTGGCTTCAACAGCATCGCGACGCTGCTTGTCAGCTTCCGCGTTTGCTTCCGCGTCCTTGACCATCTTTTCGATGTCGGCGTCCGAAAGACCACCCGATGCCTGAATGCGGATCTGGTGTTCCTTGCCGGTGCCCTTATCCTTGGCAGACACGTTCACAATACCGTTGGCGTCGATATCGAAGGTGACTTCGATCTGCGGAACGCCGCGTGGTGCCGGAGGAATGCCAACGAGGTCGAACTGGCCGAGAATCTTGTTGTCGGCAGCCATTTCTCGTTCGCCCTGGAAGACGCGGATCGTCACAGCCGACTGATTGTCTTCAGCGGTCGAGAAAGTCTGCGACTTCTTGGTCGGGATCGTGGTGTTGCGTTCGATCAAGCGTGTGAACACGCCACCGAGCGTTTCAATGCCGAGCGAAAGCGGAGTTACGTCGAGCAGCAGAACGTCCTTGACGTCGCCCTGCAGAACGCCGCCCTGAATGGCTGCACCCATGGCAACAACTTCGTCCGGGTTCACGCCCTTGTGCGGTTCCTTACCGAAGAACTGCTTCACGACTTCCTGGATCTTCGGCATACGGGTCATACCGCCAACCAGAACCACTTCATCAATGTCGCCAGCCTTGAGGCCTGCATCCTTGAGCGCTGCCTTGCATGGCTCGACCGTGCGCTGCACGAGATCATCAACCAGGCTTTCGAACTTCGAACGCGAAAGCTTGATGGCAAGGTGCTTCGGACCAGTCTGGTCAGCGGTGATGAACGGCAGGTTGATTTCGGTCTGCTGTGCCGACGAAAGTTCGATCTTTGCCTTTTCAGCAGCTTCCTTCAGGCGCTGCAGAGCAAGCTTGTCGTTCTTCAGATCGATGCCGCTTTCCTTCTTGAACTCAGCAACGAGGTATTCGACCAGACGCATGTCAAAGTCTTCACCACCGAGGAAGGTATCACCATTGGTGGACTTCACTTCAAATACGCCGTCGCCGATTTCGAGAACCGACACGTCGAACGTACCACCACCAAGATCGTAAACAGCAATCGTCTTGCCTTCGCTCTTGTCGAGACCATAGGCGAGAGCTGCAGCGGTTGGTTCGTTGATGATACGCAGAACTTCAAGACCAGCGATCTTGCCGGCATCCTTGGTTGCCTGACGCTGCGCATCGTTGAAGTAAGCCGGAACCGTGATAACGGCCTGCGTAACAGTTTCACCGAGGTAAGATTCAGCGGTTTCCTTCATCTTCTGAAGGATCATCGCGGAAACCTGCGATGGGGAATATTTCTTGCCGTGAACTTCAACCCAGGCATCGCCATTGTCGCCCTTGACGATCTTGTAAGGCACAAGATCCTTGTCCTTGGTGACCATTGGGTCATCAAAGCGGCGGCCAATCAGGCGCTTTACGGCAAACAGAGTACCTTCAGGGTTCGTGACCGCCTGACGCTTCGCAGGCTGACCAGCGAGGCGTTCGTCACTATCGCTGAAAGCGATAATCGAAGGCGTGGTGCGCGCACCTTCGGCATTTTCAATGACCTTCGCGCTTTTTCCGTCCATGACGGCGACGCAGGAGTTGGTCGTTCCCAGATCGATACCAATAACTTTAGCCATATTTCTCTCCATTCAGCAAACCGCCAAAACCTCTACCGAGCGTTCCATGAGCGGTTCCTATCAATTTCACAATGCCTGCTTCAAGGTGTGATGTCGGGAAGTGTTTTTCAAGCCGCCCGCCTTTTATCAAAGCCTGTGTGAGGCGTATATAAGAAAGGGTCTTTTTCACTGCAAGTCACAAGCGGCCTGACAAAGAAAGATTTCTTCCTGACAATTGTTCCAGTCACACAAATCAGACGTTCACAAAGCCGTCGCTTTTACCAGCGCGATATATTGCATCGATAAATTTCTGATTAGCCTTCGAGTTTTCCAGAGAAAACAGCATCACGCTTTCCCCTTTCGTGGCACGCACAAAGTTTTCGGCCTGAAGCTGATAGTGATTTATATCGGAAAATGACCATTCTGTCGCCTCCGTATGCCCGGCATTATGAAGTGTGATGCGGCCATGACCATATTTGCCGGTGTTGAAGGGCGCATGCACTTCGATAAAGCCTTTGTCACCGTGAAAAACCATGGTCTGACGACCGGCAAGCTGGGTGGCAACATAAAAGCTTAGATCAAAACCATCAAAGCGTGCCGACACATTGGCATAACGATCCGTACCAAACTTCGGATCGAACTCGACCGTCGCCTGAACCGAGAGCGGCTCTTTCTCTGTCACCATGCGCGTCACAACGGTTGGATAAACACCAATATCCGGCAGCACACCGCCGCCCAGTTCCGGCTGATTGCGCATATTGGTCGGATCATTGTTGAAATAGCTAAAAGCTCCCTGGACATGGCGCAGCGTGCCAATCGCGCCGTCTGTGAGAAGATGACGCAACTTGATCCATTGTGGATGGTAATAAACCATGAAGGCTTCGGCTATTGTCACTTTGTGCTTGTTGCGGGCTGCAATCAGCTGATCAATGTCGTCGGCTTTCAGCGCAATCGGCTTTTCGCAAAGCACGTGTTTGCCAGCCTGCGCAGCTTTGAGTGTCCATTCGATGTGCTGCGAGGTAGGCAACGGGATATAAACGCCATCCACTTCATCGCTTGCCAACAACTCTTCATAGGAACCGAAGGCCAGCGGTGCCCCAAAACGGTCCGCCACAGCGCGGGCACGCGCCAGATCGCGGCTGGCGATTGCATGAACAACACCATTGTCAGATACACAAAGTGCCGGAATAACCTGTGTGACGCCAATCTTAGCGGTGGAAAGAATACCCCAACGAAACATGCTATTCCTCTCTTTGAAGTTCATCGCTCGTATCCCCCATGGTTCGACAACCAGTTCCGGCCAGTACTCAAGCGCGCGTTGAGCTTTAACATTGTATGTATTGCGGTTATCGATGACACGATTGGGGCGTAAGAGGAATGAAAAAATGTCTTTGAGACCGAAAGGCGCGTGAACACATACCGTTCCGTCTGTTTCAAGCCTTGCGCCCACACATTGTGCAATTGCGGGATATCGTTCGATTGATTGCGTAGCGGAATAAAGCGGTTCATAAGGCTGGCCAAAATGTTGCTCAAACCACAAATGAACCCGAGCCTGGTTCCGTATTTCTACGGGCAGAGGAAAATCTTCGAATCGTATGGCACCTCTATCGATAAACTCACTCTCAGCTCCCCATGAACAATCACCGGCATCAAAATAGGCTATATCGATATCTTTGATGCCATATCCCGACGACCGCTCCGTCAATGCATTCCATACCGTATTATAAAGTGCTCCCGACACGATCCAACAATCGGGTAATTTCAAGTCACGAGCTCGATGCAAGGCATCTCTCAAAAGCGGATCATTCAAAATGATCTTTATGAAAAGTTCCTCTTGCGCGTTTGGTTCTAGACAGGAATGACGCAAATGTTTCAATGAAATCTCCTGACTTAAAAAATGACATAATAAAAAGACCCTGCAAATAGCAGAGTCCTTTATTTTCCATATAAAAAATACGCTTACATCTTCCGCAGCGCACGCGGTGCAAGGGTTAACAGGCCAAGAAGCGTCATGATTACGCCTACCCAAAGCGGCGCATACAGGCTGTAACCTGACGACAGTGCAAAGCCACCCGCCCATGGGCCAAGCGCCAGTCCGATATTGATGACCGATGCATGCATGGCATTGACCAGTGCACCCGGATGCGCGATTCGCATCACACGGGCAATGAAAGCCGGATTGAGCGCAATACCCGTCAGACCAATCATGACAATTGCCAGCACCGTGGCAAATTTCAGCTCGGCAAACAGTGCAAAGATCACCATCGCAGCCAGCATGATCAGAATGCCAATGAAAATAGTTGCAATCGTATGGCGGTCCGCAAAGCGCCCGATGACATAATTGCCGATAATATTGGCCGCGCCGTAGACCGCCAGCAGGAGTGGCAATTGCGCTTCCTCAAAGCCTGCAAGCTGCGCCGTGATCGGCGACAGGTAGCTATAGACCGAAAATGATGCGCCAATCACCAGCGCGCTGGTTGCATAAGCGCCCCAGAGTTTCGGCTTGCGCATTTCGTTGAGTTCGGAGCGTAAGTTGACCTCGGCATTGTCTGGCCTCGCTTCAATTTTGAGCGCAATCACCAGCGCACAGAACAAAACCAGCACCACAATCGCCCAGAAACTGGCCCGCCAGCCAAAGCTGTTGGTGATGGCGGTTGCGAGCGGCACGCCCAAAACCGTGCAAAGCATCAGCCCCGCAAAGACCAGCGAGGATGCACGACCGCGCAGTTCAGGCACCACCAGCTTCGCGGTGATTGCCAGCATCAGACCGAAACTGGTCGCCGCCGCCATGCCGGTGAGAACACGCGCCACCAGCATCACATGAAAATTACTTGTTAAAGCAGCAATACTTTGCGCCACAGCGTAAAAAATCAAAAGGAACAGCAGACCACGCTTGTTCTCAATTTTCAGCGCTAAAAACAGCACCGTCACCAGTGGACCGCCAATCGTCATGCCCAGAGCATAGACTGAAATCAAGTTGCCGATATCGGAGATGGAACGTCCGAAGGCTTGCTGAAGGGCGGGCATCATGCCCGAAATCATCAGTTCGGACGTTGTCAGCGCAAAAATGCCCAGCGTCAAGCAATAGACCACCAGAGGAATGGCGCGCGCCTGATTTGAGGACGTAGAAACCCCTTCCGCCGCAAGGGCAGAATCACACACTTCGTTCATGGGACGAATCCTATTTATATAGTCGGTACTACATAATGCATAACGCCTTGCTACGGCGCGTCAAGGGAATTATATATAACCAACTATAGAAAGGGAGAAAAATGGTTCCGCGAGGGCGTCCACGCAGCTTCGACCGCGATGCTGCATTGGAAAAAGTCATGAAGGTTTTCTGGAGCAAAGGTTATGAATGTGCCCAGATCAACGACTTCACAGCCGCGATAGGCATCACGCCGCCGAGCTTTTACGCGGCCTTTGGCAACAAGGAGCAGGCGTTTCGCGAAGCTGTGGACTATTATCGCCGTACCATTGGTGCCGCCCCTTTTGAGGCGCTTGAAAACGCGTCAACCATTCAGGATGGTATGCGGCAATGGCTGGAATTGAGCGCTGACAGCGCCTTTGAATGTCCGGCTGGCGGCTGCATGATCAGTGTCAGTTCCATCCAGTGCAAGCCGGAAAACGTGCCGGTAAAGGAATTTCTGAAAGCTGTGCGCCATAGCAATCATGAGCGGCTGTCCCATCGCCTTGAACGCGCTGTTGCCGATAAAGATCTGCCTGCAAGCACTGACCTGACGCAAATGAGCGAATTTTATCACATGATCCAGCAAAGCATTTCCTTTGAAGCACGCGATGGCAATTCGCGCGCCGCCGTTCAAAAGATCATCGATATGGCAATGCTCGCCATGCCTATACGGCACGCCGCCCAAAAGCATGAACCGGTTTAAAGCAAAAGCCCGGCTTGAAGCCGGGCTTTTTATTTTATGCTTATCCGCGAAGAACGCCGCCGGTCTGTTTGGTGACACTTGCGATCACCTGCTTTGACAAGGTTTCCAGATCTTCGTCGGTCAGCGTGCGGTCCTGTGGCTGCAACACCACTTCAACCGCAATCGACTTCTTACCTTCACCCAGCGAAGCGCCGGTGAAGATGTCAAAGACCTGAACGCCAACGATCAGCTTCTTGTCAGCCGAAGAAACGGCCTTCATCACGCTGCCTGCTTCAACGCTTGCATCCACCACGAAAGCGTAGTCACGCTTGAGGCTCTGGAACTGCGAGAGGTTCAAGGCTGGCTTGGTGCGGGTTGCCTTGGCTTTCGGCTCAGGGATCGCATCGATATAGATTTCAAAGCCGCACAGTGCGCCCGAAACATCAAGCGCTTCCAGCGTATCGGGATGGAACTCGCCAAAATAGCCCAAAACCACCTTGGGGCCGAGCTTCAACGTGCCCGAACGACCGGGATGGAACCATGCTGGCCCACCGGCTTCGATCTGGATGCGGTCAACCGGTGCACCGGCTGCTTCAAGGGCTGCGAGTGCATCGGCTTTCGCATCAAACACACCAACAGGTGCTGCATTGCCTGACCAGAAACGGCCCGAGCCTTCAACACCAGCCGTGCCGCGACGGATACCGCCTGCCACACGGCGCTGCTGTTCCGGCTTGTCGCCTTCATAGATGCCCGAGACTTCAAACAAGGCCGTATCGCCAAAGCCACGATCCGCGTTGCGCTGTGCGGCTGCAAGCAGGCCCGGCAAAAGCGAAGGACGCATATCCGACATATCGGCTGCAATCGGGTTGGCCAGCTTCAATTCCGGCTTGCCTCCGCCAAAGGCTTTGGCCTGTGCTTCGGAAATGAAGGAATAGGTCACAGCTTCCATCATGCCGCGCGAAGCAAGCGTGCGGCGTGCCAGACGCGTGCGGATTTGCAGCGTCGTCAGAATACGGCCATTAACCGTGCCAAGGCCCGGCAGCGGCTGCGGTGCAATCTGGTTGATGCCATGAATACGCATGACTTCTTCAACGAGATCGGCCTTGCCTTCCACGTCACCGCGCCATGTTGGCACGGTTGCCTTGATGAGTTTGCCATCGCCTTCAACGCCAAATCCAAGGCGCTTCAAAATGTCAAAAGATGCGTCATAGGAAACGTCGATACCGGTCAGGCGCTTGACTTCCGAAACCGGGAAATCAATCACCCGTGCGCTTGGAGCCTTATAACCAACCACGTCGAGAACCGTTGGCTGACCGCCGCACAGTTCAAGCACGAGCTTCGTTGCCAGTTCTGCGCCCGGAACCATCATTTCCGGATCAACACCGCGCTCAAAACGATAACGTGCATCGGTGACGATGCCCAGCTCACGACCCGTGCGCGCAATCATGCGCGGATCCCAAAGGGCCGACTCAATCAGCACATCGACAGTATTTTCATCGCAGCCGGAATGCTCACCGCCCATGATACCGGCAATCGATTCAGGACCGTTATCATCGGCGATCACATACATGCCCGGCTTGAACTTATAGTCTCGCTGGTCGAGACCGAGAATGGTTTCGCCATCCTTTGCCGCGCGCACTGTCAGGTTGCCCTTGACCTTGGCCGCATCAAACACATGCAACGGACGGCCTTGATCGAATGTGACATAATTGGTGATGTCCACCAGCGCATTGATCGGGCGCAGGCCAATGTCTTTCAGGCGCTGCTGCATCCATTTCGGGCTTGGGCCATTCTTCACGCCCTTGACCATGCGCAGTGCAAAACCTGTGCAGAACGGATTTTCCGCATCCTGATCAAGAATGATCTTAACCGGCGTTTCGCCTTCGCCTTTGACAGCTTCCGGCAGGGTGTTCTTGAGCGTGCCAAGACCAGCGGCTGCCAAATCGCGTGCAATGCCGCGAATGCCGGTGCAATCCGCACGGTTCGGCGTCAGGCCGATTTCGATAATCGGATCGTCAATGCCGAGATAGCTTGCGAAGCTTGTGCCAACTGGCGCATCTTCGGGCAGATCGATAATGCCATTATGCTCGTCAGACAATTCCAGCTCGCGCTCGGAACACATCATGCCGAAGCTTTCAACGCCCCGGATTTTGCCAACCGACAGCGTAACATCAAGGCCCGGCACATAATCGCCCGGACGACCCAGAACACCGACCAGACCAGCACGCGCATTGGGTGCGCCGCAAACGACCTGAACTGGCTGGCCCTCGCCCGTATCAACCGAGAGAACGCGCAGCTTGTCAGCATCCGGGTGCTGAACCGCGCTCACCACCTTGGCGATTTTGAAAGCTTTGAAAGCGGCGCGGTCATCGACCCCATCCACTTCCAGACCAATATCGGTCAGTTTTTCGACGATCTGGTCGAGCGTTGCTTGCGTGTCAAGGTGATCCTTGAGCCAGGAAAGTGTGAATTTCATGTGTCTGTTCCTTCCTGTCTTTATGCGCTCAGACCGCCGAACAGCGTCGGCAAATCGAGTGGACGGAAACCGTAATGGTTGAGCCAGCGCACATCAGCATCGAAGAAGGCGCGCAGATCAGGCATGCCGTATTTCAGCATAGCGATACGGTCGATCCCCATGCCCCATGCAAAGCCCTGATAGACATCAGGATCATAGCCCGAAGCGCGCAGCACATTCGGATGCACCATGCCGCAGCCCAGAATTTCGAGCCAGTCATTGCCTTCGCCAAACTTCACATGCGGGCCGGAACGGTCGCACTGAATATCCACTTCCACCGATGGCTCGGTGAAGGGGAAGAAGCTCGGGCGCATGCGCATCGTGACATTAGGCACTTCGAAGAAAGCTTTGCAGAACTCTTCCAGCACCCATTTCATATTGGCGACATTGGCCGATTTATCGACGACCAGACCTTCGACCTGATGGAACATCGGCGAATGGGTGGCGTCCGAATCCATGCGATAGGTTTTGCCCGGAATGACGATGCGGATCGGCTCGTCGCGGCCTTCCTTATCGCGAATCGCCGCAAACTTCTCCATCGTGTGCACCTGCACGGGCGAAGTATGCGTGCGCAACAATTTGCGCTCACCCTTCTCGTCTGGATTGAAGAAGAACGTGTCGTGCATTTCGCGCGCCGGATGACCTTCGGGAAAGTTCAGCGCCGTGAAATTATAATAGTCGGTCTCGATATCCGGGCCTTCGGCAATCGAAAACCCCATATCCGCGAAAATCGCCGTGATTTCATCGACAACCTGAGAGATTGGATGGATGCGGCCACGCGAGACTGCACTTTCGCGAACAGGAAGTGTCACATCGAGTTTTTCACGCTCAAGGCGCGCAGCAATCGCTTGTTTGCGCAGCTCTGTTTTGCGCTCGTTAAGTGCTTCTGTGACGCGGTTCTTCAGACCGTTGATGGCAGGTCCCTGCGCCTGACGCTCTTCCGGCGTCATCGAACCCAGCGTCTTCAGCTTTTCAGAAATCGTGCCTTTTTTGCCAAGGCTAGCCACGCGCACCGCTTCAATCGAAGGCTCGTCGCTGGCCGCAGCGATTTCACCCATGATCGTTTGTTCGAGTTGTTCAAGATCGCTCATCTATTTACGTCCCTGTCGTGCTTGCGGCACTCCACGCCTCTTGTTTATTTGCGTCCCTGTCGTGCCTGCGGCACTCCACGCCTCTTGTTTATTTACGTCCCTGTCGTGCCTGCGGCACTCCACGCCTCTTGTTTATTTGCGTCCCTGTCGTGCCTGCGGCACTCCACGCCTCTTGTTTATTTACGTCCCTGTCGTGCCTGCGGCACTCCACGCCTCTTGTTTATTTACGTCCCTGTCGTGCTTGCAGCACTCCACGCCTCTTGTTTTAGCTTCACTGTCGCGCCGCTGGCATCAGATACGAAAGAAAAACCCGCGCCAGCCGAGCCAGCGCGGGTTCCCAAAATTAACAATATCGCTTCGGGAAGGCGGCTGGCTTAGCGAACAGCGCCTTCAAAAGCGTTTGGTGTCTCGGTGTTCTTGAGGTACTCAAGAGCCTTCTTTGCAGAAGCAACCAGCGCACCGAACGCATCAGGTTCATGGATTGCGATGTCGGAAAGAACCTTACGGTCGATTTCGATACCAGCCTTTGCAAGACCATCGATGAAACGGCCATAGGTCAGGCCCTGTTCGCGGACAGCAGCGTTGATACGCTGAATCCACAGAGCGCGGAACGTGCGCTTGCGATTCTTGCGATCGCGGTAAGCATATTGCTTCGAACGATCAACAGCAGCCTTAGCGGTGCGAATCGTATTTTTACGACGGCCGCGGAAACCGGAAGCCTGCTCGAGAACTTTTTTGTGCTTGGCGTGGGAAGTTACGCCGCGTTTTACACGTGCCATGTTATGATCTCCTTAGAGGATAGACGGCTTAGAGGCCGTTAGGCAGGAACTGTTTTACGATCTTCGCATCTGCTTCCGAGAGCACCATGGTGCCGCGTGCATCGCGAATGAACTTGTTCGAGCGCTTGATCATGCCATGGCGCTTGCCTGCAGCCGCAGCTACAACCTTGCCAGTGCCAGTGATTTTGAACCGCTTCTTAGCAGCCGATTTGGTCTTCATCTTGGGCATTTTGCTACTCCTTTGTTTAGTCCCCGTCGTGCTTTCAGCACTTCACGCCTCTTAATATTTGCGATCCCCCTCGTGCCATTCGGCACTCGACGTCTCTTGTATTGAGCGGCGTCCGTCCTGCAAAAGACCGGAACCTTGTTTGACTCCCGGACCGACCAAGTCCGAAAAGCATACGAAACCGCCACGGCATGCCCTGCCGGGCGGTTCGAACGCGGCCTTATAGGCTTAAAGGCCAGAAAACGCAATGCCTGAATCAGCCCGAATTGCACGCAATCGCGCCTGATTTTCAATAAAGACGCAGCAAAATCGGCAATGCGTGGATGTTTTGCAGATATTCGATAAGCTCAAAGAACGGATAAGCCACAAAGAACACCAGTCCATCGGTAAATGTCCGATAAAGCCGGTCCGGTTTTACCAGCAGCGCATCCTCGTCGCGGAATGCGGAAAAGCGCGGAAAGAATCGCGGTACACGTGCGCAATAATCCGCGTAAGGCTTTCCGAAATTGGCTTTGAGAAACTTCTCTTCCGTGCGGATGACAATCGAAAAAGCCAGATAACACAGCACGCCAAAGGCCAGAGCAATAATGAAGCTGCCTGTCTGAGCGCCGATGCCGATCGCGCCGATGCTGCTGAACACATAAAGCGGGTTGCGGGTGAGCGAATAAGGACCGGTCTGCACGATTTCCGCGCTTTTGCGCCCACCGATATAAAGCGTGCACCACATACGACCGAGAATGGCCGCAACGATGAGGCTTATGCCGAAAGCTTCGATATATTCATGCAAATACCCATCGGATTGGGAACTCACAAACAGAAGGGCCACGACAAGAAGCCCTATAACAATGGCAATCGCAAGACGGCGTCTTTGCTGATACTTGCCCAGTTCGCCCAAAGTTTTCATGTTAATCTCTAACTGCTGAAATGTTGGAGCAACGAAAAGCCGCCCAAAGGCGGCTTTTCAAAGGCAGAGTTTTAAATTTAGCGCGGAGCCAGAACCATCATCATCTGGCGGCCTTCGAGCTTTGGCTCGGACTCCACCTTGGCGATGTCAACAGTATCTTCCTTCACGCGCAACAGAAGCTTCATACCAAGCTCCTGGTGGGCCATTTCACGGCCACGGAAACGAAGAGTTACCTTGACCTTATCGCCCTCTTCAAAGAAACGCAGCGCAGCCTTCATCTTCACTTCATAATCATGCGTGTCGATGTTCGGTCGCATCTTAATTTCTTTGATTTCGACCGTTTTCTGCTTCTTGCGTGCTTCGGAGGCTTTTTTCTGATTCTGATACTTCAGCTTACCGAGATCCACGATCTTACATACCGGCGGCTCGGCATTGGGCACGATCTCGACAAGATCGAGACCCGCTTCTTCTGCCATCGCAATAGCGTCTTGCGTCGGGATGCTGCCGTGGTTAAGGCCTTCGGCATCGATAAGCTGGACCCGGGGAACCCGGATATCACGGTTGGAGCGCGGTCCGTCTTTCTGGACCGGCGTCGCTCTGAACGGTCGGCGAATGGTCGTTATCTCCTGATTATTAACGTCATAGGCGGCTTAACTTCATGGCCCGCGACGGCCTTTTCCCATCAAACCCCTGTTTAACGCGGAAATGTGGTCAAGCGAGCGGTAAAGTCAATAGCATCTTTGACAGGGAAAATCACCCCCGACAAATAAAGAAGTATTTCGGGAGCGTTGAGCGACATATCGGTCACATTGCTCAATATTTCAAGGCAATGAGGTTTTCTAAGGCTCTCATAAATGGCAAATGAAAATCATGGGATCGCGATTGCTCTAATCAGGAGGCACAAAATGAGCGAAGCACAGCCGGACTTTATTGATATCGATGGTGTAGACATTGCCGTTCGCAACCGTGTCGGACATCATGCACCGGGTGTCGTCTGGCTTGGCGGCTACCGTTCCGACATGCTTGGAACCAAGGCCATTGCTCTTGATGAATGGGCAGAAAAGACCGGGCGCTCCGCTTTGCGGTTTGATTATTCAGGCCATGGCTCTTCGGGCGGCGACTTCAATCAGGGTACAATCTCACGCTGGCTGAATGAAAGCCTCAGCGTGTTGGACAAATATGCGAAGGGGCCGCAGATCCTCGTCGGATCCTCCATGGGCGGCTGGATCGCATTGCGCATGGCGCAAGAGCTTAAAAAGGCTGGCAAGTCTCCGGCAGGAATCATTCTGATTGCGCCTGCGCCCGACTTTACCGCCGAACTTGTCGAACCATCGCTGACCGACGCACAGAAGAAAGACCTGATCGCACAAGGCTATTTTGAAGAGCCTTCGGAATATTCGCCAAATCCCTACATCTATACCCGTGCGCTGATGGAAGACGGACGCAACAATCTCGTACTCAAGGGCATTATCGAAACAGGTTGTCCGGTGCATATTCTGCAAGGGATGCAGGATGAGGCCGTGCCCTATCAACATGCGCTGAAACTCGTTGAACATCTGCCGGTGGATGATGTGACGCTGACGCTCGTGCGCGATGGTGATCATCGTCTGTCGCGCCCGCAGGACCTTGAGCTGCTGATCCGCACGGTTTCCGGCCTTGCCGAACGCTTATCGACAGGGGCATAGCGATGCGCTTTTCGGTTTTTGCTTCTTCGACCGTGGCGGCGATTGTCGGCTTTGGCGGCACGCTGGCGCTTATTATTGCGGCAGCAAAGGTGCTTGGTGCAACCCAGGCCGAAACCGCAAGCTGGGTGACGGCGGCCTGCCTTGCCATTGCCGGCTCTTCCGCATGGCTCAGTGTGCGTTACAAAATGCCGATTATCGCGGCATGGTCCACGCCAGGACTGGCTTTGATCGGTGCAAGTGTTGGCTTCACCATGCCGGAGGCCGTGGGCGCGTTTATCGTTACATCCATCGCATTGATTGCAACCGGGCTTATCCGCCAGCTTTCCACGCTTGTCTCCCGCATTCCGTCTTCCATCGCATCGGGTATGCTGGCAGGCGTTCTTCTCAGCTTTGTCATTGCGGCAGCCAAAGCCGTACCGCTCGACCCTTCGTTCGTTTTGCCGATGGTGGTTCTGTTCTTTGTCGTGCGCCTGTTTAACCCGTCGCTTGCCGTTATTGCCGTGCTTGTGCTCGGTATGGCCTATGCCTTGATATCAGGGCGCGCACCGCAATTGCCTGCGCCGGAAATTTCGACGCTCACGATGATCTGGCCGGAATTTCACATGGGCGCGATCATCGGGCTGGCGCTGCCGCTTTATATCGTGACAATGGCCTCGCAGAACCTGCCGGGTTTTGCCGTTTTGCGCGCTTCCGGCTATGAGCCGCCAACAGGCCCGGCCTTGCAAGTGACCGGGCTTTTCTCGCTGATTTCTGCTCCATTTGGTGCTGCAACAAGCAATCTCGCAGCAATCTCCGCAGCGCTCTGCACCGGCCCCGATGCGCATCCCGACCCCAAAAAACGCTGGATGACGGGTCCTGTCTATGCCGCTCTTTATGTGTTGTTTGCCCTGTTCGGCGCGTCACTGGTTGCAATCTTCGCCGTGCTGCCTGCAACACTGATTGCCCTTGTGGCGGGCCTTGCGCTGACTGGCCCCTTCATCAATGCCATGGCGCTCGCCCTCAAACATGAAGAAGAGCGGCTTGCTGCGGTCATAACATTTGCTGTGACGGCTTCCGGCATCGCTTTTTTCGGTGTCGGATCCGCCTTCTGGGCATTGCTGGCAGGGCTTGGTGTGGCAACACTCGAACATTTGCGCAAAAAAATTCCGAGATAATCACATTGGTTAGCACCCACTAAGCGCGATTGAGCCGAGGATATTCTTGAAAAGCCGCAATTGGTTCACCACGTCCATTTCAAGCCGCGAGATCAGCAAACGGCCCGGAATTCACGGAGTAGACCATGACCAATTCTGCATTGATCCGCCCCGCATGGACACCAGCGACGATTGCGCTGATGGTGCTGGGTTTTATCTTCTTCTGGCCGCTTGGCCTTGCCATGCTCGCCTATATCATCTGGGGCGATCGCCTTGGTGATTTCAAACGCCAAGTGAACGAAAAGACCGACTCGATGTTTGGCTCTTTCAGAAACTGCGGCAAAAGTGAAAGCTTCGGCTTTGGCGGTTCAACCGGCAACGCTGCTTTCGATGACTGGCGTCGTGAAGAACTTGAGCGCCTGGCGGAAGAACGTCGCAAGCTTGAAGAAGCCCGCGCCGATTTCGAAGCCTATGCGCAGGAACTTCGCCGTGCCCGCGACAAGGAAGAGTTTGACCGCTTCATGAATGAGCGTCGCGCCAATGGCAAACGCACGCCAGCGAAGAACAACAGCAATGATGTCACGGATATCTAAACAGTCATTATCTCAAACGGCGCGGTTTCTCCGTGCCGTTTTTGTCGAGTTGTAGAAAAAATTCTGGCTTTTTTCGCGAATCACTTATCTCTAAGCGATGGGCTTTTCCTTATTTCGTTCCTCCCCGGCCAAAAAGTCGGCGACTGTCAGAAGCGAACGCATTCATGCGGTCGCGGGACGTGAATTGCCTTTGCGCGTGCTGGAAAACCCGCGCGCCAAACGTTTGACCCTGCGCATTGAAACCGGCGGCAAAGGGCTGCGCGTCACCATTCCACCGGGTTTGCCCGACCGCGAGGTGCAGAGTTTTTTAATCCGTCATGAAGGCTGGATCGAAAGCCGCATTGCAAAAATTCCAGATCAGGCTGGTGTTCGTGCAGGTGTGAAAATACCCATTCGCGGTGTGCCGCACCTCATCACCCATCAGCCCGGACGTGGCACTGTGGATTTGCTGGAAGGCAATATTCTGCTTGTTCATGGCGATCCCGCACATCTTGCGCGGCGTGTCAGCGATTACCTCAAGCGCGAAGTCAAACGTGACATCGAGCAACTGGTGGCCCGCCACACGGCAACCGTAGGCCGAAAAGCCAAAGCGGTGCGTTTCAAGGATACCAAAAGCCGATGGGGATCGTGTACCTCTGACGGCGTGCTTTCCTTTTCATGGCGCATCGGCATGGCGCCTTCGCCTGTGATCAATTATCTCGTCGCCCATGAAGTGGCGCATCTCATCGAGATGAACCACGGGCCAAAATTCTGGAAACTCTGCCAGGAGCTTTGCCCCGATACCGAGCGCTGCAAAGCATGGCTCAAGCGCAATGGCAGCGCATTACAGGCTATCGATTTTACATGACATCAAACATTCAAAATGCAGCACGTATGCTATGGGATTACCATTGCCTCTGCGATGAACTTCAGCCGGCCGATGTTATCATCGGATTGGGCAGCTATGATAGCCGCGTTGCAAAACATGCAGCAGAACTCTTCAAGCAGGGCCTTGGCACATGGCTCATGTTCACAGGCCATAGCGGCAACTGGACCAAAGGGCTTTACAAGGCATCGGAAGCCGAGGCTTTTGCAGAAATCGCGCTTGCTGAAGGTGTGCCGCAAAGCGCGATCATCATCGAACCGAATGCCACAAATATTGGCGAGAATATTCGCTTCGCACGCGACAGAATGGTGGCCGGTGCCATCAGCGCGATTTTTGTCACCAAGCCACAAACACAACGCCGGGTGCGTGCAACGGTTGACCGACAGTGGCCGGAAGCCAAGTCTTTTGTGACCGCACCGCCGACCTCTTTTGAAGATCAGCCGACATCGGGCCATGATTTTGAAAAGCTGGTGCGCGAAATGACAGGCGATCTCAGACGCATTCTGGAATATCCGGCTCTGGGATTTCAGATTGCGCAGGCAGTTCCCCTTGCGGTCATGGAAGCGTATGATACCCTGATTGCTGAGGGCTATGATGACGCGGGTCCTCGCAGTGAAGCCGGAACAGCTTGAGTCGCGCCGCAATATGTGCGACGGAAACGCCATGGTTTTTGATATAAAAATATGCGGCCTCAAAACGCCTGAAGCAGTTGATGCTGCGCTCAACGGCGGAGCGACGCATATTGGCTTTATCTTCTTTCCCAAAAGCCCGCGGCATCTCACACCCGCCGATGCCGGTCTCCTGCGTGAAGCAGCAAAAGGCCGCGCCAAAGTGGTTGCTGTGAGCGTTGATGCGGACGACGAAACGCTGGATGAAATCGTTCGTGCCTCAAAGCCTGACATGCTGCAACTGCACGGCCACGAGACGCCGGAACGTGTGGCGGATGTAAAAAAGCGCTATGGCCTGCCGGTGATCAAGGCTTTTGCTGTGCGTGAGGCGTCAGATTTTGACGTGATTGCGCCTTATAAAGGCATTGCGGATCGTTTTCTTTTTGACGCCAAACCGCCAAAAGGATCAGAGCTTCCGGGCGGCAATGGTGTATCGTTTGACTGGGCATTGCTCGATGCGCTTGACGCGGACGTCGATTACATGCTTTCCGGTGGACTAAATGCGGGCAACATTGCCGAGGCGCTGCAAAAAACGCATGCGCCGGGTATTGATGTATCGTCCGGTGTAGAGCGTGCGCCCGGTGAAAAGGACGTGCGTCTCATTATGGAATTCTTTCAGGCTGCGTCTGATACAAGACTTTAGCCTGCACATGACGGAGTGGCAGCAGTGAACAAGCCGGTTGAACCCAATTCCTATAAAACAGGCCCGGATGAAGAAGGCATGTTCGGCATTTTTGGCGGACGCTTTGTCGCCGAAACGCTGATGCCGCTTATCCTCGAATTGCAGGAAGCCTATGAGACGGCAAAGAACGATCCTGAATTTCAGGCCGAGCTTTCCAATCTCTCGACCTATTATGCCGGTCGTCCGTCAAAACTTTATTATGCTGAAGGCTTAACCAAGCATTTGGGCGGCGCAAAAATTTACTTCAAGCGCGAAGACCTGAACCACACCGGCAGCCACAAGATCAACAATTGCCTTGGCCAGATTCTGCTTGCCAAGCGCATGGGCAAAACCCGCATCATCGCTGAAACCGGCGCTGGTCAGCACGGCGTTGCATCGGCAACTGTTGCCGCCCGTTTCGGCCTGCCTTGCGTGGTCTATATGGGCGCCACCGACGTTGAACGTCAGAAGCCGAATGTTTTCCGCATGAAGCTGTTGGGTGCCGAAGTCAAGCCGGTCACGGCTGGCAATGGCACTCTCAAAGATGCCATGAACGAAGCGCTTCGTGATTGGGTCACCAATGTCGAAGACACCTATTATCTGATCGGCACTGCTGCCGGTCCGCATCCTTATCCGGAACTCGTGCGCGATTTCCAGTCGGTGATCGGTACCGAAGCGCGCAAGCAGATTCTTGAACAGGAAGGCCGTCTGCCAGATGTGATTATCGCAGCTGTCGGCGGCGGATCGAACGCAATCGGTCTGTTCCATCCGTTCCTTGACGACACGTCGGTCAAGATTGTCGGTGTTGAAGCGGGCGGTCGCGGTCTCGACGGCGTTGAGCATTGCGCATCAATGAATGCAGGCAGCCCCGGCGTTCTGCATGGCAACCGCACCTATCTTCTGCAAAATGAAGACGGCCAGATTCTCGAAGGCCATTCGGTTTCCGCCGGTCTTGATTATCCGGGCGTTGGTCCTGAACATTCATGGCTCAAGGATAGTGGCCGCGTTGACTATGTGCCGATCCTTGATGATGAAGCGCTGGAAGCTTTCCAGCTTTGCACCCGCGTTGAAGGCATTATTCCGGCACTTGAATCAGCCCATGCGATTGCGCAAGCTGTGAAGATGGCACCCACCATGGGCAAAGATCAGGTGATGATCATCAATCTTTCCGGTCGCGGTGACAAGGATGTTCACACGGTCGGGCAGTTGCTCGGCATGGAAATGTGAGGATCGTATGAGCGATACTGTCGCCGACACCAACATCTACAGACCGCGCGCCGCATGGTTCGACGGGTTGACGGCGTGTGGTTCGGCGACGATCAAGCTCAACATCATTGAAGCCGATCCGTCCAATCCGCTTGCAGAGGCAGCTGTTGGCATCGCCCGCAGGCAGATTGCAGCCGCAGCAGACAGGCTTGAGCATACGCCGCATCTGGGTGCTGGCTTTGCCATTCTGCATCAGGGCGAAGAAAGCCTGTGGCTGTTGCTGCACTGGTGGCTGGAAGGCGGCATCGCAACGCAGATTCTCTGGCAATCGGACCTCGGCGACGAGATCGAATTTGAACCAGCGCAGCCTTTGCTGATGGCCTGTGTCTGGGAACTGGGAATCATCGACTTTGAACGGCGTGCCTGGATGGAGACGGCTATGTCCGGCCAATCCACCGCCGATTATCTTACGCGCATTTTGCCACGGGGCACGGTATGACCACACGCATTGACACCAAATTTGCAGCGCTCAAGTCCGAAGGACGTCCGGCACTGGTCACTTATTTCATGGGCGGCGACCCGGATTATGCGACATCGCTTGCCGTCATGAAGGCGCTTCCCAAAGCCGGTTCCGATGTGATCGAGCTTGGGATGCCTTTTTCTGATCCGATGGCCGATGGTCCGGCCATTCAGGCAGCCGGTCTTCGTTCGCTTGAAGCGGGCCAGACACTGAAGAAAACGCTGCAACTGGCAGCGGATTTCCGCAAAGAAGACAACACGACGCCAATCGTTTTGATGGGCTATTACAACCCGATCTATATTTATGGCGTTGAGCGCTTCCTTGCTGATGCCAAGACGTCCGGCGTTGACGGTTTTATCGTTGTCGATCTGCCATCCGAAATGGACAAGGAACTGTGCATTCCGGCCACGAATGCAGGTCTTAATTTCATCCGGCTGACCACGCCCACCACCGACGACAAGCGCCTGCCAAAAGTGCTGCATAATTCGTCGGGCTTTGTCTATTACGTCTCAATGAACGGTATTACCGGCTCGGCCATTGCCGACACAACACGGGTTGCCGATGCTGTGCGCCACATCAAGAAGAGCACCGATCTGCCGATCTGCGTTGGCTTTGGCGTGAAGACGCCGGAGCAAGCTGCCGCCATTGCCGAAGCTGCGGACGGCGTTGTTGTTGGCACTGCGATCGTCAAAGCAGTCGCGGACGAACTCGATGAAAATGGCAAGGTTAAGGGTGATCCGGTAACAGCGGTTACCAAACTTGTCAGTGCATTGGCTGCAAGTGTTCGAGCAACACGCCTTGAAGCTGCCCAATAAATCGTCCATTTAGACATTTAGTTAGTTTTGAAGAAGAAGAAACGGAATCAAACGTCATGAACTGGATCACCAACTACGTTCGTCCAAAGATCAATTCGATGCTCGGACGTCGCGAGATGCCGGAAAATCTTTGGATCAAGGATCCATCGACCGGCGAAATGGTGTTCCATAAGGATCTTGAGAGCAATCAGTTCGTGATTCCCGGCTCGGGCCATCACATGCGCATCAAGGCCAAGGACCGGCTGCGTTTCTTCTTCGACAATGGCGAATATACGACGCTGGAAAGCCCGAAGGTTCCGACCGACCCGCTGAAATTCCGCGACGAAAAGAAATATATCGACCGTCTCAAGGATTATCGTTCGCGCACCGGCATGGAAGACGCGATCATCAATGGTCTTGGCACGATTGAAGGTCTGCCGATTGTCGCAACCGTTCAGGATTTCGGCTTCATGGGCGGCTCACTCGGCATGGGTGCCGGTGAAGCGATCATTCAGGGCTTTGAAAAGGCCATTGAACTCAAACGTCCGCTGGTTCTTTTTGCTGCTTCGGGCGGCGCGCGTATGCAGGAAGGCATTCTCTCGCTTATGCAGCTTCCGCGCACCACTGTTGCTGTGGAAATGCTCAAAGAAGCGGGCCTGCCTTATATCGTCGTTCTTACCAACCCGACCACAGGTGGCGTGACTGCCTCCTATGCAATGCTGGGTGATATCCACATTGCAGAACCGGGTGCATTGATCGGCTTTGCCGGTCCACGCGTGATCGAACAGACCATTCGCGAAAAGCTGCCGGAAGGCTTCCAGAGTGCTGAATATCTGATGGAGCACGGCATGGTTGACATGGTGGTTTCGCGTCTTGAACTGAAATCGACCATTGCAAGCCTGCTCAAAATCATGACCAAGCAACCAGCCAATGCAGACAAACCTGGAACGACCCCGGCCCCGCAAAAGCAACAGGCTAATAACAAGGCAGCGTAATCGTGACAGGAAAAGCTGATGCCGTCATCGAACGGCTGATGCAATTGCATCCAATGGGTTTCGATTTCACACTGGATCGTATTCGCGATCTGTTGGAGAAACTCGGCAATCCGCACCTTAAATTGCCCCCTGTGATCCATGTTGCAGGAACGAACGGTAAGGGATCTGCGACCGCCTTCAGCCGCGCACTTCTGGAAGCGGGCGGCTTCGGTGTTCACGTCCATACCTCGCCGCATCTCGTCAATTGGCACGAGCGCTATCGTCTTGCTTCGCCCAATGGCTCAAAGTTTGTCTCTGATGACGTTTTGGCCGAAGCAGTCGAGCGGGTAGAGCGTGCGAATGGGGACAGCCCAATCACTGTTTTCAAGATCATGACTGCTGTTGCTTTTGTTCTGTTTTCTGAACATCCAGCGGATGCTGTCATTATGGAAGTGGGTCTTGGCGGCAAGCTTGATGCGACCAATGTCATTGTCGATCCAGCCGTGTCTCTGATCATGCCCGTTTCGATTGATCATCAGGCATTCTTAGGCGATAGTATTGAACTCATAGCTGCCGAAAAAGCCGGGATTATTAAACAAGACTGTCCTGTCGTTATCGGCTTTCAGCCCTTTGCAGCAGCACGCGAGGTGCTGATCTCGACCGCAGAAAGGCTCGATTGCCCGCTTTCAATCTATGGTCAGGATTTCCTTGCCTATGAGGAACATGGCCGCATGGTGTTTCAGAACGAGCGCGGGCTGATCGATCTGCCGCTGCCGCGTCTGCCGGGGCGTCACCAGCTTGCCAATGCTGCCGCTGCCATAGAAGCCGTGCAGATGGCAGGCTTCACCATTACCGAAAAGGCCATTGAAAAAGCCATGATGGTTGTGGACTGGCCTGCACGTATGCAGCGTCTCACACACGGAAAACTCGTTGATCTGGCGCCAGCAGCGTCTGAAATCTGGCTTGATGGCGGCCATAATCCCGGAGCAGGCCTTGTAATCGCCGAGGCCCTTGGCGAGCTTGAGGAGCGCTCAACACGCCCTTTGTTTCTGATTACAGGGATGATCAAAGACAAAGATCCGGTAGGCTATTTTGAAGCCTTTGCAGGGCTTGCGCGCCATGTCTTTACTGTATCAATAAAATCAAACGACAAGACAATTCCAAACACCGAACTTGCTGTCAGCGCACAGAAAGCCGGGCTTTCGGCTGAACCTGTGCATTCAGTCGAAAACGCACTAAAGATTTTACGTGATACATGGCCTCATGATGAAGCCCCGCCGCGCATCCTGATCGGTGGTTCACTATATCTTGCGGGCGAAGTCCTACGCGACAATGGAACACCGCCCGTTTAACAAAAAACCCGGCATCAAGGCCGGGTTTTTTATATCTCAAAGACTTGCTGATTAAGCAGCAGAAGCCTTGATCCAGTCAGCAAGGCGGCTCTTTGGAGCAGCGCCAACCATGTTGGCGGCAAGTTCGCCATCCTTGAACATCAAAAGCGTCGGGATCGAACGCACGCCGAACTGTGCTGCGAGTTCTGGGTTTTCGTCGATATTGACCTTGGCGATCTTGACCTGACCGGCCATTTCAGCGGCGATTTCGTCCAGAGCCGGGGCGATCATCTTGCAAGGACCACACCATTCAGCCCAGAAATCAACGACGACAGGCTCGCTCGACTGAAGAACGTCCGACTGAAAATTGCTGTTATCGACTTTTACGGTTGCCATAGGGCTATCCTCATATCTGTTTGAGAGCATAAGACTCATCGAGAAACTGCTCCTTTGATCATATCATGTGGCGCGTCAGTCCGCATTCGTCAAGTTCTGGTTGCTCACCTTTCCTTGAGAGTCGCCCAGCGCCTTAAGCGCCTCTTCCATTGCCTCTTTCGGCAAAGGCAGCAGATATGGCCCTTCGGTGAAGAGCAACGCCGCTTCGACAACCCTTCCCGGATAAAGGGGGCCAAGCAGTTCCCTATAAAGTGCGAGCTGCGCGCGATAGGCGAAAGGCACCGCCTCAATGCTCCTTGGCGGCGGGCGATTGGTTTTATAATCGACAATCAGCACGCGGTTTTCATCCACGCTGATACGATCAATCTGGCCCGAGACGGCATGGTCTTTGCCACCGAGATTGATGGTCCCCATGACCGCCACTTCACCGCGCGATCCGCTCGCGAAGACCGGTCCGAGTTTTGGATCGGCCAGAATGGTTGCCACACTTGCCCAGGCCTTTTGACGTTCAATTTCCGGCCAATCGCTCGCGATGCGTGCCAGATAGCCCTGTGCAAGCGTCTCGCGTTCATCAGCCCCGACTTCCGGCAGATATTGCAAAAGCATATGGATTAACGTCCCGCGGCGAAGAGCAAAGGCGGACGTCTCGCCGCTCTGCCCCAGAACCGGCGACACGATATCGAGCGGTGGCTCCTCATCTGCTTCAATCAGCGCCGATGCGCCCGATGGCGCAAGCGGACGCGGCAGGCCCGGTTCCGGCTTTATCGGCTTCAGATAGGCGAGCGGCAACGGTGGAAGCTCTGCTGCTTGCGCCACTTCAGGCTCTGCAATTTCTGTCAGACCGCGCGGCGTGTTGCGATAGCGACGCGCTGCAACGCCAGATACCGGATGCACAAAGGTTTCTGCCTTGGTTGTCAGCGCATCTTCGACCAGCCTGTGCCATGTCTCGCCGCTTTCACGCGATCCGCGATAACCGCAGACAATCAGCTTATCTTCCGCACGCGTCATGCCCACATAGAGCAGGCGGCGGTATTCTTCTTCGGCACGGGCCTTGAGGCCGTCAATCTGTGACGCAAGAAAGCCGGTTTGATAGCCAGCGTTGGGCTGCCAGAGATAGCCTTTCACCTGCAGGCCAGTATTGGTGAGGTCAAACGGGATCAGCTTTGGCGCGCGCGTCCCGCTCCACACAGCATTGCCCGGATCAACCAGAAACACCACAGCGCCCTCAAGCCCCTTGGCGGCATGAACCGTCATGATGCGCACTTCATTGCGCCCCTGATCAAGCTCGCGCTTGATTTGCGGCGAGGCAGCATCGAGCGTTTCGAGAAAGGCCTGCATGCCCGGCAGACCTGCGCGTTCGGCCGAAAGCGCGTAGTTCTGGAATTCATCGATAATATCGCCAGCTTCCGGTCCAAGCCGCGCCAGAAGCTTACGCCTTGCGCCATCCGCACTCAGAATCCGCGCATAGAATTCGAAGATCGGCATGGTATCGGCCATATTGCGCCAGCGGCTCAATGTCTTATGCACGCCGATCAAAGCCGGGTCTTCAAGGGACGCATGATAAAGGCGCTCAAACAGCGTTTCGCCGCTCTTGCGCGGATGAGCGAGCGCAAACAGCCTGTCATCATCCCAGCCAAACAGAGGGCTTTTGAGAAGAGAGGCCAATGACAAATCATCTGACGGCTGCAACACGAAACGCCCCAGCGCCATCAAATCCTGAATGGCGATATGGCTTGTAAGCTTGAGGCGATCGGCACCAGCCACCGGCACATGGCGCTCTTTGAGCGCACGCGAAAGTGCTGGCATGAACTGATCGCGCTTGCGCACCAGCACCATAATGTCTTTGGGCGCAAGTTTGCGGTTCTGGCCCGGAATGGTTTCACCGCGATCCAGCCAGGTGCGAATGGTTGCTGCAATCTGCTCGGCAAGTTTTATGGCAGGTGCCTGCAAATGATCGACCGGCACACGCCAGTCGTCCGGCTCCTCCACCTCTTCCGGCGTCAGCATATCCCAGATTTCCACCTCGCCCGGCTCTTGATCGCGAATGGCCGAGTGAACAGTGGCACCTGACAAGCCGCGATTGGCTTCTGGGCGTGCAAACACCTCATCCACGGCCTGCAACACATCAGGCGCTGAACGGAACGAGAAGTTGAGGCTGACGCGTTCGAATTTAAGCTCTGCATCAGCGGCACGAAGGCTGACCGCCCTGCCCTGCGCTGCAAAATCCTCTGGCACCGCCCCCTGAAACGAATAGATCGACTGCTTTTCATCGCCCACCGCAAACAGTGTGCGCTGCACGTTGCGCTGACCGAGGCCTGAGAAAAACTCTTCCGACAACATGCGGATGACCTGCCACTGATCGGGGCTGGTATCCTGTGCTTCATCGACGAGAATATGATCAATGCCGCGATCTAGCTTATACTGCACCCACTGCCCTGCACCATTGCGCGCCAGTAGCGCCACGGTGCGGGTAATCAGGTCTTCAAAGTCGAGCAGACCGCGCCTGCGCTTTAAATCATGATAGCGTTGCAGCAGATTATCAATCAGCGTGAGTGCGCTCAGATTAAGCCTTATAAGCCGCAGCTCCTTGATCTTATCAAGACCAAGTTCGACACGAGAAGCAGCTGAGTTAAAATCTTCCTCGAAATCCGGCAGCAGCTTTTTGACCGCAGCCGAGCCGACATAGGAGCCGGATTTTGCCTCGCCCGTCGCTTTCAGAAATGCTGCGCGCAATACCGCTTGCTTATCCGAACTGCTTTTGACCTTGTCATATTGCTTGAGCTGCAACGCAAAATCATGCGCACGCGCCGCACCCTTCTGGATCGACAAAATGAGATCAAGCGTATCGTCGGAAAATTCCGGTACAGGCCACATATCATCCAGCAGATCGGACTCGCGCGTGTCGGGCCTGAAACCGAAATGCCGGTGCAAAGTCTCGCTGCGCTCGTCCACATTGCCAAGCGCTGCAATGTATTGCTGCAAGCCATTGCGTCGCCCCACGGCCTCATCAAGCAGCGCCTGCAAGCCCATCTCGCCCGCCGCCTGCATCACATCGGCAAAGGCGCTCGCAAGCTCGGCATCGCCGCCGCCATGTGCAGTCTCAAGCAGGGTGCGGCGGGCTTCGCCGACAAGCGCCACCTGCATGAGATCGTCCATCATTTCGAAGTGACCAGCAATATTCGCCTCAAGCGGAAACTGATGCAGGATCGCTTCGCAGAATGCGTGGATGGTCTGGATTTTCAACCCACCCGGCGTTTCAAGTGCGCGCGCAAAAAGCCTGCGTGCAACGGCAAGCCGTGTCGCTCCCGGACGCCTGCCTTCGAGCTTGATAAGCCTGTCGGCAAGGTCGGCATCCGGCAACATCGCCCATTCGGACAATCGCGCAAAGACGCGGTTCTGCATGACGGCCGCTGCCGCCTTGGTATAGGTCAGGCAAAGGATTTTCGACGGGTCGGTGCCTTCGAGCAACAGCCGGATAACGCGCTCGGTCAGAACGTGGGTCTTGCCGGACCCTGCATTGGCCGACACCCAGACGGATGCCAAAGGATTGGCGGCACTGGCCTGCGCGTCGATGGTTTCCTGTGGAATGACACGTTGCTTTTTCATTCGCCGCCCTCGCCGCCTGCGTCGCCACCGGCCGACCACTCCAGCACCCGCGCCAGATGATCGTAATCGCCCGAAAGCTCCGTTTCTTTGAACGGCAACGCGCGGGAAAGATAACCCTTAGCCGGATTCTGATATTCTGTGAGCAATTGCGCCAAACGCTGCCATGCCTCTTCGCCAAGAGCGGGTGCGGTCTTTTCCCATGGCGGCCGACCGATCTTCAAAATCGATTCCGGCTTCACCTCTCCGCCTGCCCGCAAGCGCACATAGGTCAGATCGGACGCACGAACCGACCCCAATTCGCGGAAAGCCCCGCGCGCAAGAAGGGCTGCTTCAAGCGCAAGCTGCGGCGACAAGAGGATATGCGCCTGTCTTGGCGATGGCGTGGAACCGGTCTTATAGTCGATCACTTCCGCCGTGCCATCGCGCATCAGATCAATACGATCAGCACGGCCCGACAAGGTGATGCCAAGGCTTTCGACCTCGCGTTTATCCGATGCAATTTCGGCAAAGCGGGTCTGAACATTATAGGCGCGTTCGCGTTCCCATTCGAGAAACTGCGGAATAAGTGCGGTAAAGCGTGGCCACCAGACCGCTTCGATCTCAATGGGCAGATCCATATCTGCAAAGAAATGCCGGCCAAATTCTTCAAGCTGTTCGCTCGCATCAGCTGCCAGCGGATCGATGCCTTCTTCTGTAAAATGTCCGAGAATATCGTGAAACAGCGTTCCACGTTCTGCGGCTGCCGGATCACGGATCAATGGTTCCAACGGACGCAGCTTCAGAATTTTCTTGGCGAAGATCGCATAGGGATCACGGCGCAGGGTTTCAATTTCGGTCACCGAAAAATGCTTGGGCCGCGCGCTCACAGGCGGCTTTGGTTCCGGGCGTTTGACGAACGGCACATCGGGTGCCTGATCAATCTCCCGCGCCCAATGGATGAAGCGCTGACCACGCGAGCGCATATCCTTTGTCACGTCAGCACCCAACACCGTTTCAAGCCGCTGCAACCAGCGCGACGGAATGGTCGGTGCATTGTCTGAGCGCTGCGAGCGTGACAGCACCACATGATCCATGCCGAGCGCCATCTGAAAATCGTGTGCGGCAAGGCCGGTACGGCGCTCAGGCGGATCAAGCGCGATCATCGCCTTCATCGGGCGCGACATGAATGGATCATTGCGCGTCTTGGCAGGCCATGTGCCTTCGTTCAAACCACCGATCACCAGCGTATCCATGGTCTGCAAACGCGCTTCCAGCGCACCCCAGATGAAGACACGCGGATGGCCACCCGGATGTGGCTTGACCGTTTCGCCCGACATCAGGGCTTCAAGAATTGCCGGCCATTCAATGGCCTCAAAATCAAGTCCCGCTTCGCTCGATACGAGCTGACGCAAAAACGAAGCCAGCTTCTCGCCATGCTCGCCGGAATAATAGCGTGTGACACTGCCACTTTCGTCACGCGCCAGATTTTCAAGCGCTTCCACAGTTACATGGCTGATCTCGCCGATATCTGTTCGCCGGTTAATCACAGCAAATGGTGCCAGTGGCGCAACAGCCTCTGACAGGCTCACGCAAAGCGCGCGCGCCGCTTCAATCATGTCGGGCGTGACGGTTGCGTGCCATGCCGGTCGCCATGACTGGCTGGCACTCTCTTCCATGCGGCGGTCGAAAAATGAAGGCAGATCGATGATCGATGCCCTGCCCGTGCCGCCGCGAAATGCCACCAGTTCGAGCGTTTCCGCAGCCAGTCGCCGCTCGATACGCTTGCCACCAAGCCGTAACATCGGGTGCTTGACCAGTGCCAAGAGTGCCACCGGATCACCGGGATTGAACACGGTTTCGACCATGAGACGCATCAGCGTTGCGGTTTCAATATCCCGCAAATGCCGACCGCCGGAATCATCGGCATCAATGCCAAAGCGCGCGAGTTCGCCCACCACGCGGCGCGCAAGATTTCGATCCGCGGTGACGAGCGCCGCCGTCTTGTTTTCATCGCTGATCGCATCACGCAACGCCAGAGCCACGGCCAGCGCTTCCTCACGCTCATTGGCGGTTTCAATCAGATCGATCTTCTGTGCTGAGTGCAGCAATGCTTGCGGGCGCATATCCGCATCGCGGTTAAGCAGGCTCCATGCATCGGTGGTCTCCGCCGGGCGCAATGCTTCGCTGACCACACGCTCCAGCACGCGCTTCTCTTTCGGCATATCTTCGATATGCTCGACATCGTCGCGTGAAATTCCGATGGCTTGCAACAGCTTGTGCAGACCATATTGCGGGTGGCCGAAGGTGGAGGGATTATCATCCGATGCCCCCAGCAACTTCCACGCGCCTTCATCAAGATCACGGTCCAGCCCCGGCAGAACCACAGCCCCTTGTGGCAGTCTGGCAATCGTTGAAACAAGCTCGGCGGTCGCAGGAATGGAACCCGTGGAACCGGCCGCGATCACAGGACCTTGAGGCGGATGATCCTGCAAACGCCGCACCTCGCCCCAGATCAGCGCGTTGCGGTGCGCTGCCGGATTGGACAGCTTGCGCTCGTCCAGAATTTCCGGCCAGAGTTTCGTGACAATATCGAGAAAGCCAAGCGTGACCTGCCACCAGTCGGCCAGATCATCGGGTGCAATGCTTGCAAGCTCACTCCATGTGGCGTTGTCGGTTTCGACCTGATCCATCAGACCTGCGAGATCACGCGCCAGCCAGATCGCGTCGGAAGTGGTGGCTGGAACCGACACATCCTCAACACCAAAAAGCGCCCGCACATGTTCAGGCAGCGATTCACGCCATGGACGAATGAGCCGTGCCAGCAGCAACAGCCGCTCGGCCTTGCCGATTGGTGGATTGAGATCGAAGGCGCCGCTTGTGGCTGCGTTGAAAAAAGCCGCATCCTCGTCCACGTCACCCAACGGGCGGATGGTGGGCAGGATCGCTGATTTAGCCGGATTCATATCGACCAGAATGGAACGGAGCGCACGCGCTGCACGCCGCGTCGGCACATAGATGGTCGCGTTGGCAAGCGCCAGCGGATCAGCGGCATCACCCGGAAAACCTTCCACCAGACGGCCTTCCAGAAGCGCTCTGGCAAAGGCTGGCAGAAATGCGGTGCCGGATGGAATGGAAAACAGTTTTGGTGCTCTCAAATCAGTTCTCCATTCAGAGCGCGTCCCGAAAAATGTGAAACTGTTTTCGGACAAAGATGCGCGTCAAGAAATACGTAAAGCGGAAAGTGCTGCCTCCGCCTCGTCGATGGCTTCCGGTGTTCCCACCGTGAGCCAGTGCCCAGTCATGGGCATACCATATAAGCGCCCGGCTGCAATGGCGTCATCAAAATAGCGATTGAGTGATGAAACACCCGGCTCAGCTTTTGCAAAAATACGCGGATGCAGAATTGCAGCACCGGCATAGATGACGGGATCACCCGCGACATCCCGCAGACGGCGCAAGCGGCCCTCATCATCGGCAACGAAATCGCCCTTGCCTTCAAAGCCGGTTGCCTGATCAAGCCGCGTGGTCATGAGAAGAATGTCCATGCGCGCATCGTCCCAGACATGCGCCAGCGCCGAAATATTCGGCTGTGCTTCATCACCCACCCAGAACGTATCGGCATTGAGCACATAGAAAGGCTTGCCGCCCAGTTTCGGAAGCACATTGATGATGCCGCCAGCGGAATCAAGCAGCAAATCACGCTCGTCAGAGATTGTAATTTTCGGCTTTGTGCGACTGCCAAGATAGGCAATCAGTTGGTCGGCTAAATAATGAACATTGACGATTGTATTCTCAACGCCTGCTATTGCCAGCGCATCTAGACCCCAGTCGATCAGCAGCTTGCCCGAAACCCTAACCAAAGGCTTGGGCATGGTTTCGGTGATCGGGCGCATGCGCTTGCCAAGACCGGCTGCAAGCATAATTGCTGTGTCAGGACGTGTCATTGTTTCTCCAGCAATGCGAGATCATCAAACCATTTGGCGACCGGCGCCATGACCGGATGCTTTAAGACACGGCTAAGATAGTCGTGAATGCGGGGCAGATGCGCGAGATAATGTGGTTTACCATCGCGCTCATCGAGCCGCAAGAAGAGACCCAGAAGCTTCGAATTGCGCTGTGCGCCCATAACGGCATAGGCCTTGCGGAAAGCCGTTTCGTCGAGCACATGGCCAAGCTTGCGGCGTTCATCCAAATAGGCTTCCACCACTGCCTTTTCGAGCTCCGGTGTAACCGTCACACGGGCATCAAGCGCCAGTGAAGCCACGTCATAGGCGGCAGGGCCGATCATCGCATCCTGAAAATCGATTGTGCCAATTTTGTTTGCGCCTTGCGCAGTCTCAAACCAGAACAGGTTTGGCGAATGATAATCGCGCAGCAGCAGACTTTTCTCGCAATCGGCAATCGCGTCGAGAACCTTGTGCCATGCCGCCTCATAGGCCTGCACTTCTTTGTCAGTCAGCTTGCGGCCCATCATGCGTGGTGCATACCATTGCCCGACAAGGCTCACTTCCATGAGCATCGCGTCGCGATCAAAAGGTGCAATGATGTGATCTGGATAGCCTGCAACCGGCGCATGATCAGGCCACTTGACCCCATGAAGATGTGCGAGAAACCGTCCCGCCGCTTCATAGCGTTCAGCCACGGGCTCACCCGATGAAGCGCGAATGCCTTCAAGCCCAAGATTTTCGAGGATCAGCAGTCCCGCATCAATATCAACGGCGCGCATTTGCGGCACGCGCAGGCCATGACTGGCAAGAAGACCGTCAATCGCAACAAAGGCCTGAATATTCTCTGCAATATGCGCAAGCTGTCGATAGGATTTTCCATCACGCAATGGCGGATCATAGGGCATCGCGGGCGCATTCATTAAAATTTCCACGCCATGCGCGCTTGTGATGATCTCATATTTGCGTGGTGAAGCATCGCCCTGCAAATAGCGGCGTATGGCCCCCACCCGGTCATTCTTTTCAAGAAAGTCGCGGATTTTCAGCGTGCGCTCTAGACGCGTAATGGCAGATTCTGGTCCGCTGATTACGATGCGCCGCCCTGCCCCTTCATGGGTGAGTGTCACGGCAAAGCTTGGCTCCGGCAAAAAGCCTTCTGCCTGCTCCGGCCATTCCGACAGCACAACACCATCGTCGAGAAATTCGACAAGCCCCAGCTCATCCAGCTCTTCGCCATGCGAAATCCGGTAAAGATCGGCGTGGGCGACAGGCAAGCGCAGCCCCTCATAGCTTTGAACAAGGGTAAATGTCGGGCTTGGAACTTCAAGCCCCTCATCATCAGCAATCGCGCGAATGATCGCGCGTGCGAGCGAAGATTTACCCGCGCCCAGATCGCCCGATAAAGTCACAAGATCGCCCTTGACCAGCGCCAAAGCGAAATCTTCGCCAAAGCGCCTGGTGGCGGCCTCATCGGGCAGGAAACATTCAAAGTTAAAGACGGGGGTGCTCATAAAGCCCCATTTACCCTATTCGGCAGCAACACGGAAGCTGCGTGCTTCTGATGGGAAGCGGCAAATCACAGTCGTGCCAATATCTGCGCCGGTTTCGATTTCCACGCGACCGCCATGCAGTTCGACAAAACTTTTCACAATCGAAAGGCCAAGCCCTACGCCGCGTCTGCGACCACCATTCTGATAAGCCTGGAAACGCTTGAAAACCGTATCCAGCACATCATTTGGCATGCCGGGGCCATCATCATGCACGGCAAACAGGATCTCCGTGCCATCACGTCTAACCTCAAGTGAAACGGTCGAACCTTCCGGTGCATAATTGGAGGCGTTGGACAGGAGATTAAACAGCACCTGACGCACGCGGTTGGCATCAGCACGGAACGTTTCGACATCATCGGCAATATCGATGCTCAGCCCGATGTCATGCTCCTGCAGGCGCTCGCTGACCCGCTTCGCGGCAGCTGAAATCTCGGTCATAACGGCGACATCATCAATATCGAGCTGCATGATACCGGCATCCACCGTTGCAAGATCAAGAATGTCGTTGACGATGGTCAGAAGCACTGCGGATGATGTGCTGATGTGATCCAGATATTCAAGCTGGCGCTCATTGAGCGAGCCGAAGGCAGGCGTTTGCAGCAGTTCGGTAAAGCCGATAATATTGGTCAGCGGTGAGCGAAGCTCATAGGATACATGCTGCACGAAATCATTCTTGATCTGATGCGCAAGTGAGAGCGCTTCGTTCTTTTCCTTAAGCGCGCGCTCAACGCGCACGGTATCACTGACATCGATAAAGGTCAGCATGGTCTGGCCTTTCGGCAGCGGCACCACAGCATAGGACAGGATAATGCCGTCATCCAGCTCCACCTGCCCCATGCGCCCATTGCGCTCGTCCAGAAAGCCGGTGACAGAAGAAACAAAATCGTCCCAGATGCCATCGCCGCCGCGCTGGCCGCAGAGCTTGGAAATGGTCGAGATATGTGTGCCTTCAACGGCAATGGCCGCTGGCAGCGCCCAGAGGTCGGCAAAAGACGGATTGGAAAGGCGCAGACGGCCATCGGAGCCGAACACCGCAACCGCTTCCGCCAGATGATCGAGCGTTTCGCCCTGCACCTTGATCAGCGTGTTGTAACGGCCTTCAAGCTCGAATTTCTCGGTCATGTTCTCAAAGAACCATGTCACGCCGCCCTGCGGGTGCGGATTGGCAACCACGCGCAGAATGCGCGTATCCGGCAGGTGCCACATATGTTCCTCCGGCTCGACAGCGCGATAGGCTGCGAGCAGAGAATCCTTCCATTTGCGCCATTCCGGCTGCTCGGGAAGCTTGCCTTCGGAACGGAGCCGATCAAGAAACAACGTGTTGCTTGGGTGGGTTTCGAGCCAGGCCGTATCAAGCGACCACAGCGAAACGAAAGCCTGATTGAAGAATTGCAGCTTCATATCAGGATCAAAAATGGCAACTGCCGTTGAAAGCTGATCGAGCGTCTCAGCATGGCTTTTCAGCGTGCGGCTCAATTCTTCGCGAACCTGCTCGATTTCGCTCAGATCAAAGCCAAGACCGGCGGAGCCTGCATCCGTGCTCACATCCGTCACATCGTAGATGCGGCGGTCGCCCCGCACCACGGCAGGCAGTTTTTCATAAAGATCCGGCTCGGCAAAACGATCACGCTCCAGACGCTGGCGCGCCTGAACGCCGAACAATTCGCGCCCTTCCGAACTTGCCTGCGTGCCATCTGCTGCATCGACCGCGCGCGCATAGGCTCCATTGACCCATTCGATATGCCCGTCCGAGCCACGCACCCAGACCGGCTGTTCAATGCGATCAAGCAGATGACGCAGAAGTGCAAGCTTCTCGGAGAATTCGCGATTTTGCGACTGAAGGGCGGCACGTTCGGCCTGTACCCCCTCAAGGCTCAGAAAACGCACCACAGCAAAGCTGCCCGACGTGCGTCCATAAACATCAAGCAGCGTGCCATTAACAGTTTCGACCGTCAGATCGAAGGCATGGGCCTGCTCGCGCAAGGCTGAAACCGCACGTTCAAGCTCGGTGACGGCCTGCGGGCGCAACCAGCGTCCAAAAGCCAGAAAGGTTGAACGATCCTGCGGTGCACCGCAATCAAAGGGCAGTTGGCCGACAACATCGGCCCGCGTGCCCTGGGCGTCCCAGACAACAATACGCTGATCTTTGAGATTAAGCAGAGCGTCATTGCGCTGCGCAATCAACCCCATATCCGAGAGACGCGAGCGCAAATCATTGTTTTCTTGGGCAATTTTTGCCCGATCGCGAATGAGCCAGCCAGCCGACAAAAGAGCTGCACCCATTGCGCCCAGAAAGATGGAAAACTGGATGACTTCGAAAGCGCCGACGCTGCCGCCAAAGGGCAGCGCGATACGGGCGGAATGCTCCGCATCCTGCGCAAAAGCCGGCGCTGCCGCAACCAGTGCGGCAAAGGAAACCGTTGCCTTGAGGATGACCCGTTTGAGAGGGCGAAATCCAAGCGAAGGCGAGCCTTTCAGATCTCTGCCTGCGCTGAATGCGGATTTGCTCCGCAAGCTCCCCGTTGAGCCGACTTCTGGCATGTTTCCCTTGTCTCCGCCGCCCGGAAGCACCCTCAAAAAGAGGGCCCCCGTATTTCAAAATTCTTTATTCCGGCTCTCTCACATCGCCACAATGCTGAAAGCCAGAGCCGTTTTGAGGATAAATAAGTCGACCGTCTTTCGTCTTTGCAGACAAAACACGCCCAACGCAAACACCCGTCAAAACACATTGATTCGTCTTCACAATACCCTCCCCGTGAATCCACGTGAAGCGTGTTCGGTGTAAAAATAAAGGCCGGGCAACTTTATGATGCCCGGCCTACAAGATGTAGCAGTATGGTTAACAGATACTTAATACCTGTAGTGTTCTGACTTGAATGGGCCCTGTGGAGTGACGCCAATATAAGCAGCTTGTTCCTCGGAAAGAACCGTCAGCTTGGCACCAAGCTTGTCGAGATGCAGACGCGCGACCTTCTCATCAAGATGTTTCGGCAGAACATAGACTTCGTTCTTATACGCATCGGTGCGCGTGAAGAGTTCGATCTGACCCAGCACCTGATTGGTGAAAGAGGCTGACATAACAAAGCTCGGATGACCGGTTGCATTGCCAAGGTTCAGCAGACGACCTTCCGACAGAAGAATGATGCGCTTGCCGTCCGGGAATTCAACCAGATCAACCTGTGGCTTCACATTGGTCCATTTGAGATTGCGCAGGCCTGCAACCTGAATCTCATTGTCAAAGTGACCGATATTGCCAACAATCGCCATATCTTTGAGCTTGCGCATATGATCAAGCGTGATGACATCCTTGTTACCGGTCGTCGAAATCACGATATCGGCAGTCGAAGCCGCATCATCAAGCGTTACGACTTCAAAGCCGTCCATTGCAGCCTGTAGTGCGCAGATCGGATCAACTTCCGTGACCTTCACGCGTGCACCGGCACCGGCGAGCGATGCTGCCGAGCCTTTGCCAACATCGCCATAACCGCAGACAACAGCAACCTTGCCAGCCATCATGACGTCTGTGCCGCGACGAATGCCGTCAACCAGCGATTCCTTACAGCCATATTTGTTATCGAATTTCGACTTGGTCACGCTGTCATTGACGTTGATTGCCGGGAAGGGCAGGAGGCCCTTTTTCTGCAACTGATAAAGACGGTTGACGCCGGTGGTGGTTTCTTCGGTCACACCCTTGATCGCATCACGCTGGCGCGTGAAGAAGCCCGGTGTTTCAGCCATACGCTTCTTGATCTGCGCGAAGAGAACTTCTTCTTCTTCGCTTTCCGGCTTGGAAAGAACGTCTTCACCAGCCTCAGCGCGCGCACCGATCAGGATATACATGGTGGCATCGCCACCATCATCGAGGATCATGTTGGATGGTTCGCCATCCGGCCATTGGAAGATCTTGTCGGTATAGGTCCAGTATTCTTCAAGCGTTTCGCCCTTGATGGCGAAAACCGGCGTGCCGGTGGCCGCAATTGCTGCGGCTGCATGATCCTGTGTCGAGAAAATGTTGCACGAAGCCCAGCGGACATCCGCGCCCAACGCCTTCAGCGTTTCGATCAGCACGGCGGTCTGGATCGTCATGTGCAGCGAGCCGGAAATACGCGCGCCCTTGAGCGGCTGTGTCGGACCGAATTCTTCACGCGCAGCCATCAGGCCCGGCATTTCGGTTTCAGCAATATCAAGTTCCTTGCGGCCCCAATCGGCGAGGCTGAGATCCTTGACGACAAAATCCTGACTTGCGGTCATCATCTGCTCCAATCAAATTTGCTTAGAGCGTGTCGCGCATAATCGTAGCCGATACGCTCGCTCTATCTTCTTGCTTTTGCGCATGTCGTTCTCGGAAAACCGGTTGCCCCTGTTCCCAAACATGCTTGAGAAGCCCGGATCCGGAAAAGGGAACGGGCCTCGGCTGGCGACCTGATTAGCAGATCAGCATGCGCAGCACAATGCCACATAAAGAGTTCTTTATGTGTGCATATCAACTTATCGCGGAGATTGGTCTTTCAGGCCTCTTCGCCGAACTTATCGGCAATCAGGCCGCCAAGCGCATCAAGCACGGCCTCAGCCTGTTCGCCCGATGCGCTGACATCGATGCAGCAACCGGGCGAGGCTGCAAGCATCATCAGGCCCATGATGGAGGTTCCCCCCACAGTCATGCCGTCCTTGCTGACGCGTACATGTGCATTAAAACTATCGACAAGCTGCACAAATTTTGCAGATGCGCGCGCATGAAGTCCGCGCTTGTTGACGATCTCAAAAGACCGGAACACAGCGCTTTCCGCATCATATTCGCCAGTCACGGCCACAGTGGGATGCATGAATTATTTTCCTGTCAGCACCTGGCTTGCAACATTGATATATTTGCGCCCCGCATCCTGCGCTTCGCGCAAGGCCGCTTTAATATCGCCACCAATGCGCACACTGGAAAGCTTGATCAGCATCGGCAGATTCACACCTGCGATCACTTCGATCTTGCCTTCTTCCATCACTGAAATTGCCAGATTGGACGGTGTACCGCCAAACATATCGGTGAGAACGATAACACCACTGCCCGTATCGGCACGTTCCACCGCATCAACAATGTCACGGCGACGCTGTTCCATGTCATCTTCGGCACCGATACATACGGTCTCGAAATTGTCTTGCGGGCCGACCACATGCTCAACAGCATGGAGAAACTCTTCGGCCAGCCTTCCGTGCGTAACAAGCACGAGTCCGATCATACTTTCAAAGCTCCTGTCGTGTGCCCGCCGCTTCACCCCGCTGCCGGGTGCAAATGACACAAAAACCCTACCGGACATCGCCGGTGAGTTGTGCATCTTGGCAGGGCAAATCCTGATAGCAAGTGAAAAATCTCAGCGATGCCTTGAAAAAAGCAAAATGCCGCAGCGTTAGGCAGATTTTTTAGCAAGAGCGTTAAAAATCAGTGCCGAATATTCTCACGGCCATGGTTTGGAGAACAAAGTGGCCTCTATTGCGCGCGAAAGCGCGTTAGAATCACCATTCGACGACAGGGCGGGCAGCAACAGGCGCTTGAGCCCGATCCCCTCAAAATGCCATTTTTTATCGCCCGGATAGCGTTCTGCCTCGTCCGGGCCGACAAGCATCACCACCAGATCAAGAGGTGTGTGTTTCACATAAGCAACCGTGAAAAGCCCGGCACCGCGAATCTCGACACCACCGGCAAGCGCTTCGGGAACGCTGGCGATCAGTCTGCCGTCTTCAACATGCAGCAAGGTTCGGTCATCGGCAACAAGCGCGGCCTGCTCACCACGCAGCGTGGCGCGTTCGATAAGCGTGAGGGCCAGTTCCGTCTTGCCTGCACCAGACTTTCCCATCAGCATGACACCGCGGCCACGCAACTGAACCGTTGTTGCATGAAGGCCGCTTTTTTCCTGTTCGGGCGTCATGTCGGCATCACGAAATCGCTGGCAGATCGATGATGAAGCGCGCACCCTTCATTTCAGATCGATTATCCAAATCCATGATGTTTTCTGCGCTCAGCGTACCGCCATGGGCTTCAATAATCTGGCGACTGATCGACAGCCCCAGGCCGGAATTCTGGCCGAACGCTTCTGAAGCCGGGCGATCAGTATAGAAACGCTCAAAAATACGTTCAATGTTTTCAATCGGAATGCCGGGACCGTTATCTTCGACCAAGACTTGCAAGCGATTGCCTTCCCTCCTCAGGGTGACGACAATACGTCCGGTATCTTCCGGCACGAAAGACCGTGCATTTTCAATAAGATTGCTGACCACCTGCCCCAGACGCAAATCATGCCCGGCCACGAAAAAGCCTTTCTTGCCAGCGGGTAATTTGCCGGTATTGAGAACGATCTCTGTGCCAACCTTGTTGCGGCGGACTTCACGCGCAGCGGTCACGATGTTGTTGAGCAGTGATTGCATATCAACACGGTCGGAATGTTCGCGCGCCAGCTCCGCATCCAGACGCGATGCGTCCGAAATATCGGTGATCAGGCGGTCAAGGCGGCGCACGTCATGCTGAATGACGTCGAGCAGGCGTTTGCGCGAATCATCATTCTTGGCCAGTGGCAGCGTTTCAACCGCACTACGAAGCGAGGTGAGGGGGTTTTTCAGCTCATGGCTGACGTCGGCTGCAAAACTCTCAATCGCTTCAATGCGCGTATAAAGCGCATCGGTCATCGCGCGAATGGAGGTGGACAAATGACCGACTTCATCCTGACGTTCGGAGAAATCGGGAATTTCCTCACGGCTTTTCACGCCAAGGCGCACGCGGTCAGCCGCCGCGGCGAGCTTTCTCAACGGGCTTGCAATGGTTGAGGCCAGAAACAGCGACAGAATCACCATGACAGCTGCGACAACGCCGAACACACGGAACACGGCCATGCGTTCGCCCTGCACGATCTTATCAATATCGTCGCCCTCTGTGGAAAGCAGCAGAACACCAAGGATGGCACGTGATTGCTGGATGGGAACGGCCACCGAAACAACCAGCTCGCCTTGCTGGTTGCGCCGCTGTGCGGTTTGCGGTGAGCCGCTCAATGCGCGCACGATTTCCTGATAGGCGAGGCCGTTGCCACCCGGCTGCTCCTGATAGAGCGGCAGACCGCCCCCATAGAAAAGGCGTGAAAACCAGCCGGTAAAGCGTTCCCATACACTGGGCGTATCTTCCTCAATCGCCGGAAGATCATAACGGAAAACCGGGCCGCCCGATGCAAAAGCCGGCGCATAGAGCGAACGGGAATCCAGCAGCAGATTGGCGTAATGATCATAGATGCGCGCGCGGGTGCTGGTGGGTGAAATCAACTGACGCAGCAGCGGCGACACTTTTTCCGGATTAATCGGGAATTCCCAGTTATCAGGCGAATCGGGTGAGGGCGTGATGCTTTGCCCCGCCTGCAATTCCAGCAGTTTTTCCGGGTCAATCATCAGTGAATTGGTATCAACAGTTGCTGATGACGAAATGGCGGCGGCAATAATCTTGCCTTGCGTGAGCAGGCTTTCAATCTTGGCGTCGATCAGCCCCTCACGGAACTGGTTCATATAAAGAATGCCGGAGACCAGAACGGCCAGCGCTGCAAGATTGAGAAACAGGATGCGGCGCGTCAGGCTCGAAAACAGAAACTGACCGAGAAACCGGCTCAAAGGCGCAAAAAGCCTGCGCAGAAAAAGCGAGCGTTGCCGCCGCGCCCTGCGCTCTCTCATGCTAATCGCACTGTCTTTGCGGGTTTCGGCGACCATGTCGCTTCAATCTAACTTTCTCAATAGTAGCTTTGTCAAAAGTTGCCGGGTCTTTGAGACAGGCCCGGCAACCTCGTAAACTATATTATGCTTCGCGGAAACGATAACCAACGCCATAAAGCGTTTCGATCATTTCGAAATCATCGTCTGTCGCCTTAAACTTCTTGCGCAGGCGCTTGATGTGGCTGTCGATGGTGCGGTCATCAACATAGACCTGCTCATCATAGGCCGCATCCATCAGCGCGTCACGGCTTTTCACAACACCTGGACGCTGGGCAAGCGAATGCAGGATGAGAAACTCGGTGACAGTGAGCGTGACCGGCTCGCCCTTCCAGGTGCAGGTGTGGCGTTCCTGATCCATGACCAGCTGGCCACGTTCCAGCGACTTGGCCTGCTGACCGGATGGCTTTGCAGTGCCGTCACGCGCCGCAACACGGCGCAGAACAGCCTTTACACGCTCGACCAGAAGACGCTGCGAGAACGGCTTGGTAATAAAATCATCCGCGCCCATCTTCAGGCCGAACAATTCATCGATCTCATCGTCCTTAGACGTCAGGAATATGACGGGGAGGTCAGACTTCTGGCGCAGGCGACGCAGCAGTTCCATGCCATCCATACGCGGCATCTTGATATCAAAGATTGCAAGGTTGGGCGGACGCGTCATCAAACCATCGAGAGCGGACGCTCCATCGGTATAGGTCTCCACGCGATAGCCTTCCGACTCCAGAGCAATGGAAACGGAGGTCAGAATGTTGCGGTCATCGTCGACCAGCGCGATTGTCTGCGTTGCCGAAGCTTCCTTCATGCGGACCTTCTCCTTTTTTAAACCGCCCCGATCACGGTGGCGGTAGAAATTACAAACGCCTGTCAGCGTTGATCTTATTATAGTCACGCCGCTTTTGCAGTACAAATTAGGTACAAAATGTGGCAGCCGCTTAACTTCACAGAAATGCGATCTTTCGAATCGTGTTGCTTGGTTCATGCTGAGCCGAACATTTTCAGACTGGAGATCGTCATCGTAACCGAAAAATTAAACGATTTAAAAAATTTTCAATTTTTTTAAATCGATTAAATATTTGATTTAATTTAATTAATCTGCTTCTGACTGCCATCCCGATGACAAAGGGGCCAACCAACTTTCGAACCAGATGGCGGAGAGACCATGAAAGAGACCGGCATTCACAACACTGCCGCTTCCATTGCGACTTCAGGATTGAAGGAACTGTCCGCAGTCTTTTATAATTTTGGACCCGCACGGCTTTATGAAGAAACCATTCGCCGTGGCGAAGCAGAGCTTTCTGCGCAGGGTGCGCTTGTTGCACGCACCGGCCAGCACACAGGCCGCTCGCCAAAAGACAAATTCGTGGTTCGCGATGCCAACACCGATGATCAGGTGTGGTGGGACAACAACAAGCCGATGTCGCCGGAAGCTTTTGAGCTTCTTCATGCCGATTTCATCGAACATGCGAAGGGCAAGGAGCTTTTCGTACAGGATTTGATTGGCGGCGCCGACAAAGACAATAAGATCAATGCCCGTGTTGTCACCGAATATGCATGGCACTCGCTGTTCATCCGCAATCTGCTGATCCGCCCGGAAGAAGCAGAGCTTGCATCTTACGTGCCTGAACTGACCATCATTGATCTGCCTTCCTTCAAGGCTGATCCTGCCCGCTATGGTGTGCGTACAGAAACGGTGATTGCGGTCGATCTTACCCGCAAGATCGTTCTGATCGGCGGCACGTCTTATGCCGGTGAAATGAAGAAATCCGTCTTCACCGTTCTCAACTATCTTCTGCCCGCCAAGGGCGTCATGCCGATGCATTGCTCGGCCAATGAAGGCCCGAACGGCGACACGGCTGTGTTCTTCGGCCTGTCGGGCACCGGCAAGACCACGCTTTCTGCCGATCCAAGCCGCACGCTGATCGGCGATGACGAACATGGCTGGGGCGAGCATGGCGTCTTCAATTTCGAAGGCGGCTGCTATGCAAAAACGATTCGTCTTTCGGCAGAAGCCGAGCCGGAAATTTATGCGACCACGCAGCGATTCGGCACGGTTCTGGAAAATGTTGTGCTGGATGAAAATCGCCAGCCGGATTTCAATGACGGCTCACTCACCGAAAACACCCGTTGCGCCTATCCGCTTCCCTTCATCCCGAATGCCTCTGCGAGCGGCAAGGGCGGTCAGCCGAAGAACATCATCTTGCTCACCGCTGATGCTTTCGGCGTGATGCCTCCGATTGCCAAGCTGACGCCAGCACAGGCCATGTATCACTTCCTGTCAGGCTATACCGCCAAGGTTGCCGGTACTGAGAAGGGTGTGACCGAGCCGGAAGCAACATTCTCGACCTGCTTTGGCGCGCCGTTCATGCCGCGCCATCCATCGGAATACGGCAATCTGCTGCGCAAGCTGATCGCCGAACACAAGGTCGATTGCTGGCTGGTCAATACCGGCTGGACCGGTGGCGCTTATGGCACCGGCAAGCGTATGCCAATCAAGGCAACCCGCGCACTTCTTGCGGCAGCGCTTGACGGTTCGCTTAACAATGCGGAGTTCCGTACCGATCCGAATTTCGGCTTTGCGGTTCCGGTTGAAGTGCCAGGCGTGGATACATCCATTCTCAATCCACGTTCGACCTGGGCCGACAAAACCGCTTACGATGCACAGGCCCAAAAGCTTGTCGATATGTTCGTAGCCAATTTCGAGAAATTCGAAAGCCATGTCGATCACGACGTGCGGGATGCAGCGCCTGCAACCCAGATTGCGGCTGAATAAGCATATTCATCCTGAGGAGGAGGGAAAGCCCGGCCGAAAGGCCGGGTTTTTCTTTTGTCTAACGGATAAAAAGCGGTGTATCACTTTTAGCATGGAAGAAAGCCGCAACATCATTCGCATCACCAACCGCCTGACGATCCACGAGGACGATCTGGAGGAGAGCTTTATTCGCTCATCCGGTCCGGGTGGTCAAAACGTCAACAAGGTTTCCACTGCCGTACAGCTGCGCTTTCATGCGGCACGCTCCGGCCTGCCCGAAGATGTGCTTTCGCGACTTTTCAAGCTTGCCGGTCAGAAAGGCACCAAGGATGGGGACGTTCTGATTGAGGCCAATCGTTTTCGCACGCAGGAACGCAACCGGGAAGATGCGCGCGAGCGGATGATTGCGCTCATCAAAGAAGCAGCCGTTCCGCCACCGCCGCCGCGCAGAAAAACAAAACCAACCAAAGGCTCGGTTGAACGCCGCCTCAAAGCCAAATCCGGGCGCTCGGATATCAAAAAAGGCCGTGGCAAGGTTTCCTTTGACTAAAATTTCCAGACTGTGGGAACAGACAACATGACAATCAATTATCACGAGCTTGAAACCAGCCATGGCCGCATTGCTGTGCGTGAAAGTGAAGGCGCGGGCGCGCCCCTCCTGATGATCCATGGCAATTCAAGTTCGGGCGCGATTTTTGCACCACAGTTTGAAGGTGAAATTGGCAAAAAATGGCGTGTCATTGCGCCTGATCTTCCGGGCCATGGCAAATCCGCAGATGCGATTGATCCTGATCGCAGCTATTCGATGGATGGCTATGCAGATGCAATGACGGAGGTCATGCAAAAGCTCGGCATTGCCGATGCCGTTGTTTTCGGCTGGTCGCTTGGCGGCCATATCGGTATCGAGATGATTGCCCGTTATCCTGACATGCGCGGCCTGATGATTACCGGAACACCGCCTGTGGCGCGTGAGGAAGTGGGGCAGGGGTTCAAGAGCGGGCCTGATATGGCGCTTGCCGGGCAGGAGGTGTTTTCCGAGCGTGACGTGGAATCTTATGCACGCAGCACCTGCGGCGAGCCATTCGATGCATCACTTCTTGATATTGTTGCCCGCACTGACGGACGCGCACGCCGCATCATGTTTGAAAAATTTGCCGCTGGATCTGGCGGCAACCAGCGCGACATCGTCGCCAGCGCAAAGCTTCCCATTGCAGTCGTCAATGGTCGCGACGAACCTTTTGTCGAACTCGCTTTTGTCTCAAAAGTGAAATTCGGCAATCTCTGGGAAGCAAAAACCCACGTGATTGACAATGCAGGGCATGCGCCATTCCGCGAGCAGCCAGCGGAATTTGACGCCTATCTTGCGCGTTTTATCCGCGACTGCACGACATAACAATTCTGCTGCTGCACATCAAAAGAAGCGTGTTTCGCCCCCACGGCGGCTCGTACAAAATTTTCACCCTTAATGCACTATTCGCTCGCGAGTGCGCATAATTGAGCGAGATACAAAGAAATGACAGTGGATTTCAAAGGGAGCACTTTCACAAAAGTATCATCCTGAATGCGGTATTCTTTTATGCTCGCTATTCAGGTTCCTATCGCAACCTTCAGAAAACCAACGAAGAACCAAGCGCATGCGTCGATCATGCGGCTATGAAGCGATAGGGTATCAGATACCTTTCAGGGATAGGATTGGCTCACATGATCCAAAAAACCAGCTGGCCAATCCAGCCCTTTGCCGACCGCGCAGCATAAGTGCGCCCAGAAATAATCACGCCTTTCGCATATCCAGTACTTTACGACAGGACCGTAGAATCTACTGTATTAATGTCCTTAATAATAAAGCATTGCAATAAAGAATCTGGAGAATTTAGATCTGTTATCACAAGTGCAGAATTATTACGCTCAGAGTATATGAAGTAACAAATTCGTCCATTAGTTTCAATTTTTATAGTATTAACTATCTTCTTTTTATTTAAATCAACAACAACAATCATATTTTCTGAACTACATAAATAAAGTCTTTTTAGCTTTGAATCTAAATATGTTCTCTGCCCATCTGCGAGCATTAGATTCAATAAGAAATGACCAATAAACTCCCCTTTATTAATATCATAAATTTGCACTTCAGTAAAATTATTACCAATATCTTTATAAGTTACAATAATATACAATATATTATTATAATCATCTAAATTAATTCCGTGAATAGTTAAGTAAGAGTCAAAAGTATTGATCGCTATTATAGAACCTATAAATACATTTCCATGTACATCATATTTATCTATGCAATTATATACCTTACCAGGCGTATTTGAAGGAACGTACAACACACCATTATTGCTGCATAGCGGTTGAAATGCAGTAATATTTATATGAGATTTTATTTTTATACAACCTTTGTATTTCTTTTCTACTTCATCAATTATAACATAAGCCGCACCATCATAATCTGGCAACACACCACCGAAGTAATAATTTCTATTTTTCTTATCATATGTCACTGTATAAAAGCATGAATCTTTCAACTCACCAGGAAGATCAATAACATTGATCTTTTTCATGTCAGCTCCACTTGAATATGCATAACCTATACCAGAAACAAAACCCTCCGGAATATCTGAATTACCACTAAAAGGATACAAACCGAGGAATACATAATGATTATTATAAGATATGACTTTTATAGTGGTTTTAGAAGGACTTAGGCTACGAAATTTATTTATTAAACTCCCATTTCTTCCAGATAAAAATACTATTTCATAATAAGACTGCTCTGATGGAAGGAGTTGAATCCCTCCTGGAATCAGATAAACGTCTGCAAGTTCATTGTATCCAATTCCAAATCCATTCACTACACTTACACATTCATCTGGGAGAGTATCCCCTTTAACGACTATTGCCATGATAATAATCCCATTCAATTTATTAATTATTTTGAGATGTTAATACGTATCCATTTTAAACCTAATTACATTTTAATAAACTGATATCTATGACACGAAGATATAGTCCTCCCGATCATGTTGATGGATTTGATGAAGGCGCGCCCTCATTTGTGGGCTCATTATTTGAATACCTCGCAATAAGAGAGGGTCTGTTGCAAAAGATTTTATCCTTACAGCGTGCGCGTCATCCGTTTCTGAATGCGCATCATTGAGGTGCGGACCTCGCGGATGACAGGGGATTTCAAGTAAGCTCATTTTCCATGGGGCCGTCCGATACTCTGCACAGAGTGCAGGTCGGCCCAAAAACGTAAATGCCCAATGCTCGGCTCAAGGTGTGTTGACGAGACCTGCTTACAGGTCAAAGGGGAAATAAGCCTCTACATCTGGCCGTTAACCCAGACGGGCGCTCCCTTTATTTTACGCACTCTGAGCGCCAAAATCTCGCGACTGCACGACATAACAATTCTGCTGCTGCACATCAAAAGAAGTTGATTCTTTCCTGTTCGCCAAAGCGCACTAGATAGTGCGTGAGATTGCGAAAAAGGTGAAATGATCATGGGCATGACTGTTGCGGATCTTCTGGCTCAAACCTTGGCCGAAGCGGGCGTTAAGCGTATCTGGGGTGTCACCGGTGACAGCCTCAACGGATTAAATGACAGCCTGCGACGGCTCGGTAAAATCGACTGGATGCATGTCCGGCACGAGGAAACCGCAGCCTTTGCCGCCGGCGCGGAAGCGGCTGTCACCGGCGAACTGGCCGTTTGTGCCGGTAGCTGCGGTCCCGGCAATCTGCACCTCATCAACGGGTTGTTTGATTGCCACCGCAACCGCGAACCCGTGCTGGCGATTGCAGCGCATATTCCTTCGTCGGAAATTGGCCTGGATTATTTCCAGGAAACCCATCCGCAGGAACTGTTTCGTGAATGCAGCCATTTTGTCGAGCTGGTTTCCAATCCCGCACAAATGCCGGAAGTGTTGAACCGCGCGATGCGTGCCGCCATTGGCAAGCGCGGCGTGGCGGTGATCGTTATTCCGGGCGACGTGGCGCTCAAGCAAGCCCCCGAAGGGATCAAGCAAAACTGGACGCCGATCTCGCTTCCCCGGATGGTTCCGTCTGATCAGGATGTCGCAAAACTCGCAGACATTCTCAACGGGTCTGAGAAAATCACCATTCTGGCAGGCAGCGGCTGTGCTGGCGCCCATGATGCGGTGGTCTCGTTGGCCGAACAGCTCGAAGCCCCCGTTGTCCATGCGCTGCGCGGCAAGGAACATGTCGAATGGGACAATCCGTTTGATGTCGGCATGACCGGATTGATCGGCTTTTCATCCGGCTATCACGCCATGCTCAACTGCGACACGCTGCTGATGCTTGGCACCAGTTTTCCGTATCGCAATTTCTATCCCGACAAGGCCAAGATCGTTCAGATCGACAATGATCCATCACAGCTTGGTCGGCGGGCGCCGCTGACATTGGGTGTGACGGGCGATGTGGCGGAAACAATCGCCGCCCTTCTGCCGAAGCTTAAATCCGCTCGCAGCACGAAATTCCTCGATGCCGCCAAGACGCATTATACCAAGGCGCGCGAAGCACTGGATGATCTGGCCGTACCGTCAAAACCGGGACAGCCGATCCATCCGCAATATCTGACCCGCCTCGTCAATGAGATTGCGGATGCGGATGCGATCTTCACAGCCGATGTCGGCACGCCAACCGTCTGGGCGGCGCGCTATCTCACCATGAATGGCAAGCGTCGTCTGCTTGGTTCTTTCAATCATGGCTCAATGGCCAATGCCATGCTTCAGGCGCTGGGCGCCAAGGGTGCAGCACCGGAACGACAAGTCGTTTCGCTGTCCGGCGATGGCGGTTTCACCATGATGATGGGCGATTTCCTGTCGCTGAAACAGCTCAATCTGCCCGCCAAGATCATTGTCTATAACAATGGCTCGCTTGGCTTCGTGGCCATGGAAATGAAAGCTGGCGGCTATCTGACGTCGGGAACGGATCTCGACAATCCGAATTTTGCAGCCATGGCCGAAGCCATTGGTATCAAGGGATTCCGGGTGGAGGATTCCGCTGATCTGCCGGAGGCCTTAAAGCAAGCTTTTGCCCATGATGGTCCGGTTCTGGTTGATGTGGTGACAGCCAAGCAGGAGCTTGTCATGCCCCCCAAAATCAAGGCCGAGCAGGCGAAAGGCTTCAGCCTTTATATGCTCAAGGCCATCATCAGCGGTCGTGGCGATGAAATCGTCGAGCTGGCGAAGACCAATCTGGGCCGGTAGAGCTTGTTAAAATGCTAATTAAGTGCCCGAACTCATTGAACAATCCGGGAACAATCCGGACTTGACCAATTTGTTGGGCGCTGTACCTTACTGGCTATTGACGAACCGGAAGCCGCACGGGTTGCGATGACGGGTTTGATTGAAAGATACGGTCTTAACAACAAGGAGATTTGCCCATGGGAATTTTCGATTTCGTGAAATCGGTCGGAACCAAGCTTGGCTTCGGTGAAAATGAGCCCAAAGCCGAGGATCTGAAGAAGGAACTCGATTCGCATAATCTCGGCACCGATGGTGTGCAGGTAAGCGTGCAGGGCGACAAAGCCGTCCTGAGCGGCAATGTGAAGGATCAGTCAGCTTTTGAAAAAGCGATCATCGCCGTCGGCAACTCACTGGGCGTTTCCAAGGTCGAAGCTTCTGAACTAAAAGTCGACGATGCCGGGACGACCGGTGCCGAACCTGTCTTCTACACGGTTAAGAAGGGCGACAATCTCTGGAAAATCGCCGAAGCCCAATATGGCAAAGGCAAGGGCGCAAAGAACGACATTATCTTTGAAGCCAACAAGCCAATGCTGACACATCCGGATAAAATCTATCCAGGCCAGGTGCTGCGCATTCCACCGCTTGCTTGATTGCAAAAATGACCCAAAAGCGATCAGGGCGCCGAACTATTCGGCGCCCTTATTCTTTACGGGATATAAATCTCGGATTTCATGAATGTCACGGCGTTGCCGGTGAGCAAGACACGGTCGCCTTTCAGCTCACATCCCAAATGTCCGCCACGGGCCGAAGCCTGATAAGCGGACAGTTTGTTTTTCCCGATCTTTTGAGCCCAATAGGGAACGAGCGTCGCATGGATAGATCCAGTAACCGGATCTTCCGGGATACCCGATCCCGCCGCAAAATAACGCGAAACAAAGTCGTGCGACGATCCTCGCGCGGTGATCACCAGGCCGACTGATCCCAGTTTCTCAATCTGAATATGATCGGGGACGAAAGCCCTGACCGCAGCCTCATCCTCAAGCTGCACATAGATATTCTCGAAATTTCTGAAGAACGTGGCTCCGCTCTCATTCTCAAACAGTGATGCTATGAACGGAGGAAGCTCGGAAAGCTGGTCGGGAGCAATGGATGGAACATCAAGCACATAATCGTCGCCCGCGCGCGAAACACTGATCTCGCCTATGCGGGTGTGAAAATGCAGTTCACCATCAATCTTGTGGTGCCAAGCCAGAACATGCGCCGTTGCCAGAGTCGCATGGCCGCAGAAATCGACCTCAAGCGTCGGTGTAAACCATCTGAGCTTCCAGCCATCCTCTGCAGGGCATGCAAAAGCTGTTTCCGCGAGATTGTTTTCGGCAGCGATTGCCTGCATGGTCGCATCGCTCAGCCAGTCTTTCAGGATCAGAACCGCCGCAGGGTTTCCGGCGAAGACATGTTTGGTGAACGCGTCCACCTGATACATTTCCAGCACTTGCGCCATTCTGGTTTCCTGAGATTTAAATCTTTCGAAGCGCCACTTCTTCGATCAGATGATCGCTGCCTTTGCGCAGGATAAGATCGGCGCGGGGGCGGGTGGGAAGAATGTTTTCGCGCAGGTTCTTCATGTTGATATTGTTCCAGAGGCCTTCGCCGATAGAACGGGCCGCATCTTGAGAAAGCTGCGAATAGCGATGGAAGAACGACTGCGGATTGACGAAAGCCGTCTCACGCAGACGCATGAAACGGTCAATATACCATTTGTGGATCAGCTCCGACTCCGCATCGATATAAATCGAGAAATCGAAAAAATCGGAGACAAAGGGCACCATTTTGCCGTCTTCCGGCAGATCGCGGACCTGCAAAACATTGATGCCTTCAAAGATCAGAATGTCGGGCTTGTCGACAATCTGATATTCGCCTGGCAGCACGTCATAACTTAAATGCGAATAAAGCGGTGCACGCACACGGCTCATGCCTGCCTTGATCGCCGACAGGAAACGCAAAAGCGCGCCCACATCATAGCTTTCGGGAAAACCCTTGCGCTCCATCATGTTCTGATCGCGCAGAATCGCGTTGGGATAGAGGAAGCCATCCGTCGTCACCAGATCGACCTTCGGGCTTGAAGGCCAGCGCGCAAGCAGTTCTTTGAGAATACGCGCAGTCGTGGATTTCCCCACAGCCACAGAGCCTGCAATGCCAATGATGAAGGGCGTCTTGAAACTGTCCTCCATATTGAGAAACTGCTGGCGCTGGCGGAACAGAAGCTGGCTTGCTTCCACATGCGCATAGAGCAGGCGCGACAGCGACAGATAAATGCGCCGCACTTCATCCAGATCAATCGGATCGCCCAGCGAGCGCAGCCGTTTGACTTCTTCATAGGTAAGGGTGAGGGGGGTATCAGCGCGAAAGCCTGCCCACTCTTGCGCCGAAAAAAAACGGTAAGGCGAGTAACGCGACGGCGTTAGCTGGTCTATTTTTTCCCACATATTGTCGCTGCTCTCCCTCAACGCCAATTCAAGCACTTCGTGTTTGATCTGCATTTACGCCTTCGAACGACCGGCCTTTTCCTCAAGGCCCGTCTGTGCCGTGCGGCGCTGCAACTCTGCAAGAACCTCATTGAGCGGGACGTCTGCAATCTTCAGAACCACCAGCAGATGATAAAGCAGGTCGGCGCTTTCCGTGACCACTTCCGCGCGGTTTCCCTCAACGGCTGCAATCACCGTTTCAACGGCCTCTTCGCCAAGCTTTTTGGCAGCGCGCGTCTGGCCCTTGGCCACAAGACTTGCCGTATAGGATGATCCATCCGTTGAATTTGCACGCTCTGCGACGATGCGTTCAAGGTCGGAAAGGGTGAACTCGCTCATCGGATTTCCTTTAGGCTTTTGCGCATGGCGTTATCGGAAAACCGGTTCCCACGTTTCCGCGACATGCTGTATAATCAACGGACCGGATCGAGCCGCATCGGAATGCCAGCCTCGGCCATATAGCGCTTGGCTTCGCCAATCGTATAGGTGCCGAAATGGAAGATGGATGCTGCAAGAACCGCGGTTGCATGACCATCACGGATGCCTGCCACCAAGTGATCCAGATTGCCAACGCCGCCCGAAGCGATCACCGGAACGCGCACGCTGTCTGCAACAGCCCGCGTCAGCGCCACGTCATAGCCGGCCTTGGTGCCATCACGGTCCATCGAAGTCAGCAGGATTTCACCGGCGCCCAGGCTCACCACCTTCTGCGCAAATTCCACCGCATCAATGCCGGTCGTCTGGCGGCCGCCATGGGTAAAGATTTCCCAGCGATCACTCTCGCCTTCACCCGAAACCTTTTTGGCATCAATGGCCACAACGATGCATTGATTGCCAAACTTATCAGCGGCTTCCGCAACAAATTCCGGGTTCTTGACCGCAGCCGTGTTGATCGAAACCTTGTCGGCTCCGGCAAGCAGCAGCTTGCGAATATCAGCCACCTGACGCACGCCGCCGCCAACGGTGAGCGGCATAAAGCACTGTTCGGCTGTACGGGCGATGACATCGAAAATTGTCTCGCGATTGTCCGAAGACGCCGTGATGTCGAGGAAGCACAATTCGTCCGCGCCCGCCGCATCATAGGCGCGCGCTGCTTCCACCGGATCACCGGCATCAATCAGATCGACAAAGTTGACGCCCTTAACGACACGGCCGTCTTTTACATCGAGGCAGGGTATCACGCGTGCTTTCAGCATTTTTGTCCTCGATCTGCCGTGTCTCTTTTTAGCTTTGCCTGTCCTCGCGGTCCGGCCTGCGCCGGACTATTCGCTGCGGGCAGCCGGTAGCGCCCGTCTTTCACGTCGGGACAAGGGATTACGCGTGCTTTGAGTGTCATGCTGCGGCCCTCAACAGGGATAGTGCTTCTGCCGGATTGATACGGCCATCATAAAGCGCGCGACCAGAAATTGCGCCTTCAAGCTTACGGGCATCGGGTGCGGCGAGGCGTTTGATGTCCTCCATGGAGGCAAGACCGCCCGAAGCAATCACCGGAATGGAAACGCTGTCTGCAAGACCAAGCGTTGAATCCCAGTTGATGCCAGCCAGAACGCCGTCACGGTCGATGTCGGTATAGATAATGGCTGCAACACCTGCACCTTCAAATTTTTTCGCCAGTTCCACCACACCAAGCTCAGAGGCTTCCGCCCAGCCTTCAACCGCGACATAGCCGCCCTTGGCGTCAATGCCGACGGCAACCTGACCCGGAAATTCCTTGCAGGCCTCAATCACCAGCGCCGGATCGCGCACGGCGACTGTGCCGAGAATGACGCGGCGCAGCCCCTTGGAAAGCCAGCTTTCGATATGCTTGAGTGTGCGGATGCCGCCACCAAGCTGAACCGGATTTTTGGTGGCTTTGAGAATGGCTTCAACAGCCTTGCCGTTGACGCTTTCACCGGCAAAGGCACCGTTGAGATCGACCACATGCAGCCATTCAAAGCCCTGATCCTCAAAAGCTTTGGCCTGTGCGCCAGGGTCTTCATTGTAAACGGTCGCCTGATCCATGTCGCCAAGCTTGAGGCGCACGCATTGACCGTCTTTCAAATCGATAGCGGGGAAAAGGATCATATCTTCAAGGCTTCCATTTCAGGAAATTGGCAATGAGCGAGAGACCGAGCAACTGGCTCTTCTCAGGATGGAACTGCGTGCCGATCATGTTGTCGCGGCCCACCGTTGCAGTCACATCACCACCGTAATCGGTGACGGCCAGCACGTCGGCTTTGTTCTTCGCGTCGAACATATAGGAATGCACGAAATAAGCATGCAAACCGTCTTCGCCGGTGTGGATACCATCAAAGACCGGGTGCGAATGTTTCACGTGAATCCTGTTCCAGCCGATCTGCGGAATTTTGAGCGTTGGGTCGGATGGCGTCATTTCACGCACATCGCCGGCAATCCAGCCGAGACCTTCGCTCACTTCCTTTTCAAGGCCGCGTTCGGACATCAATTGCATGCCCACACAGATGCCAAGAAACGGATGCGCCTTTTTCAGAACCACATCGTCCAGTGCTTCCACCATGCCAGGAACCGCATGAAGGCCACGGCGGCAGTCGGCATAGGCACCGACACCCGGCAGCACGATGCGATCGGCACTCGCCACACGATCCGCATCCGCTGTGAGTTCGATGTCCGCTTTCACACCGCTTTCATGGGCTGCACGCTCAAAGGCCTTGGTGGCCGAGCGAAGATTGCCGGAACCATAATCGATAATTGCAACACGCATTTTCAGTTTTCTCCGCGATGACCGACAAATCCGATCGTCGAGCCAAATGAGGAATAGGTGGGACGAGGGGCCTCTTGCGCCCATTTAGGTTGAGGCGTTTCGTTGAGAGCCGTGGTTGGCTGCGCCGCATCTGCGAGACCGTAGAAATAGCGCATTTCCGCTTCTTCCAGATCAGCCGCATCGATGACTGCTTTCTCGCCAAACCCCTGCCGCTTGAGTTTTGCAATCTTCCAGTTGGCGCCTTCCAGCGCCACAAAGAGCGAAAACACCAAGGTGATCAGGGGAACCGCATTGGAGATGCCAAGCATGGCACCGGCAAATCCAAGCAGGATCGTTAGACCCAAAACCGCAAAAGCCTCAAACCACAGTCGCTGCAACAACAGCCAGACAACAGGCAGGATCAGCGCCAAAGTATAGAATCCGTCGCGCACAAAGACAGAGTTTTCAGCGCCGTCAGCGCCTTCTTTCTCCAGAACGACGAATTGCGCCATTGGCTTATCCCTTCAGCGACCCCTTGGTCGAAGGAATTGCATCCTTCTGACGCGGATCGGTTTCCAGTGCCGTGCGCAGAACCCTTGCGACAGCCTTGAAGATCGATTCTGCAATATGATGATTGTTGGCACCATAGTGATTGTTGATATGCAGCGTAATGCCTGCATTCATCGCAAAAGCCTGGAAGAACTCGCGCACCAGCTCGGTGTCGAAAGTGCCGATCTTGGCTGTTGTGAAAGTCACGTTCCAGACCAGAAAGGCACGGCCCGAAACATCGACCGCAGCACCCGTCAACGTATCGTCCATAGCAAGATCCATCGATGCATAACGCACAATGCCGCGACGCTCACCCAGCGCCTTTGCCACAGCCTGACCAAGCGCAATGCCCGTATCTTCCACCGTGTGGTGATCATCGATATGCAGATCGCCTTTGGCCATGACGCGCATGTCGATGAGCGAATGTCGCGAAAGCTGCTCCAGCATATGATCGAAGAAGCCGACACCGGTTGTAATGTCGAACTTGCCGTTGCCGTCCAGATCGACAGAAACGGCAATGCTCGTTTCTTTTGTTGAACGTTCGATACTTGCTTTGCGGGCGCTTTCAGCCGTCATAGCATTTCCTCTGTTGAAATCTTTTGGCGTTCTAGAACAGCTGGCCGCTTTTGCCAATGCTTTTAGAACTGCTCGCAACATTCTGAATTTTATTCACGCACATTTTATCCAAAAACCGGCTCCCGCTTTTTGGAATGCGGTCTCCCCAGCAGCGCATTTTATCCAAAAACCGGTTCCCACTTTTTGGAATGCGGTTTTCCCAGCAGCGCATTTTACCCAAAAACCGGTTCCCACTTTTTGGAATGCGGTTTCCCCCAGCAGCGCATTTTACCCAAAAACCGGTTCCCACTTTTTGGAATGCGCTGTTAGCCATTTGCATTTTGCCAGATGGTTCTTAAATATTCACAACGAAACCCGATTCCGTTCGCGCTTGAGCCAAAGGAAAGAGGCTTCCCCATATCAGGGGCTTATGCGTTTGCCAGATGGAAACCTGTAAGCCGCCAAAGGAGTGATCCATGATCGAACACAATCCTACGACAATTTACGGCACGACCATTGTTACCGTTCGCAAGGGTAACAAGGTGGTCATCGCCGGTGACGGGCAGGTCTCGCTCGGCAACACCGTGATGAAGGGCAATGCGCGCAAAGTGCGCCGCATCGGCAAAGGCAATGTCATTGCCGGTTTTGCAGGCGCAACCGCAGATGCCTTCACACTGCTTGAGCGCCTTGAAGCCAAGCTCGAACAATATCCTGACCAGCTGATGCGCGCTTCTGTCGAGCTTGCCAAAGACTGGCGTACCGACCGCTATCTGCGCAAGCTCGAAGCCATGATGCTGGTTGCCGACAGCAAGGTGACGCTGGCATTGACCGGGACGGGCGATGTGCTTGAACCCGAACACGGCGTCATGGCCATTGGATCAGGCGGCAATTATGCGCTGGCGGCAGCGCGCGCGCTGATCGACACAGACAGGAATGCCGAAGAAATCGCCCGTAAGGCAATGGAAATTGCCGCCGATATCTGCATCTACACCAATCACAGCATTCTGGTTGAAAGCCTCGACGCCGAATGACCGTACCCTTGCAAGCCTCAACCTCTGACAAACAGCGTTGGGCTTGGGTGCTTTGATCGTCATCGGCTGCAACCTTCCGCTCAACGTGATCATGCCGCTGCATCCGTTCGAGTTCATTAAGCAGTGGCAAAGTGGAATTTAATCATGACCAATTTCTCCCCCCGCGAGATCGTCTCCGAGCTTGACCGCTTCATCATCGGCCAGAACGATGCCAAGCGCGCCGTGGCCATTGCTTTGCGCAATCGCTGGCGCCGGCAGCAGCTGGAAGGCCAGATGCGCGAAGAGGTCATGCCAAAAAACATTCTGATGATTGGACCGACCGGTGTTGGCAAGACGGAAATTTCGCGTCGTCTCGCCAAGCTTGCCGGTGCGCCTTTCATCAAGGTCGAGGCCACCAAATTTACCGAAGTCGGCTATGTGGGCCGCGATGTCGAACAGATCATCCGTGATCTGGTTGAAGCAGCGATTGGTCTCGTGCGTGAAAAGAAACGCGAAGATGTGAAGGCCAAGGCCCATATCAATGCTGAAGAGCGCGTGCTTGACGGTCTTGTCGGCAAAACGGCAAGCCCCGCCACCCGCGAAAGCTTCCGCAAGAAGCTGCGTGATGGCGAGCTGGACGACAAGGAAATCGAAATCGAAGTGGCCGATACGGGGTCAGGCCAGAATTTCGAAATTCCGGGTATGCCCGGTGCCAATATCGGCATGATCAATATTGGCGATATTTTCGGCAAGGCGATGGGTGGGCGCACCAAGACGCGCAAGACCACGGTCAAGGATTCCTACGCCATCCTGATCAATGACGAGTCCGACAAGCTGCTTGATCAGGATCAGCTTATTCAGGAAGCCCTGCGTTCAACCGAAAATGACGGTATCGTTTTCCTGGACGAAATCGATAAAATCGCAGCGCGCGAAGGCGGCATGGGAGCGGGTGTGTCACGCGAAGGCGTGCAGCGCGATCTGCTGCCGCTTGTTGAAGGCACCACTGTTGCAACAAAATATGGTCCGGTGAAAACCGACCATATCCTGTTCATCGCATCGGGCGCGTTCCATGTCTCAAAACCGTCTGACCTTTTGCCGGAATTGCAGGGACGTCTGCCGATCCGCGTGGAACTGAGTGCACTGACGCGCGAAGATTTCCGCCGGATTCTGACGGAAACCGAAGTCAGCCTGATCAAGCAATATATTGCGCTGATGGCCACGGAAGAAGTGAAGCTCGATATTACCGACGATGCGATTGATGCTCTGGCCGATATCGCGGTTGATCTCAACTCAACGGTCGAAAATATCGGTGCGCGCCGCTTGCAGACGGTGATGGAGCGCGTTCTGGACGATATTTCCTATAACGCCCCCGACAAGGCCGGTTCGGAATTCAAGGTGGATGGGGATTATGTCCGCGAAACCGTTGGCGATCTTGCCAAGAATACCGATCTTTCGCGCTTCATTCTGTAAAACTAAAAAGTGACCGGAAAGCCACGCTGCGGTGGCTTTCGCCTCAAAGGCAAGAAACCCCTCGACTTCATCGAGGGGTTTTTTTAATTTGCCGCCAAATTTACATATCATTTACCCTGTTGAGGCCGTTTTCCCGCAATGACCCGTCGACTGAACCGTATTGCAGGCATCTGCCTCGCCATCGCTTTCTCCTGCCAGAGCGCCCTTGCAGCCGTAAGCGTGCCACCCGGCAACCGCAACGCCGAACAGCCGCCCATTCCCGGCGCTTCCGCCAAGCGCACCAAGGAATTAAGCACCACCTATGAAGCCAAATATCGCAAGATTTATAATCTTCTGAAAAAGGATGCTTCGCTGCGCTCAAAGATCAAGTCGACGGCTTCGGCTTACGGCATTGATCCGATCCATATTGTCGGCGCGATTGTTGGCGAACACACCTATAATGTCGATGTCTATGACCGCTTGCAGACCTATTACGTCAAGGCGATGTCCTATGTGAACCAGGGCGTGAGCTTTGGCTATAATGGCGAAAGCATCGGCCAGTTCGTCAAGCGCCCGGAGTTTTCCGAGTGCCTCAGATTCAAGGACAGCTATTCGCTGTGGGGCTGCCGCGAAACAGTCTGGAACAAGCAGTTCCGCGGCAAATCCGTGGGCGGCAAAAGCTATCCGAACAACCGCTTCAGTGCCGTGTTCTTTCAGCCCTTCTATGCTGGCCAGACTTTCGGCTTAGGCCAGATGAACCCGCTGACGGCCTTGCAGATGTCGGACATGGTGAACCGCGTTTCCGGCCTGCCAAAGCTTGATGCCGATAATGGCAACGCGGTCTATAAAACCATCATGGACCCGGATCTGACGCTGCCCTATATCGCAGCGACGCTCAAACAGTCGATCACCGCCTATCGTCAGATTGCCGATTTCGACATTTCAAAAAACCCCGGAATTACGGCAACGCTTTATAACACCGGCGGTGCAGATTCTCGCGCCCGCGCACTTGCCAATGAGAATGCTAAGCTGAAAGCATCTGGACAGGCTCCAGTGATGCCGCAGGAAAACTATTATGGCTGGCTGGTCAACACCAAGCTTGATGAGCTAAAGGCGCTTTTTTAAGTGTGATTAAATCTCAGGAGCCGGTCGGTTTGATCGGCTCAAGCCCTTAAAGCACATCCCGAAAAGTGGGAACCGATTTGTGTAATATGTCGCGTCCAATCACCCGATGGTGAAAGCTTAAAAAAATCCTTAGACGCCTCACGGAGGGAAATTTCGCTGGAGCAAATGCGCAAGCACTCTTATATTAATTCATTCAAAAATTTGCTTACATTCTGCAGAAGGTAGTCTCTCAAAAAAATTTAGATGTTTGTGGGTGATCTCAGTGAGAAAATTCGGTTTATCCTGTAATACAATTTGAATAACCGGAATAAAATACAACTGAAATCACCCAACTATCAATTACTTTGGTAATTCAAGAGCTTTTTTAGATACCGAAGATTCAAATCCATAAAATATGTAATCAGAAACAGTATTATCTGTCCATACCAGTAAATCTAAATTTGAATTATTATTATTAAGCCAACTCATAGCAGATAAAACAAGTGGTATTTGATTTTCTTTTACGGTTGCGCCTCCAATAAAAGCACTGTCACTGTAAATAGTAATATATGCGCGGTTATCTCCATTTCTATAACTAGACGTATCCAAATCAATTTGATATGTGTTATCAAATCGTAGAATATCTTTGCTTGGTATATCCGTGGATTCACGATTTTTCTTCGTCATTTTAATCTCCAAATTATAATATATACATTGAAAAAATACACCAAAACACTGTGATCAAATCGTATGAAAACCTGATTATTTGGGAATATGCCCTTATTCAGCTTTTCAGACTCAGAAATACACAGAGTGTTATCAGGCTATGATTGATGAAAATTTCTGTCAATAGAAATATGATATTTTCATCGAAATTTATAATAATTCCAAAAAAATCCGATGAAATTACACCATAATATACTATATTATTTATATTAATATTTTCTATGAAAAATATAATCTTCTAATATAATATCCGCTAAAAATATACCTAACTTATTCCCCGGCGGCGCTTGCGTGCTACTTCAATTTCATCGCTTAAATGCTTGATCGTTTCGCGATCAATGATGCGGATGTTACGCGCCAGAAGATTGGCAAGCTCGGTTGCCTGTGGCGACAGGCCGGATGTGTCAATCACCACCCGCGGATGCGAAATCGTTGCAAGATCCTGAAGCTCTTCCGCTTCATCCCAGATAATATTGAAATAGGTGATGATGCGTTGCAGCATATCCCAGGTTGGCTGGCCACGCCGCCCATGTTCCAATGCTGACAAATAGGCCGGGGACACACGCAGCGCTGCTGCCATTTCCCTCTGGGTGACATTGCGCTCTTCCCGCAATTCCCGCAATCGCTTGCCGAACGGCGTCATCGCAGCAGCCCCCCATTCTGCGTTTGCTTGCGCAGCCGCACATAAAGCGCACCATGACCACCATGATGATGCGCTGCATCTTCATAGGCGCTGACCAGAAGCCGGAACAAGGGCGTTGAGAACCAGTGCGGCACGGCCTGTTTGAGCACGCCCTCACTGCCGAATGATCGGCCTTTTCCGGTAATCACCATCACATGCTTGAGCCCACGCGCGTGGGCGCTGAGCAGAAAGCCGTAAAGCAGCTCATAAGCATCGTTCTGTGTCAGCCCGTGCAGATCGATACGCGCTTCAATATCCACACGCCCTTTGGAAATTTTGCGATGAGTGGGCCGATCAAAGGCATGGATCGGCATTTCCTTAAGCGAGCTGACCTTCTTTTTTGGTGGCTGCGTCTCAGCAACAGGCGAGGGCGCTTTTTTCACAGGCTTCTTCTCTGCCTCCTGCGCCATCAGTTCGCTAAAAACCGAAAGCTCTTCAGCCTGAAGCTTTTTGCCAGCCAGTGGCTTGGCTGTCTTTGCAACCGTTTCCCAGAGAATGCGATCCTCGGGATTGAGATAATCTTTTGCGGGTTTTTCGTTGTTGGAGGTCATCGATTAATTCCGCAAACTGCGCGAGGGACGAGCGCATAAAAATCAGCTTTGTCTTTTATGCCGCCTGCAATTTCACCGGCTTCATCCCCGGATCCTGCAAAGAGATCGCCGCGGGCCGGGCCAACAATTGCCGTGCCGGTATCCTGCGCAATCATCAGCCGGGAGAAGGGCGCGTTGTCAAATTTGGTCACAGTCGGCGCATCAACATAAAATGGCGTTCCGAAAGTATGCAAAAACCTGTCCACGGCGATAGAGCGTCCGGCGGTCAACGGAACCTTGGCGGCCGCAATCTGCCCAAGCTGCGGATCATCAACGGCTGCTTCGCGGAAAAAGATATAGGAACGGTTCTGCCAAATGAGGTCATCCGCCTTTTCGGGATGATCTTTGAGCCATTGGCGGATTGTCTGCATAGAAATCTGATCAGCCGGAATTTCGCCTTCCGCTACCAGAATACGCCCGATCCCCGTAAATGGATGGCCGGTTTTGGCAGCGAAGGTAATCCGCATAAAACTGCCATCGGTCAGCTTGAGCCGTGCCGCACCCTGAACATGCGCAAAGAACGCATCGACCCGATCGGCAACATAAGCAAGCTCCAGCCCACGACCTCTGAGGCTGCCTTGCTCGATTGTGCGGCGGTCATCATATTCTAAAAGACCATCTGGCGTTTGGCGCGCAAAAGCATATGACGCATCAAGTCCCAAAGGACGGTTTTCGTCCGTGACTTTCACAAGATCATCGGGCTTTTTTAAAAATGGCACCGTAAAATGCGCGTCTGGTGTGCGTGATGCTTCGATCTCCGGCTCGTAAAAAGCGGTGACAAAGCCTTGGGCATCAATGCGGCACGGAACAAAATGCGCTTCGAAAAAACCACGCGCCTGCGCTGTGTTTGGGTTATCAAGCAATCGTGCAGCAGCAAAAGCCGGTTCAAGCGCCTTAAAAGAAATACCGAGACTGCCGCTGTTATAGCGGTTGTGGTGCGCATAATCGGCCGAACGGCGAAAGGCCGAAAAGGCGTGTGCCTGATCGTCCCGATCCCAGCCCGGGCAATTGGAAAAGCCCAGCGGGTGGAATAGTTTCGACAATTGGTTCACAGCCGGATCCGTAAAACGCGCTATTTAAAAGGGCCACTCAATTAGCGGCCCTTGGTCTTCACTCTCTTAATCTTCTGCTTCGGTCGCCACAAGCTTCCAGTTTGGATCGCGCAAACGGGTGTCGCGGGCAAAGGTCCACAGATCGCGGATTTCAACCACATTTTCCTGATCGCCTTCAACCACATTACCGTTCTTGTCGAGTGTGGACGAAATCATCTGGCTGACAATGTTCAGCGTCACATGCGCCTCAGATCCCTTCATTTCGGCATTGGCGATTTCCGCCTTATCGATGCCAACAAAGGTGGAACGTATGGTTTCACCGCGTGCTTCGCGCTCATCAATCGCCGAAACAAATCCTTCATAGACTTCCCTGGACAAAAGATTTTGCAGAACATTGCGATCGCCATCGGCAAAAGACATGACGATCATTTCGTAAGCGATCTTCACGCCATCCACAAAACTCACCGGATCAAAAGATGGATCGGCGGCCTTGATGGAACGCAGCCCATCATTGACCGGTGTGCCGACCGGCGCAATTTTATCGATTGCGCTATAATCTTTTTCGCCGGAACGCTGCGGCAGGGAAACAACATTATCCGTTTCGCCGCCACTGGTCTGTGTGTCGGAATTACGGGCAGATGTGTAGGGATCAACCGGCGGCTTTTCATTTCCAGTACGACGACCGAGAACATTGCGCAGCTGGAGAAATATCACCACCGCTGCGATGAAGAAAAATATCGTACCAAAATCAAAAAATTCCATACCGCCTGCCACCATTTAACGGATAACGATCACGAATCCCGCTCCCGCCATCAATTTCTTTCAATATACATATAGATCGCCTTGATTGATCATTCAAATCCCGATCACGCATACCTATTTGTTTTTAGGCGTATCTCATTGCGAAAACCGCTTTTCACTTTTCGGAATGCGCTCTATCTGCAAATTCATGATAGACTGAAGATCTTTGATGAAAACATCAATAAACATAGGATCATAACTGCCGTGTCCTTTTCCTTTGCCCCTCTGCTCATGCTGGCAATGCCGTTCATCGAAATTGCCGGCTTTGTGATTGTCGGCAGTAAAATCGGTGTTCTGGCAACGCTGGGTCTTGTCGTTCTAAGCACGATGCTCGGTTTTTTCCTGCTGCGCGTGCAGGGTTTCGGGCTGTTGCAGCGCATCCGCGCGGAAAGTGCTGCGGGGCGTGTGCCGGATCGCGAAATGATGCATGGCGCCATGATCGTGGTTGCTGCCATCATGCTGATCGTGCCCGGCTTTGTCACAAGCGCCATTGGCCTGCTGCTTTTCGTGCCCTTCATTCGCGATCTTGTCTGGAACCGATTTGTGCGCAATCGTCTCGTCGTTGCCACAGCGTCCACCCGCTATTCGGAAGCCTATCGTCCTTATGAGCGCAAAGAGAATAACGTGATCGACCTCGACCCGGAAGATTATACAGCAAAGCCGGACGAAAATTCACCGTGGAATCCTGACCACAAGGATCGTTGATTGCGCAATTACTAACCTAAAAACGGTTTCTTGCCTCATCTACCCACACATGCTAGCCAAGCATCGCTGCTTTACAGGCAATCAGATTAATCACAATAAAAGAAGGCATTCCGATAATGGCAAAAACGCCGAGCGATAAGCCCGTAGCGGACGAAGCAAAGAACGGCAATGGCGCAGCCACCCAGCCGTCCCTCAACATTCTGGCCCAGTATATCAAGGATCTTTCCTTTGAAAGCCCCGGCGCGCCTCTGTCGCTGCGCCCACGCGACAAAGCGCCTTCGATCAACATCAATGTCAATGTAAACGCCAACCCGCTTTCCGAAACGGATTTCGACGTTGTTCTAACACTCGAAGCCAAGGCTGTGGACGGCAAGGACGTTCTGTTCAACACCGAGCTGACTTATGGCGGCGTATTCCGCATTCAGGGCATTGCGCAGGAACATATGCTTCCGCTGCTGTTTATCGAATGCCCACGTCTGCTGTTCCCATTTGCCCGTCAGATCGTTGCTGATGCAACGCGCAATGGTGGCTACCCACCACTGATGATCGATCCAATCGATTTTGCACAGATGTTCCAGAGCCGTATGGCTGAAGAAGAAGCCAAGAACGCTGTAAAGAGCTGATCTTGCGTTGATATCAAAAGAAAACCCCGCTTTTTGCGGGGTTTTTTTATGAAGAATACTTCTTCCAGATCGCCTTATCACCCATTTTGGCAACAAGGGCATCATGCGCGGCACGCTCTTTTTCACTGATGCGGGGTGCAAGCGGCACAGGGCGCTGACGCAGCGCAATTCGGCTGGCATGATCAGCGCGATCATCATTGCCGGAATTGTCAGAGGAACTCAGACCGAGAGCTGTCTGCTTTCCGCCAATCAGTTCGATGTAAACTTCAGCCAGAATTTCAGAATCGAGCAATGCGCCGTGCAATGTGCGGTGTGAATTGTCGATGCCATAACGCTTGCAAAGTGCATCCAGCGAATTTGGCCCCATCGGATTTCGACGGCGCGCAAGCGCAAGCGTATCGACAATGCGATCAACGTCTATTTCCGGCTTACCCAGGCGGCTCAATTCGGCATTGATGAAACCAAGATCGAACATGGCATTATGCGCGACAAGCTTCGCGCCATCGAAAAATTCCATAAATTCATCGAGAATATCGGCAAAAGTCGGCTTGTCGAGCAATTGCTCATCGGTGATCCCATGAACCGCGAGCGCATCCGGATGAACCTTACGCCCCTGTGGGTTGATGAATTTATGAAAGGTTCGGCCCGTGGGAAAGCGGTTGATCATTTCCACGCCACCGATTTCGATCACCCGATCCTCAAGCCGTTCAAGGCCAGTGGTTTCCGTATCGAAAACGATCTCACGCATTGAAAAACCTCTTAAATGATTGTTCGTTATAGCACAGGCGAAACTGCGCTCACGATGAAATTGCCGGCTTTCCCCGCAATTGCGCAAGGATGGCGTTAATCTGCTGTCTCATGTCCTCAAAGCCGCCTGAAGAATCAATAATGAAATCGGCGCGCGACCGCTTTTCAGCGTCCGGTGTCTGCCGGGCAAGAATGGCCTCCAGCTTCTCTTCCATCATGCCTTCGCGCGAAAGAACCCGCTTTCGCTGAATGTGGGCAGGGGCTGAGACAACCGCCACCTTGTGCACGCGGTTCTGGCCCTCCGTTTCAAACAGCAGCGGAATATCAAGCAATGCAATATCAGCCCCATCCGCACGCGCGCGCGCAAGAAAGGCGGCTTCCTCTTCATGCACAAGCGGGTGAATGATGGATTCAAGCTTTTTGAGTGCTTCCGGTTTGCCGAGGACAGCGCTCGAAAGCCTGGTCCGGTCAACCGTGCCATTGACAACTGTTCCGGGGAAGGCGGCTTCGATCAGGGGGGCGGCGCGGCCTGCATAAAGCTGATGCACCGCATCGTCGGCGCTATAAACTGGCACGCCCGCATCTGCAAACATGCTTGCGGCGGTGGATTTTCCCATGCCGATCGAGCCGGTCAGTCCGAGGATGATCATAAAGCGCCAGCCTTTTTCATATCATCCAGAATATGCGCGCGCAGCGCATCTGTCACTTGCGGTTTTTTGCCAAACCAGCGTTCAAAACCGGGAACCGCCTGATGCAGCAACATGCCAAGTCCATCGACCGTTTTGAGCCCCGCGCTTTCAGCCTTAGCCAGAAAGGGCGTTTTCAAAGGAACATAGACAATATCCGTGGCAACCGCTGATTTTTGCGCTTCGTTCAGATCAAGGGGAAAAACGTGTGTTTCTTCTCCATGCCCGCTCATGCCGAGCGCGGTCGTGTTGACGATCAATCCCGCTTCTTTGACAAAATGCTGCGCGGCATCCCATCCATGGGCAAAAACCCCATCGCCAAAATGGCTGGCCAGGTCCTGCGCGCGGCTTAAGGTCCGGTTGGCGATGGCAATGTGGGAGAAACCACGTGTCTGCAAGGCATGCACAATCGCGCGACCCGCACCTCCTGCACCCAGAACCAGAGCCGTATCGGCATTGTCCCAACCCGGTGCAAGCGCATCAAGATTGGCGGCAAAGCCATAGGCATCGGTATTGCCACCGCAAAGCCTGCCCTTTTCAAACCAGAGCGTGTTCACCGCACCTATAGCCTGCGCTGCTTCATCATGGCTTTCCACGCTCTCATAAGCTGCTTCTTTATGCGGAATCGTGACATTTCCACCGGCATAGCCATTTTGCGCCAATGAAGCAGCAAATTCGGCAAAATTTTCCGGCGCCACTTCAATGGCTTCATAAGAGCCGTCAAGACCGTGCTCTTTGAGCCAGAAGCGATGAATGAGCGGCGAGCGCGAATGTTTAATCGGAAATCCGGTGACAAATGCCTTTTTAGCCATCGATCAGATTTTCTTTCCTTAATTCAGCCAGAAGCGGCAGCAGCGGCAATCCGACAATGGTGAAATAATCGCCGTCGATTTTTTCAAAAAGCTGAATGCCCGGACCTTCGACCTGATAGGCGCCGACGCTGGAAAGGGCAATATCGCCAACGCGACCCAGATAACGGCCAATAAACCCGGGATCAAGATCGCGCATGGTCATGCGCGCCACCGAGACGTGCCGCCAGAAGGGCTTGCCGTTTTTCACCAGAACCACGCCGCTGTTCAACTGATGGGTTTTTCCCGAAAACTGCAAAAGCTGGCGGCGCGCCGCGTCCATATCCACAGGCTTGTGGAAAATCTGATCTTCCAGCGAAAGCGTCTGATCACAGCCAATCACCACAGCATCGGGATTGTTTTCACTGACCGATAAGGCTTTGGCTTCCGCCAGAACCTGCGCCACTTCTTCCGGTGTTGCGCCGGTCTTATAAAGCGGCGCTTCAACGGCGCGCTCGTCAATATCAGCGCTTTCGCTTGAAAATTCGATGCCAGCATTTTTCAGAAGTGCTGAACGAAAGGGGCTTTTGGAGGCGAGAATAAGTTTTGCGGTCATACCTGATCTTCCTTCTTGCCATCACGCAGCAAAGACTGGATCGCTGCGGCTGTTTCTTCAATTGACCGGCGCGACACATCAATGAGCGGCCAGCCGTTGCGGTTGCAGAGATTGCGGGCATAAGCCAGTTCTTCGGAAATTGAAACGCGGTCTGTATAAAGTCCGGTATTGAGCGAAGGCGCATTGCCAAGCGGGCGGTTCTGCCTGATTTGCGAAATCCGTTCCGCCGTTGCGACAAGCCCGACAATCAGCGGACGTTTTGCAGTAAAAAGCACATCGGGAAGCGGGATGCCCGGCACAATCGGCACATTGGTTGCCTTGATACCGCGATTGGCAAGATAGATGCTTGTGGGCGTTTTCGAGGTTCGTGAAATCCCCACCAGAATGACATCTGCTTCTTCTATATCGAGCGGCAATTGCCCGTCATCATGCTCCATGGTGAAATTGAGCGCGTCAATCCGGCGAAAATAATCGGCATTGAGCACATGTTGCGCGCTGGCTCGGCGATGCGCCGGTGCGCCAAGATAAGATTGAAACGTGTTGAGCACGGGTTCGAGCACCGAAACACTTGGTACACCCATTTCCGCACAGGTTTCATCAATCATGGCCGCGAGCTTCTGATCAACAATTGTATAGAGGACGATGCCCGGCTCAGCATCGATATCTTCCAGAACTTTGCGCAACTGTTTCTCGGTGCGAATAAGCGGATAGATGTGCTCAATGGCGCGCGCATTGGCATATTGCGCTGAAGCTGCACGCCCTGCAGCAAGGAGAGTCTCTCCTGTCGCATCAGAAATCAGATGAAGATGAAAGTAAGAAAGCGGTCTGGTCACAGTTTTCTCCCGCCCCTGTTGACGAGTGTGCGTAAAACGCAGGTTTCATCCACAAGCCATGGCAGGCGGTGGGAAACTTGGCAAGTCATCCACAGCCAGCCAACATGTGGGCCGCTTTTGAAAGTCACTGTGGACAAGACTCGTAACATTTGGAAAACTCATCGATATACCCAGCTTGTCCACAAATAGTGCAAAACTGCGGCAATTGGTAACTCCTTATATTCAATGAAAGAATTTAGTTTTCATTGCATTTGGCAGAATGATCGGTGAGTGTTCGCACAGGCTTTGATGGCCAGAGCGGAACTGTGGAGAAAAAGCGGACAAAGCTTAATCCCCGATTCCAACAGACTCTAAGAATCAAAAGATTCCTGAATCATCCTTTCTTTATGAAAGCCGGACGGGAAAACTTTCACACGAGATAACGAAAATCAGACAGGGTGGAATGCAATGAAGCGCAAAGTCTTGAAAGTCATAGACGGTGAGACAGTCTTTCCACCTCCGATCTGGATGATGCGCCAGGCAGGGCGATACCTTCCTGAATATCGCGAAGTCCGCAAACAGGCCGGAAGCTTTCTCGACCTTTGCTATTCGCCCGATCTGGCTGTCGAAGTCACACTTCAGCCTATCCGCCGTTTTGGCTTTGATGCAGCCATTCTGTTTTCCGATATTCTGGTTGTCCCTCATGCCCTTGGGCGTGACCTTCGCTTTGAAGAAGGAAGAGGGCCTTTGATGACACCGATTGATGCGGATGAAATCTTCTGGCTTGAAACCGAAGGTGTCGCAAAACGCCTGGAGCCGGTCTATGAGACGGTTCGGCTGCTTCGCGAGCAGTTACCCGACGAAACAATGCTGTTGGGCTTCTGTGGCGCTCCCTGGACCGTTGCGACCTACATGATCGCCGGTCATGGTACCCCGGATCAGGCTCCCGCGCGTTTGTTTGCCTATCGCTTCCCGGAAGCTTTCGAAAAGCTTTTGAATGATCTGGCGGATGTTTCAGCCGAATATTTGATCGAACAGCTTGATGCCGGCGCAGATGCGGTTCAGATTTTTGATTCCTGGTCCGGCGTTCTGGATGAAGATTGCTTTGAGCGTTTCTGCATTCGTCCTGTTGCGCGTATCGTGCAAAAGGTGAGGGCCGTATATCCTGACGCGCGCATTATCGGTTTCCCGAAAGGTGCGGGAATGCTTTATGCAGGCTATCGTGAAAAAACCGGTGTCGATGTTCTGGGGCTTGACTGGTCGGTGCCGGTTTCTTTTGCGCAGGAATTGCAAAAGGAAGGCGCCATTCAGGGTAATCTTGATCCGCTGCGGGTTGTTGCTGGTGGAGCGGCGCTTGATGAAGGCGTTGATGCGATCCTCAAAAATCTTGGCAACGGTCCGCTGATTTTCAATCTCGGCCATGGAATTACGCCACAGGCACCGATTGAAAATGTTCAGCGTATGATTGATCGGGTTCGTGGAGGGTACTGATTGTGGCCTCTGACAACACAAACAGCGGCAAAGCCGCTCTGATCCGCATCATTGCCGCTTTGGTGATTGTGCTACTCGGTTTATGGGGATTGTTTCACGTGAATCCAGCTGATGCTTATCTTTGGGTCAAGTCTATCCACGTTATTGCGGTGATCGCCTGGATGGCGGGCATGCTCTATCTGCCGCGACTTTTCGTTTATCATTGTGCGGCAACGCCCGGCTCTGAAACCTCTGAAACCTTCAAGGTTATGGAGCGGAGGTTGCTGCGGTTTATTATAAATCCCGCTATGATTGTAACGTGGATTGCCGGTCTGTGGATGGCCTGGGAGATATTTGATTTTCAGGGCGGCTGGCTGCACGCAAAAATTCTTCTCGTGGTGCTATTGTCGGGCGTACACGGCTATCTGTCAAAGGCGACACGGCTTTTTGCTCAGGATAAGAACACCAAATCTGCAAAACATTGGCGTGTCATCAACGAAGTTCCAACCATTTTGATGATCTTGATCGTCATTCTGGTGATCGTGAAACCATTCTGATTTTTATATTTTTACAAGATAGCCCGGATTTTTTTCCGGGCTTCTACCTTTTTCCTATTGCACAAATTTCCAGCAGTCCTTAACTGAGACTTGCTCTTCATGCCGCAAACCGGTATGAGTGAGTCCTCTTCCCACCATGACAGCAGGCCTTCGATGCCGGTCGCGTTCCAAGTGACCCACCTTTCCGAACAACTGCATTTTTCTCCTTATATTTCAAAAGAGTTCCTCACCCATGCAGGAAATGAAACTACAAGAACTTAAAAACAAAACTCCGGTTGAGCTGCTGGCATTTGCCGATACGCTTGAGGTCGAAAATGCAAGCGCCATGCGCAAGCAGGAACTGATGTTCGCGATCCTCAAAAGCCTCGCTGCTCAGGACGTCGAAATTATCGGCGAAGGCGTGGTCGAAGTGTTGCAGGACGGATTTGGCTTCCTGCGCTCGGCTGACGCGAATTATCTGCCGGGTCCGGACGATATTTATATTTCACCTTCCCAGCTTCGCCGCTTCTCGTTGAAGACCGGTGATACGGTTGAAGGTCCGATCCGCGGTCCCAAGGAAGGCGAACGGTATTTTGCGCTTCTCAAGGTCAACACCATCAATTTTGAAGATCCTGAAAAGATCCGCCATAAGGTTCACTTCGACAATCTGACGCCGCTCTATCCAAATGAGCGCTTCAAGATGGAACTGGAAGTTCCAACATCGAAAGATCTTTCGTCGCGTGTGATTGATCTTGTTGCACCGCTCGGCAAGGGCCAGCGCGGTCTAATTGTTGCGCCGCCACGCACCGGTAAAACGGTTCTGTTGCAGAATATCGCGCATTCGATCACCGCAAATCATCCTGAATGCTATCTGATCGTGCTTCTGATTGATGAACGCCCGGAAGAAGTGACGGACATGCAGCGTTCGGTGAAGGGTGAAGTTGTTTCTTCGACCTTCGATGAGCCGGCAACGCGTCACGTGCAGGTTGCTGAAATGGTCATCGAGAAGGCCAAGCGGCTTGTTGAACACGGCCGCGATGTTGTGATCCTTCTTGATTCCATCACTCGCCTTGGCCGCGCCTACAACACGGTTGTGCCGTCATCGGGCAAGGTTCTGACCGGTGGTGTGGATGCGAATGCTCTGCAACGTCCAAAGCGCTTCTTTGGTGCAGCCCGTAACATTGAAGAAGGTGGCTCGCTCACCATCATTGCAACGGCGCTGATCGACACGGGTTCGCGCATGGACGAAGTGATCTTTGAAGAATTTAAGGGCACGGGCAACTCTGAAATCGTTCTCGACCGCAAGGTTGCCGACAAGCGTATCTTCCCGGCCATGGACATTCTCAAGTCCGGCACCCGTAAGGAAGATCTGCTTGTTCCACGCGCCGATCTTCAGAAGATTTTCGTGCTGCGTCGTATCCTTGCTCCAATGGGAACGACCGATGCGATTGAATTCCTTATCGACAAGCTCAAGCAGACGAAGAGCAACAGCGAGTTCTTCGATTCGATGAACACGTAATTTCTCGACTTCGTTGTTATGAAAAACGCCGCGTTGAGCAATCAGCGCGGCGTTTTGTTTGGCTGTGAAAAGTCGTCATGGATGCTCGCTGAGAAGGATTCTAAGCGCTGCCGCTGTCTCTACGGGTGCGAGGCAGACCTGCCCCTTACAGAGCCAGGCTGAAGGTTTATCGGCCTGTGCAATGCCACCTGTCGGAAGCGCGATAGCTTTACCCGCTTCAAAACGGATAATCTTGTCGACACGTCGTGGATCAGGAATTTTCCGAGCCACTGCGGTTAAGTCTCCCTCAGCGCTGTCATCGGCAATAACAAGCGATAGTGGTTCGGCTGCAAATCGGCTCGCATTCAATATGCCGATCTGTCCATATTGTTGCACAAGCGCGCGGCCCATGGCTTGTTCGACCAGTCGCTCATTCTGATGATAGAGATGCAGATCGCCGGTTATGAGAAACAAGCGGGTGCATGCTTCGATAATCTGACCGGTGGCGCTGGGGATTGCCTCGTCATAATCGCCATAACTATGAAGGATGACATCTTCGGCGTTGATTGCGGAGAGCCGGTAATTGCCTGACGCATCGCGATTGTTTTTATCAAGCGCCTCTTTGAGCGCCAGCGCGTCCTGAATGAATGTTGGGTCTGATGTTGCTTCAAACAGCGAAATTGCAGCGTTGATCATTGCTGCATAATCGGTTGCAAGGGCAGGGTAGAGCAGCGTGTCATCCATCCGGCAATGCGCCATGCGGCCATCGTGAAAGGATGACCCTGTTGAACGGTAAGCGGTCAGCGCATGGTCAATCCAGTCCTGTCTCTGGAAGCAGCGTCCTGCTTCTGCCAGCGCGCGAATTGCCAGTGCGTTCCAGTCTGTCAGCGCTTTTTCGTCACGTCCGGGACGCACACGTTTGGAGCGATAATCGAGCAGCTTTTTCCTTGATGCCTCTATATCGGCAGGATGCACCGCTGTTTCATCAACAGCATGAAGGCGGTTGAGAATATTTTTTCCCTCAAAATTGCCTTCCGGTTTGACGCCATAGAAGGCTTTGAAGGCTGACGCCTGTTCTCCGAGAACATGATCAATCTCAGTGTCAGTAAAAATATAGAACTTTCCTTCTTCGCCTTCGCTGTCGGCATCGAGGCTTGATGCAAAACTTCCGTCTGGCAAACGCATTTCCCGGATCAGCCAGTCAATGATCTCTTCGATTCGGATACGGAACAAATCATTTTGCGTTTCAGCATAGGCATAGGTTGCATGCCGAATGAGTTGTGCATTGTCATAGAGCATCTTTTCGAAATGCGGCACGAGCCAGTCTGCATCGACGCTGTAGCGACAAAGGCCGCCACCCAAATGATCATAGATGCCACCTTGCAGCATTGTTTTCAGCGACAACAGGAATGTATCGCGATGATGGTTCTGGCGGTTGTAGAGCCAGGACAACCACAAAGCATCCATAAAGGGTGCGCTGGGGAATTTGGGTGCATTCTCAAGGCCGCCGCGAACGGGATCGAACATCGCATATATGCGATCAGTGACCCGATCAAAATGCGCAATTTCATTGGCGCTGGCCACTGTTTGCGCGGCAAGGTGGCTTTCGAGATGGCTGAAGACCGCATCGGCATTATGGTTAATTCTTTCTTGATCTTCTCGCCAGAGATTATCAACTGCTTTGAGGACATCAACGAAGCCGGGCAGATTGTGCCTTGCTTTTGGTGGAAAATAGGTGCCACCCCAGAACGGTTTCCCATCCGGGCGCAGAAACATTGTGAGCGGCCATCCGCCCTGCTGGCCCATGGCGCCAAGCGCAGCCATATAAATCTGATCAATATCCGGACGTTCTTCGCGATCGACCTTCACATTGACGAAAAGCGCGTTCATGACTTTTGCCACTTCCGGGTCTTCAAAAGACTCGTGCGCCATCACATGGCACCAGTGACAAGCGGCATATCCAATGGAAAGCAGGATAGGGCGGTTGAGGGCGCGGGCAGCATCCAGCGCTTGCCTGCTCCAGGGCTGCCAGTGAACCGGATTATCGGCGTGCTGACGAAGATAAGCGCTTGGCTCCTTGCCGAGCCGGTTGCTGCTGATATCAGTCATAAGCCTTTTCTTTCCTCACACGAATGAATATCACGTAACAATCTATATAGAACGGGAAATCAAATGAGCGAGCCGCAACATCTTCACGACACTATTTTTGCCTTGTCGAGCGGACGCCTGCCGTCGGGCGTGGCAGTGGTTCGCATATCTGGCCCGCAAGTTCGATTCGTTATCGAAACGGTTTTGGGTCAGACTATCGAACCGCGATATGCCGCCTACAAAACCTTTCGCACGCGCAATGGTGAAGCGATCGATAGGGGATTGGCGCTGTTCTTTGCCGGACCAAACAGCTTTACCGGTGAAGATTGCGCGGAGTTCCACCTTCACGGTGGCATTGCTGTTGTTGAAAAACTGTTGGAAGAATTTGCCCATTTTCCTCATTGTCGGATTGCGGAAGCGGGCGAATTTACGCGACGCGCTTTCACCAATGGCAAGATGGACCTGACGATTGCAGAAGGTCTGGCTGATTTGATTGCTGCTGAAACTGAAGGCCAACGTCGTCTGGCTCTTCAGGTCGCATCGGGCGCGCAGCGCCAGCTCTATACAGAATGGCGTCAAAGACTGATCCGCGCACGGGCATTGATTGAGGCGGAGTTGGATTTTGCCGATGAGGGAGATGTTCCCGGTTCGGTTTCCGGACAGGTTTGGGACGCGCTCAGATCTTTGCGCGGTGAAATTGCGCGCCATATAGAGAGCGGCAAACGGGCCGCGATGCTGCGCGATGGTTTGCACATCGTTATCGCGGGTGCGCCCAATGCGGGAAAGTCCAGTCTGCTTAATTTTCTTGCCGGGCGCGAGATCGCGATTATTTCTGAAGAGGCGGGTACGACGCGTGATCTTCTTGAGGTTAAACTCAATCTCGGTGGAATACCGGTTTATGTGACCGACACGGCTGGCTTGCGGGACACGACAAGTCAGGTTGAACGCATCGGGATTGAACGTGCGCGCGAACGTGCGGCTGAGGCGGATCTGGTTCTGTTGCTGGAAGATATGCAGGAGCCGATTTCCGTTACGCTTGATGAGGGCGCTGCTGATATTTGGACAGTTGGTACCAAAACCGATCTTGAAGGTTTGACCGAGCGCAATTGGGACTATCGCATTTCCACGCGGACCTCTCAGGGGCTTGATGCTTTGCTGGCAGCCTTACAGCGCTTTGCTGAACAGCGCATCGGGTTGATTAATGATGCCGTACCAACCCGGCAGCGGCACATCAATCTGCTGCAATCGACAATTTCGGAAATAGACATCGCGATTGAGCGCGATGACCTTCCTTTGGAATTGCGTGCAGAGAATATGCGCCGCGCATCGCAACATCTCGGACGCATCACCGGGGATGTTGATGTTGAAGAAATATTGGATGTGATTTTCTCGCAATTCTGCATCGGAAAATGAGTGATTCACGTGAAACACCATCGCGGGGTGACTGCGTTGATGTGATTGTTTCACGTGAAACATCTGTGGAATCTGCCTATCCTTCTTGACTCCAGAACGGAAGCGTGAGTCGCATTTCGTATCAATTTTAGCAAAGAGTTGATGACGCTTTGCCCGACTTCCCCCTTCCGTTCAACGTTGAAACATGTCAAAGAGACTGCTTTCTCGAATTGATTTGGGTGCATCAGGATGAACATTTCAGGTTCTGCCGAAGCGACAGCTTTTGACGTCATTGTCATTGGTGGTGGACATGCGGGCTGCGAAGCGGCCGCAGCTTCTGCACGCGCGGGCGCTCGTACAGCACTTGTCACGCATCGCTTTGATACGATTGGCGTTATGTCATGCAATCCCGCTATCGGCGGACTGGGCAAAGGTCATCTTGTGCGTGAGATCGATGCGCTGGATGGATTGATGGGACGTGTTGCCGACAAGGCAGGCATCCAGTTTCGTCTGCTTAATCGTCGCAAAGGTCCGGCTGTTCGCGGTCCTCGTGCCCAGGCTGACCGCAAGCTTTATCGCCTTGCCATGCAAGAGCTGATATCGGCGCAGGATAATCTGACTGTCGTTGAAGGTGGTGCATCGGATATTTGCGTGACTGACGGCGTGATTACCGGCGTTGTTCTGGGGGATGGGCGCAGGCTTGCCTGTGATGCGGTCGTCCTGACCACAGGAACTTTCCTCAACGGTTTGATCCATATCGGCGAGAAGAAGATACCGGCTGGCCGCATGGGTGAGAAGCCGGCGCTTGGCCTGTCAGATACATTGCGCGGCCTGGGTTTTGCCGTTGGGCGTCTTAAGACCGGCACACCGCCGCGTCTTGATGGCCGCACCATTGACTGGCAAAGCCTTGATATGCAGTCGGCAGATGAGGACCCGGTTCCATTCTCACTGATGACGGACAGGATCACCACGCCACAGATCGATTGCGGCATCACGCGTACAACACCTGAGACCCATGCTATCATTCGCGCTAACCTGCATCGTTCCGCGATGTATTCCGGTTCGATTGAGGGGATCGGTCCGCGTTACTGCCCATCGGTCGAAGACAAGATCGTCAAATTTGGTGATCGTGATGGGCACCAGATTTTTCTTGAGCCGGAAGGACTGGATGATCACACGGTCTATCCGAATGGCATTTCCACATCATTGCCGGAAGAAGTGCAGCTTGCTTATCTCAAGACCATTCCTGGTCTTGAGAAGACGATTATGCTCCAGCCGGGCTATGCTATTGAATATGATTTCATCGATCCGCGCGAGTTGAAGCGCAGTCTTGAAACCCGCCGGGTGACTGGTTTGTTTCTGGCCGGTCAGATCAATGGCACGACCGGCTATGAAGAAGCCGGTGCGCAGGGATTGCTGGCAGGCCTGAATGCCGCAAGACGGGCAGGGGGCAGTGACCCTGTTATCATCCAGCGGACCGAAGCCTATATCGGCGTGATGGTGGATGATCTGACATCGCGCGGAGTCAGTGAGCCTTATCGCATGTTCACATCGCGCGCCGAGTTTCGCCTGTCATTGCGTGCGGACAATGCCGATCAGCGTCTGACGCCGCTGGCTGATCGGCTTGGCATTCTCAGTCAGGAACGGCGCGAGAGGTTTGTGGCGCGTGAAGAGGCTTTGTCCGCTGCGCGCGACATGACAAAGCAACTGATGATCACGCCCAATCAGGCGAGCCGCTATGCGTTGCATCTCAATCAGGACGGTGTGCGTCGCTCAGCCTATGATCTTTTGTCCTATCCTGATATTGATCTGGAGAAGCTGAAAGCTATCTGGCCAGAACTCGATGGCATTGCATCTGTGACCCGCGAAGCTTTGGAGATTGAAGCGCAATATGCGGTTTATATGGATCGGCAGCAAAGTGATATAGCGGTGATGGAGCGTGAGGAACGGCTTTTCATTCCGGCATCGCTGGATTTTGATTCGATTTCCGGCCTGTCGAATGAGCTGAAAGCCAAGCTTAAACAGCGTATGCCGGAAACGATTGCCGAGGCGCAGCGTGTGGAAGGCATTACACCCGCGGCTCTTGCTTTGCTGATTACGCATATCAAGAAGCATGGCGCGCGGGCGCGGGCGGCAGATGAGTTGGACGCCGAGAAGGGCGCAGCATGACTGTGGATAGCCGTTATTCTAGCTTGAAAACGATTGTTCCTGGTGTTTCACGTGAAACAACGGAGCGATTGATTGCCTTTGAAGCGCTGTTTCGCAAATGGTCTTCAGCTATCAATCTGGCCTCTCCATCCACATTGGCGGATCTCTGGAGCCGTCATATTCTTGACAGTGCGCAGATATTTCCGCTCGCTCCCGATGCAAAGCGATGGCTTGATCTCGGATCGGGCGGGGGTTTCCCCGGCATTGTAACCGCCTGCTTTCTCAAGGAAGTTCCGGGTGCTTCGATTGATCTGGTCGAAAGTGCCGGCAAAAAGGCTGCATTTCTTCGCACGGCTGCTGGCCAGCTAACTGTTCCCGCACGCGTTTCCTCCGCCCGTATCGAAGCGATGTGGGACAAAATCGAGGTGCCGGATGTTGTAACGGCCCGCGCACTCGCTTCGCTGAACGATCTTTTCGTGCTCGCGGAACCTTGGCTTACCGGAGGGGCTAAAGCTCTTTTTCAAAAAGGTCGGGATTACCAGCGGGAAATTGATGAAAGCCGTGTCGACTGGAGCTTTGATCTGATACAACACGAAAGTGCTATCGATAAAGCCTCAGTGATACTCGAGATCAGCAATCTGCGTCGTATCTCCGGTTAATTCATCATCGATAAGACAGAAAGCAGCAGGGCGACGGTAATGAGCAAAAGATCCCGGATCATAACCATTGCAAATCAGAAGGGTGGCGTTGGCAAGACAACGACTGCCATCAATCTCGCCACAGCACTGGCAGCTATTGGCGAAACTGTGCTGATCGTTGATCTCGATCCACAGGGCAATGCCAGTACGGGGCTCGGTATTGATCGCCTTAACCGCCCCTTGTCGTCTTATGATGTATTGACCCAGGCTGCATCTGCCAATGATGCAGCGATGCAGAGCGATGTGCCCAATCTTTACATTGTGCCATCGACGCTGGATCTTCTGGGTATCGAAATGGAGATTGCGCAGGCACCGGATCGAACCCGCCGCTTGCGTGATGCATTGCGTTTCGATTCCGCAGTTGCTGACAAGTTTTCCTATATTCTCGTCGACTGTCCTCCGTCCCTGAATCTGTTGACGTTGAACGCAATGGCTGCTGCGGATTCTGTTATGGTGCCGTTGCAGTGTGAGTTCTTTGCGCTGGAAGGGTTGAGCCAGCTGTTGCAGACGGTTGATCAGGTGCGTTCGACAATCAATTCCGAACTGACAATTCAGGGAATTGTCCTGACAATGTTTGATAGCCGTAACAATCTTGCATCGCAGGTTGTTGACGATGTGCGCGCATTTATGGGAGAGAAGGTCTATCGCACTGTTATCCCACGCAATGTCCGCGTGTCGGAAGCACCATCGCATGGCAAGCCAGCGATTCTTTATGATCTGAAATGCGCGGGCAGCCAGGCTTATTTGCAGCTTGCATCTGAGGTTATACAGCGCGAACGGCAGCTTAAAGCTGCATAAGTTAAGTGAGTGTCGCGCTGGCGATGCTTTATAGATTCGACTACGTAACGATTCCGGGGACTGCTGACGATGAACGATGATCCTTCAAAAAAGCGGCTTGGCCGCGGCCTGGCCGCTCTGATTGGTGAAATCGACCGCCCGGCGGAAGAGCGCAAGGTGCCAATCTCCAGCGAGCGCAATGTTCCGATTGAATTCGTAACACGCAATCCACGCAATCCGCGGCGCATGTTCTCGGAAGTCGAACTGGAAGATCTGGCGCAGTCCATCAAGGAACATGGTGTCGTTCAGCCGATTGTGGTTCGTCCGGCACCCGGTGAACCAGACCGGTTTGAGCTGATTGCCGGTGAACGCCGCTGGCGTGCATCACAGCGTGCAGGGGTCGATACGATCCCTGTTATTATCCGCGATGTTGATGATCGCGTGGCGCTTGAGATCGCAATCGTTGAAAACGTACAGCGTGCAGACCTCAATGCAGTTGAAGAAGCAATGGGATATCAACAGCTTATCGATAATCATGACTATACGCAGGCCGATCTTGCGCAGGTTATCGGCAAGAGCCGCAGTCATGTCGCCAATACGCTGCGCCTGTTGAAACTGCCGCAGCGGGTACAGGATTTTATCTCAGACGGTGCTTTGTCGGCGGGGCATGCGCGCAGCCTGATCACCATGGACGATCCGACTGCTCTTGCGGAACGCGTGGTCAAGGAAGGTCTGTCTGTGCGTCAGGTGGAAGCTTTATCGCAGGCGCGCAATGGTGGCGAGCCAAAGCCGGGCAAGAGTGCCCCTGTGGAGAAAGATGCCGATACCAAAGCGCTCGAAAAGCTGCTTTCTGATGTCACTGGCATGAAGGTCGAAATCAATCATCGCGAACGCGGTGGCGATGTGAAAATTCGCTACAGCTCGCTGGAACAGCTCGATGAGATTTGCCGCCGCCTGCAAAGCTAGAGCGCGTCCCCAAAAGTCGGAGAAGGAAATGCGCTCGGTGTGAATCACTTGCTGAGAAATTGGGGTTTCGATTTTTCACAGCATCCATCATCTAAAGCGATTGGTGGTCATTTAAACCGCTGATCGCTTTTCTGTTTGGACTGCTAGGTTTCGAAGTTACCGGTCGCTCAAGGGGAGGGCAATGCTTATGGATATGCTTGTTCAGATTGTCATCTATACGCCGATCTATGTATGGGGATTGCTGGCTTATCTGATCATACAAGGCATCAAGGGGCGTGAAACACAGATTGTTTCCGTCTGGAGAATGCTTTTTGTGCCGATCATATTCATTGGTGTGGGCTTTTTGCATTTCGACGACAGCTCTGAGCTGTTTGGTTCATTTTTGACCGCGTGGTTTATCGCTCTGGTGCTGTTGGCTCCGTTTGGATTGCTCACAGGTCCGAAAATTATTGCCGTTGATCGCCAAAACAAAACCATCGAGCGGGCTGGCGCCACGCTGCCGCTCATCCGCAACCTGATCTTCTTTTGCGCTCAATATGTGCTTGCGGTGTTGAATGTTCTTTATCCAGAAGATCATGCCAATCTCACGCTGATTACAGGTGTTGTATCAGGTGCTTCGGCCGGGTATTTTGGTGGTTGGCTTATCGCGTTGTGGAGAAAATACCAGCAAAGCCCACAGCTTAAGCTCGGATAGAGCGCATCTGCCGTTTTATCTTTTTGTTTTACGCAAAAGTTCATGCACTTTTGCTGGAAATGCTTTGTTTTTTTAAGCATTGTCCTTACGCAAAACCGCTCCGTACTTTTGCTGGAAATGCTTTGTTTTTTAAGCATTGTCCTTGCGCAAAACCGCTCCGCACTTTTGCTGGAAATGCTTTACCGCCGTGAAAGTTTCACGGCTTCAACGGAAATTGCAAGCAGGCATTGACGGATGATTGGTACCGACAGCGCCGCATTCTGACGGCTTTCGAGAACGGCTCGCTGCACACGTTCCATCACACGCGAAAGACTTTCGGCATTCCATCGGCTAACGGCATTTTCAATCAGTTTCTTGCGGTTGAAGAAGATCGGTGGTCGCGCCGAGGCGACAACAACGGACGCGTTTTTGCGTTCGGTATCCGCGATATGGCGCAGCGTCTGTATCTGTTGAAACTGACGCGCTGCCGTGTTGAGCACCAGAAAGGGTGCTGTGCCCGATTTCACGACACGGTCAAATGTGGCCTCAAAACGCGGCAGATCGCCTGTCAGAACGGCGTCCACCACTTCATCGGTGGAAAGTCCCGCCACATTGCCGACAGCTTCCCGCACATCGTCTATATCGATGCGTTCCTTGCCGCGTGCATAAAGGCAGAGCTTTTCCAACTCACCACGTGTGGCCAGACGATCACCGCCGAGGCTTGCGCGCAACAGTTGCCGTCCGTCCATGGTGATCTGCATTCTCCATTCGGCCAGCACGTCATCAATCACGCCGTCTATGCCGCGCGCATCGTCTGAATAACACGGCAATGCCATGCCGGCAGAACCGTTTTCTACAGCGCTGCGAAGGCCGGCACCTTTTTTGAGATCGCCCGCTTCGACGAGGATATAGGTTTCACGCGGCGGCTCGCTCACCAGAAGTTTCACGGCTTCCGCCAGCTTCTTTTGTCCGGCGGCATTTTTGATCCAGATCAGCCGCTCACCACCGAACATGGAAATGGTTCGTGCTTCATCGGCAAGCTTTGCCGGATCAGCATCGATCTCATCGGCATCCATGCGAATGACTGCAAATGGGTCGTCCAGCGGTAATTTGGTGGCTTTTGCGTACCGATGCGCACGTTCGCTTACCAGCCCCTTATCGGGGCCATAGAGCAGCACAACCGGAAACGAGCTGCTCGGTTTGCCAATAAACTGATCGACTTCATGTGCTTTCTTTTGCGCCATAAGGATTAACTAGCGCAATTTGCCTTCAAACAAAACAGCCATCGGTCTTTAAGAGCGGTGGCTGTGAAACAAAGCTGTTTGTAATGTTATTCGATCAGCAAAGCATCGTCATCGAGTGTCTGCCCACGCACTTTGCGGAACATGTCGATCAGGTCTTCCACGCCAAGCGTCTTGCGTTTATCGCCGGTGACGTCGAGCAAAATCTTGCCGCCATGCAGCATGATGGTGCGGTCGCCATAATCAAGCGCCTGACGCATGGAATGGGTGACCATGAGTGCCGTCAACTTGTTTTCAGCAATCAGCGTGCGGGTCAGCTCCATCACAAATTCCGCCATGCCTGGATCAAGCGCTGCCGTATGTTCGTCCAGCAGCAGCACTTCCGAGCCGGCCAGTGTTGCCATGATGAGCGAAAGCGCCTGACGCTGGCCGCCCGAGAGCAGCTCCATACGATCCTGCATACGGCTTTCGAGGCCCAAATTGAGGCTTGCCACGCGTTCACGAAACCAGTCGCGCCGCTTGGCATGAAGCGCATGGGTGAGACCACGACGTGCTCCACGCGATGCCGCCAGCGCCAGGTTTTCTTCAATCGTCAGCGTGCCGCAGCTGCCTGCAAGCGGATCCTGAAACACGCGCGCCACAAGACCGGCGCGCTCAGCGGTGGATTTGCGTGTAACATCCTGTCCGCTGATCTCAACTTTACCGGCTGTCGGAATGACATCGCCAGCAAGAACGCCTAGCAGTGTGGATTTGCCAGCGCCATTGGAGCCAATCACGGTTACAAATGAACCGCGATCCATAGTCAGATTGATCTTGTTGAGCACCTGCTTTTCCAGCGGTGTTCCACGGCCGAAAATAACGTCCAGATTGGATACTTCAATCATGATGATGCTCCTCCACGGCGCAGGCGCGGCAAGATCAGGGCGAATGTAACAAGAAGCGCTGTTGCGATATTGAGGTCGGAAGCCTGAAGTCCGACGATGCTGCCATTGGAAAGTGCGAGCTGGATGGCGATACGGTAGATGATCGATCCCAAAACACAGCCAATGAGAATGACAAGGATGAGGCGCGAGCGCAGCAAGGTTTCACCGATGATCACAGCGGCAAGGCCAACCACAATGGTGCCGACGCCGGAGGTGACGTCTGCAAAGCCGTTTGTCTGGGCAAAAAGCGAGCCACCAAGCGCTACGAGCGCATTGGAGAGTGCCATGCCGAGGTAAATCTGGCGATCGGTGCGCACGCCCTGCGCACGCGCCATTCTCGGATTGGCACCGGTTGCGCGCATGGCAAGGCCCATGTCACTTTCGAGAAAGCGCCAGACCAGGAACACTGCGATGGCAACCAGCACAAACAGGAAGGCCGGGCGCACATAATATTCAGGAATGCCGTGACCGAAAAACGGAGACAGCATTGTATCCTGATTGATGAGTGCAATGTTTGGACGGCCCATAATGCGCAGATTGACCGAGAACAGCGCAATCATCGTCAGAATGGAAGCGAGCAGATTAAGGATCTTGAAGCGCACATTCAGCGTTGCTGTTACAAGACCGGCAATCGAGCCTGCAATCATTGCAACACCAGCAGACAGCCATGGATTCCAGCCAGCAAGGATCAGAACGCCCGTGACCGCCGCACCGAGCGGAAACGAGCCATCCACGGTCAGATCGGGGAAATCGAGCACGCGGAAAGCCAGATAGACGCCAATGGCGACAAAAGAAAAGACGAGGCCCAGTTCGACCGCGCCCCAGAAGGCGATCTGACTCACATTGCGATTCCTTGTTCTTTGCCGTCATCGAAGATGATAGGGCAGCTTTTCAGCGCCATATCATTACCGGCCTTCTGGAGGTTCTGGCATTTGCCAAAGACCGCCTGGAAGGTCTGCTTCAATCACGACCGGTTTTGATTTGAGTTTGTTCCTTGAAGCGAAAGCCTTGTGGAACCATCCCCCGGTTTTGCATGCGCAATTGCATTGATTGCGCTTGTTCTGGCTAACTCTTTTTGCGGATACAACTCAAAAGTTTCAACAAGCAAGCATTATCGCTGAAAAAGCGCTGAAAAGCCGCGTTCTGTGGGCGGGTTACAACATTTTTCGAGCTATTTGCGGGTCAGACTTCGCCGCGCGCTCGCCACAACTCCCAGGCAAAACGCGCGCGGACGCCGATATCGAGGAATGGGCGCGGTGGCAACCCGCTTGGATTTCCAAGTTTTAACATGTCGTCGATCAGCGGATTGTCGAGATCGCAGGCCATGTCGGCTGCAAGGATGCCGCCAATCGTACCCTTGGTGATGCCGACTCCATTCTGGCAGAGTGAGGTGTAAATATTTTTGGCGATCTGGCCAAAACCCGGTGCACCGTTGCGCGACAGGCAAATAAAACCCGTCCAGGTGTGTTGCATATCGACATTGGCCAGCATCGGGAAACGTTGATCAAAAAGCCGCTTGTGCTCGCGCTTGATTGTTTCACGCTGCGCATTCGACTGGCGCAGCGACGGGCAGAAATGCACGTTCTGCCGCACCAGAATGCGCCGATCAGAAGTCAGGCGCATGGTGATCCCGGCAAAAGAATTGGCAGGCGTCAGGCCCCACGGTGCGACTTCGCCTATGGCCTTGTATTCCTGATCATCAAGTGGACGGCTGAGGCTCGCATGGGCTGCGAAGTTCAGTAGCTTATGTCTGAAAAAGCCAAACTGTTCACCAAACCCATTGACCGTCAGGATCATGGCGCGGGCCTGAAGCCGGCCCTCTGCCGTGGTAATGAGGATGCGATCACCATAGTCGATTTTGGTGACAGCAGAGTTTTCATAAAGCGTGACATTTGCGGGCAGGCTGTCTGCAAGGCCACGCACCAGAGCGGCCGGATTTAAAAGCGCGGTGCCATAGGTGAAGATCGCTGCTTTGAAATGGCTGGTGCCGAGCCGTTTGGTCAAAGCATTGCCTTCGAGCCAATCAAAGGGCTCGTTAAGACGCTCAAGCTCCTTGACTGTCGGCTCCAGAACTTTGCGCATCCCCTGATCGGAAACGGCGGCGTGAAACTTGCCATCCTGCCGCCAGTCGCAGTCGATGCCATGCTGGTCAATCTGCTGTTTGAGGTGATCGATTGCCGCGCGTGCCAGTGCGCGGTAGCTGTGCGACTTGGCCAGTTCCTCCATGGATGAGCTGACATTATGCGGCAGATCAATGGCAAAACCTGCCGCCCGGCCCGACGTGCCTTTTCCCACTTCCTGTGCATCAACCAGTGCAATGTGATCATTGGGCCGGTTTTCGGCAAGCCGTCTTGCTGCCGCGACACCGGCATAGCCTGCACCCAGCACGATCCAGTCGGCTTTGATGTGGCCTTTGAGGGCAGGGCGTGGTGCGCGCGCAGGCAATATCCTGCTCCAGCCATTGGTATTGTCATCAGCGGGAAGGATACGGATGGCGGGCATTTTAAAAGCTCAACAGATGTGAAACATGTTTAAAAGAAAAGGGCGGGAGATCGTCCCGCCCTTTTCCTTACAATAGAAATTGCAATTATTCGACCTTGCTGGTTGCGCGGTCGATAACAGCCTGTGGGAACTCGACGCCCATCTTCTTTGCAGCAGAAAGATTGATGACGAGGTCGGTGCCTTTTGCGATGTCGACAGGAATATCGCCCGGCTTTTCGCCGTTGAGGATTTTTACAACCACAGCGCCGGTCTGTTTGCCAACGTCGTAATAGTTGAAGCCGAGAGCGGCGAGTGCGCCGCGCTTGACCGAATCCGTATCTGCGGTGAAGAGCGGCAGCTTGCTTTCTTCAGCAACACCGACCGCACTTTCAAGCGCTGAAACGATGGTGTTGTCGGTTGGCACATACATCGCATCTGCACGACCAACGAGCGCGCGGGCTGCACCCTGAACTTCTGCCGACTTGGTTGCAGCCGATTCAACCACTTCAATGCCTTCAGCCGCAGCCGCTTCTTTCAGTGCTGCCAGAAGCGAAACGGAGTTGGTTTCACCGGAATTATAGAGATAGCCGAGCTTCTTGATGTTCGGCATCACTTCCTTGATGAGCTTGATGTGTTCGACAACCGGCGACATGTCGGAAAGGCCGGTGACATTGCCACCCGGTTTTGCCATATCCTTGACGAGCTGTGCGCCGACCGGATCAGAAACAGCGGTGAAGACAATCGGAATATCACGGGTGGCGGAAACAACGGCCTGTGCCGAAGGCGTGGAAATCGGAACGATTACATCCGGCGCGTCCCCCACGAACTGCCGTGCGATCTGTGCGGCGGTTGCCGGATTGCCCTGCGCGGACTGATAGACGAATGTCAGATTTTCGCCTTCCTTGAAGCCGGCCTCTGCCAGCGCATCCTTGACGCCATCGCGTGCCGCATCCAGTGCCGGATGCTCAACAATGGCCGTAACGGCAACCGTTACGTCTTTGGCCTGCGCGTGCGTTGCGATGGCCGTTGCGGCCAGCAAGGCCAGAAGCATAGAACGCATGAAAATCTCCCCTGTTTTGGTGCGTCGTCTGTCGGCATAGGCTCAATATCCGGTTCCCCGGATTGAAGGGCTTAACCGCGTCTTTTGAGGCTTAATCCGGTCCGAATAGACTGTCAACGTGTTGTCATCACAGCCCGGCTTGCGCGCGTTATATTCCGTTTCATGAACACAGTGTTCAGCGGCCTTTCAATGACTATCGCCCGGTGCCATATTCTGACAAAACAGATGAAAAGTGCTTCCTCGCACGCAAGGACAATCGTCATGAAAAAGATAGGCTTTCTTTCATTCGGCCATTGGTCGCCTTCTCCGCAGTCGGGAACCCGTTCAGCGGGTGACGCGCTTCTGCAATCCATCGATCTGGCGGTTGCCGCTGAAGAGCTGGGCGCAGACGGCGCTTATTTCCGCGTGCACCATTTTGCGCGCCAGCTTGCTTCGCCATTTCCATTGCTTGCAGCCGTGGGTGCCAAAACCAGCAAGATTGAGATCGGCACTGCCGTGATCGATATGCGCTATGAAAACCCGTTCTATATGGCTGAAGATGCCGGTGCTGCCGATCTCATTGCGCAGGGCCGATTGCAGCTTGGGCTGAGCCGCGGATCGCCTGAACAGGTGATCGATGGCTGGCGTTATTTTGGCTATAAGCCGGATGAAGGCACAAGCGATGCCGATATGGGCCGCCAGCATGCGGAAGTGTTTTTGGGCGCGCTCAAAGGCGAAGGCTTTGCACAGCCCAACCCGCGTCCGATGTTTCCGAACCCTCCCGGCCTGCTGCGTCTTGAACCGCATTCGGAAGGTTTGCGGGATCGAATCTGGTGGGGTGCCGGTTCCAATGCCACAGCACGTTGGGCCGCAAAACTTGGCATGAACCTGCAAAGCTCGACGCTGAAGGATGATGAAACGGGTGAGCCGTTCCATGTTCAGCAGGCAGCGCAAATCCGTGCTTATCGCGAAGCATGGAAAGAAGCAGGCCATACAACCACGCCACGCGTTTCGGTGAGCCGCAGCATCTTTGCGCTGGTTGATGACCGCGACCGGGCTTATTTCGGTGGCGGGAGCAAAGAGCAGGATTCCATCGGCTATCTTGATGAGAACACGCGCGCCATCTTCGGCCGTTCCTATGCCGCAGAGCCCGATGCGCTTATCAAAGAGTTGCAAAAGGATGAAGCGATTGCCGAAGCCGATACCCTGCTTCTGACCGTGCCGAACCAGCTCGGCGTTGCATACAATGCCCATGTGATCGAAGCGATCCTCAAGCATGTTGCACCGGCACTGGGCTGGCGCTAACACGCGGCCTGATTAAACGCTCGCGGCATAACGTGCCGCGAGGGTTCGGAGTATTTCCTGTTTAGACTGAATCCTTGGAAAGGCTCTCTGTGTTTTTCTTCACGCATGTCGTTATCAGAAAACCGGTGTCCACTTTTCCGCGACATGGTTTTTTTCTTCACGCATGTCGTTATCAGAAAACCGGTGTCCACTTTTCCGCGACATGGTTTTTTCTTCACGCATGTCGTTATCGGAAAACCGGTTCCCACTTTTCCGCGACATGCTTTAAGTTTCTCAAAATTCTCCGAATATTCGCACCGTCGCTCCATAAGCATTTTCGCGCGATGCGGTGCGCATGATATAGGGCGTTAATGAAAGACCGACTGATTTATTGACCGCATAGCTGAGGCTTGTTGATGCGGAACCGCGCATATGGGCAAAGTCCGAACCATATACCAGCGCGCCGATATAATCTGCGTGCGCATCAAATTCCGGGTCTTTGTGCGCGATATCCTGTTCGATCTCACCATTGACGGACCACCGGAACCGATCGCTGAGCGGCATGCTGTAATTGGCGCCTGCATAAGCCGTTGTGAGCTGATATTTCATCGTGCTGTAGGTGAACGGGAACAGCACATTGTTTTCCGTGTATCCATCCATGGAAATATCGCTGTAACGCAGACCACCATAATAGCCGAACGCTGCATTGTTCACGCTGAGATTGTCGGTGCGTCCGATTTCAAGCGCTGTGCTCCAGCCTTGCAGGCGTGTTGTGCCGGTTCCCGCTTCTGTAAAGGGAAGGAGCGGGCGGGTTATATCTGTGTCGTAACGGTTTGCAGCAAGGCTTGCGCGCACATACCACGCGCCATTTGCCGTTTTTTGTTTCCATTGCGCATAAATACCGCCACCGAAATTGTCGTGTGCTGTGTCAAAACCGTCCGGCTGTTCTTGCCAGAAAGAATGGGCGATGGTGGCGCCTGCCGAGAAACTATCGGTAAAGCCGTGTGCGAGCGTGAAACCTGTCAGTAAATCGCGCTGATCGCCAAAACCACTGATGTCTGTGAACTGCGAATAACAGGTCTGGCCGGCACGATCCACATTGCAGGTGCCCTGCAATTTATTCAGCGTCAGGCGCTGCGCTTCCATGGCGGAAAAGCCGCTGAATGCCAGCTTTAACACGGTCGCAACGGTGTGATCGACATCGATGACTGTGGGTTTGGTCACGTGCTCGGCTGATGGAGAGTTTGGTGTCGGCCCAGCGCCATGATTTTCACCCGGTGTCGGCCCAGGATCAGGATCGGTTCCCGGATTTGTTGGTGTCGTCCCAGGATCAGGATCAGTTCCGGGATTTGTCGGATTTGTCTCGGGATCCGTCTCTTCATCCGTTCCGGGATTGATTGCCGGTAGTTTCCATAATGTCGCGTGAAGTTCACCCTGAGCGGTTTGGGCCGTCCCAACTATAACGCTGCCATCATCAGAAATATCATAGGCAATGGCATTGTCCCCGCCAATTGTTCCCAGATCAATCATGCCGTCATTTTCCGTCCACCGGAAAGCGCGCATCGCCATTGTATCTGTGTAGCTGTAACCAGTCACCGCTTTGCCATTGCTGGTCATGCCAAGAGCATGTGAAATCTCACCACCCAGTGAGCCCAAACTCATCATGCCAGTTTCCGATGTCCAGCGAAAAGCCTGATCATAGCCGCTGTCTATAGTCGCTGTGCCGATCACAACTTTTCCATCTGCGGAAACCAAGTCAGCAATGCTGTTTTGTATATTTCCCTGCGCATTGAGATCAACCATGCCGGTCTCTGCCGTCCAGCGAAAAGCATGTTGCTGATGATCGGCGGTATCACTGGCACCGACGATTACGGATCCATCCGCTGAAACGCCGCGTGCGGTTGAATTATTGCCGCCCAGTGTCTCAAGACTGACCATGCCCGTGGCTTGTGTCCATCGAAATGCTTTTGTTTGCAATGTTTGGGTTGTGCTATAGCCAACAAGGGTGGTGCCATCAGCGGAAATAGCGTTGGAGAAGGACGATATTCCACCCAGCGTGCCAAGACCGGTTATGCCATCCTGAAGTGTCCAGCGAAACGCATTGGTCTCGGCATTATCGGCGAGAGAACTGTTGCCAATGACAACATCGCCATTGGCTGAAACCCCGGTGGTATAGGATGTATTTCCCCCCAGCGTGCCAATGTTGCGCATGCCTGTATCCCGTGTCCACCAGAATGCGTTTGTTTGTGTGGCACTGACAGAACTGCTGCCGATTGCAGCACGTCCGTTTGCCGAAATCACATGAATTGCGGTTTCGCCAGAGCCATCAAGGGACCCAAGATCGGTTATACCATCCGGGGTAATGACAAAAGATTTGTCATACGCACCACTTGCTGACATTCGCCTTACGCCAAATGTTTTGCCGTCCGCAGATATGGTGACTGCATCAGCGCGTGATCCTCCGAAAGAACCGTGAACTTCATAAAGAGGAGCGTCAGCCCAGGCTTGAGAACTGATTGTCATAATTATTGTTGATTTTAGTATTAACTTATATTTTGACATGGAATATACAGCTCTCATTTAGAATTTTATAATTTAAATGTATGCAATACTTAATAAAGACTTAATTTATTCTAGTGAGATGCTGGGATAAAAATCAAGCATTATTGATTTAAATATTTATCTTATAGCTGGCCGTATATTGGGAAGTGAGGACGTGCGTGATCACACATCGCTTTGGATGCGCCATGGCATTTTTGTATGAGGAAGGTGTTTTTTTATAAAGCTTTATAAGTCTTTGATTGTCTCTATTCTATGCCATGCAAAGTAAGCAGATTTTTCATGCGTTGGATTGCAAGGCCGGGCTGGTCGAGAACATTGGCCTGATCTGCCAGGCGGAAAATCTCCGCATAATGCAGGATGCCACGGGCTGATTGCATCCCGGCAGGCATGGTAAAATGGGTCTGATGCCCATTGAGCCAGGCGAGGAATACAACGCCTGCCTTGTAATATTGTGTGGGGGCTTCAAAAATTTTGCGCGATAGGGGCACGGTCGGTTCGATGATCGCGCGGAAGCCTGCATTGTTACCCTTGGCAAGGGCGGTAAGGGCGCTTGAAGCCTGTGGTGCAACCGCATCAAAAATCCCAAGCAGCGCATGGCTGTGCTTGTTGCCATCACCTTCGATCAATGGTGCGTAATTGAAATCATCGCCCGTAAAACACAGAACGCCATCCGGCAGGCGGTTGCGCAGCGCGATCTCATAGCGTTCTTCGAGCAGTGAAATTTTGATGCCTTCTACTTTGTCGCTATTGGTTTCTATAATGCCGATGACTGTATCAAGTGCGTCTTCAAACCTGTCCGAACCCCAATAACCTTTAAGCTGTGGGTCGAACATATCGCCCAGCCAGTGCAGGACCACTTTTTCGCGCGCGTTTGTGAGGATGTGGTTGTAAACCCTGATGTAATCGTTGGGTGAACGGGCAATGTGGGCGAGCGCGCGGCTGGCCATGAGAATGAAACGACCGCCATGTTTTTCGATGAATTCAGCCTGTGTTTCATAGGCTTTAATCACATCATCAAGGCTTTTTGCCTCCGCCGGATCAAGATGATCGGTGCCTGCGCCGGATGCCAGATCGGCGCCACTCACGGTTTTGCTTTCTGTGAGCGAGCGGCGGATGAGTTCCTGTGCACCAGCCCAGTTGAGGCCCATGCCGCGCTGTGATGTGTCCATTGCTTCCGCGATCTGAAAGCCAAGGCTCCAGAGGTGATGGCGGAAAGCCATGGTCGCATCCCAGTCAATCGCCGGAGCATTCCATGGCGTGCTGTCTCTGAGCGGGTCTGAAACCACATGTGCTGCCGCATAAGCGATGCGATTGAATTTCGGAGGAGAGGCGGGGCGCGGTGTCGGGGTGCCACGCAAGTGATAGGCTTTTACGCTTCCGTCTGCAAAGGGTAGGGATAGCACGTTTTCCGATAATGCACTCATGTCAATCCTCCAACTCCACGACGACATGAATAATTTATATCGTTCCAAATATCAAGACGGGATTAAATAAGGCGCGATTATGTCTTAATGGCGGATAATTTGTGAAATGCGAAAAATGGGCATCTATTTTACGGGAAAGTCGAAAATTGATCGCATTTTTTGATTTTTCCGCAGCATTTTCAGCTTTGTTTCGCGCTCAATCAGGTGTGGTTTAAAATCGTTGACAAATTTGGAACGTTCCAATTAAATGATGGGAACAGGAGTTTGGCATGAGCAAGAGCAGCATTACGGTCATTGATATTGCACGCGAGGCTGGCGTGTCGAAGTCAACCGTGTCGCTTGTTCTGCGTGACAGTCCGCTGGTGCGTGCTGAGACCCGCGCAAAAGTTCAGGAAGCAATCGACAAGCTCGGCTATGTTTATAACCGCTCGGCGGCCAATCTCCGGCAGTCGAAATCGAAGATCATCGGGCTTGTGGTCAATGATCTGACCAACAGCTTTTTTGCCGAGCTTGCGGTGGGTGTTGATCGTGTCATGCAGTCGGCAGGCTATGTGCAGTTTCTCGCCAATACGGCGGAAAGCATTGATCGCCAGCGCGAGGTGATTGCCTCGATGCGCGAGCATGGCATTGCGGGGCTGATCGTTTCGCCTGCCCGCGGCACCGAGGCTGGTGATCTGAAACCATTGGCAAAAAGCGGCCTTCCGGTTGTGCAGATGGTGCGCGATGTGCCGGGATCTGGTGTGTCGTCGATTGTTTCGGATAATCGTGGTGGCGTGGCAAAGGCGGTCGAGCATCTTTTCTCACTGGGCCATCGCATCATTGCTTTCATGGGCGGCTATGCGGACACGGCTGTTTTTAGCGAAAGAGTTGCGGGCTATCGTGCGGGACTTGAGCAGGCGGGCTTGGTGTTTGATGATGCGCTGGTCTTTACCTCAGCACCCTCGCGGGCTGGCGGTGTGGAAGCAGTTGAGCGCATGTTGCGGCAGAGCACGAAACCGACGGCAGCAGTGTGTTTCAATGATGCTGTAGCTTTTGGCGTTTGCGATGGTTTGCGTGCCGCAAATCTGGAACCGGGCCGCGATTTCGGGGTGGTTGGTTTTGACGATGTGATCGAAGCAAAGACCGCTGTTCCGGCACTGACAACTGTGGCTGTTGATCCGCAAGGTCTGGGAGAACGTGCGGCGCAGCTTTTGCTGAAACAGATCAATTCAGAACGGGTGGAGGCGGAGGCGCAGCGCTTGTCGGTGCGTCTTGCGGTGCGTGCAAGTTGCGGTACGCAGTCTAAAAAGGAGGAGAAATTCGCATGGCAAAGTGGGGCCTTATAGGCGCAAGCACCATTGCAAAAGAATGGGTCATCAGTGCCATTCGCGCGACTGGTGGCGAAGTTGTTTCCGTTTACAGCACCAATGCTACACGTGGCGAGGCCTATGCCCGTGAGAATGGGATTGCCCGCTCTGTAACAAGCCTTGATGCGCTGTTGAATGATCCTGAAATTGACGCTGTCTATATCTCCACCACCAATGAACTGCACCGCGATCAGGCGATTGCAGCAGCACAAGCGGGTAAGCATATCCTCTGTGAAAAGCCGCTGGCGCTGACGATTGGCGACGCGCATCAGATGCTAGACGCCGTGCGTGAGGCTGGTGTGGTGGCAGCCACCAATCATCACTTGCGCAATGCTGCAAGCCACCGCGCCATGCGTGATGCGATTGCTCAAGGCAAGATCGGCAAGGTGCTCGGCGCGCGGGTTTTTCACGCGGTTTATCTGCCGCCGCATTTGCAGGGCTGGCGCATTGAACGGCCCGATGCGGGCGGCGGTGTGATCCTCGATATTACCGTGCATGATGTCGATACATTGCGTTTTGTGCTGGGTGAAAACCCAGTCGAAGCTTTGGCTTTCAACCAGCAGGGCGGTTTAAGCGGCGAAGGGCTGGAAGATGGCGTGATGGGCGTTTTGCGTTTTCCATCTGGCGCGATTGCCCAGTTCCACGATGCTTTCACCACCAAATATGCGGAAACCGGCTTTGAAGTGCATGGGCGTGAAGGCTCGCTCATTGCACGCAATGTCATGACGCAGAAGCCTGTGGGGACCGTCATTCTGCGTGATCAAAATGGCGAGCACGAATTGCCGCTCGACCAGAAGAATCTCTACGAAACGGCCTTACAGGCTTTCCATAATGCCATTGCAGGCAAAGGCCAGCCTTCCGCAACTCTGGAGGATGGCATCTGGTCGCTGGCGACCGGGCTCGCCGTGCTTGAGGCTGCAAAGACCGGCAAGGCAACCGCTGTTCATTCAGGACTTTGAAAATTATGAGCAAACATATTTCATTTGCGGAAGCAGCATCGCTTATTCCCGACAGTGCTGTCGTTTCTGTTTCTTCATCCAGTGGCCTCGGCTGTCCCGATATGATGCTGAAAGCGATTGGCGAGCGGTTTGATGAAACCGGCCACCCGCAAAATATCACCACACTGCACCCGATCGCTGCGGGCGATATGAGCGGCATCAAGGGCGTTGATTACATCGCCAAAAAGGGGCTTTTGAAAAAGATCATCGGCGGTTCTTATCCCTCAGGACCGTCCAGCGCCGAACCGCCGCTGATCTGGCAGATGATCACCAATAACGAGATTCCCGCCTATAATATTCCGTCGGGCATTCTGTTCGACATGCATCGTGAGGCAGCTGCCAAGCGCCCTGGTGTACTGACCAAAGTGGGGCTTGATACTTTCGTTGATCCCAAACGTCAGGGATCAGCAATGAACGACAAGGCGCGTGAAGAGCCGGTGGTCAAGCAGGTCAGTTTTGAAGGCGAAGACTGGCTGTATTTTCCCAATATCGTGCCGCATGTGACGATCCTCCGCGCCACCACTGCGGATGAACGCGGCAATCTCACCTATGAACATGAGGGCGCATATCTTGGTGGGCTGGATCAGGCGCTGGCTGCGCGTAACAATGGCGGCATCGTCATTGCGCAGGTGAAGCGTATCGCCAAGGAGGGCACGCTGAAACCGCATGATGTGCGCGTGCCGGGCATTCTGGTTGATTATATCGTGGTTGATCCCGATCAGAAGCAGACAACACAGACACTTTATGATCCGGCAATTTCAGGCGAAATTTTCCGTCCGCTCGATACGTTCCGCTTGGCCGAGTTCAATATTCAGAAGGCGATTGCGCGGCGTGTCGCACAGGAGTTACAGGCCGGAAGTGCGGTCAATCTCGGCTTCGGCATTTCCGCCAATGTACCGCGCATTCTGTTGGAAGAAGGGCTGCATGGTGCCGTTACCTGGGTGATTGAGCAGGGTGCAGTTGGCGGCGTGCCGCTTCTCGACTTTGCTTTTGGCTGTGCGTCCAATGCGGATGCTTATATGCCGTCACCTTATCAGTTCACCTATTTTCAGGGCGCGGGGTTTGATGCCTCACTTCTGTCCTTCCTTGAGATCGGACGCGATGGCTCGGTCAATGTGTCGAAGCTGTCATTCCGTCCGCATGTGACGGCTGGTGCTGGCGGTTTTGTTGATATTACTGCAAGGGCCAGGAAGATCGTCTTCTCCGGCATGTTCAATGCAGGGGCGAAATTGTCGGTCGCTGACGGTAAGCTGGTGATCGAGAAGGAAGGGAAGCTCAAAAAGTTCGTTAATGAGGTTGAGCATGTTACTTTCTCCGGTGCGCGCAGTGTCGAGCAGGGGCAGGACATTACCTATGTCACCGAGCGCGCGGTTTTAAAGCTCACGCCAGAAGGCATTGTGCTCACCGAGATCGCGCCGGGTGTGGATTTGCAGACGCATATTCTCGATCAGGCTGAGTTTCCGCTGATTGTTTCGGATCAGCTTAAACGCATGGATGAGGCACTGTTTCGTGACGAGCCGATAGGGCTTGAATTGCCGCAAAAGCCTGCACGAAAGCTGGAGGCTTAAATGGCTCAACGGATTGAGATTAAAATCGAGAACCACATCGCAGTCATGCTTATCAAGCGGCCCGAAAAGCTTAATGCGTTTGATATTGAGCTTTTGCAGGAATTGTCTGCGGCCTGTGATCAGGTGGAAGCCGATGGCTCCGTGCGGGTTGCGATCCTGACTGGCGAAGGCAAGGCCTTTTCGGCAGGCGGCGACATCAAAGCTTGGGGCGGCATGGAACCGCAAGAATTCGGTCATGCATGGGTGCGCTATGGGCATCGTGTGTTCGAGCGGCTTGCGACTTTGCGTGTGCCGCTGATTGCAGCGATGAATGGTCATGCTTTGGGTGGCGGTCTGGAACTGGCGGGTGCTGCCGATATCCGCATTGCTGAGCGTCAGGCAAAAATCGGCCTGCCGGAAACATCGCTCGGCATGATCCCCGGCTGGTCGGGCACGCAGCGCCTCGTGCGCCGCTTTGGTGCGCAGATTGTGCGCCGTATGGTGCTGGGGGGCGAAATGTTCACGGCCGAGGAAGCGCTGTCGCACGGGTTGGTCGATGCTGTGGTGGAGACGGGCGAGGCGTTAAAAGCCGCGCAAGACTATGCGACGCGGGTGGCAAAACGCGGACCGGCTGCGCTGGAAATTTCCAAACTGATGCTGTCGGTCGCCAATGGTGAGGATAATGGCACGGCAGTCGAGGCGCTGGGGTCCATTCTTGTCGCCAAGACCGACGATCTGAAAGAAGGCGTGCGCTCGTTTACCGAAAAGCGCGAAGCGAATTTTGAAGGAAAATGGTGATGAGCGTAGTCGTTAAACCACAGCCGCTGAACGGGCTTGAAGTTCGCGAATTCTCGATGCTGATCGATGGCAAATGGGTTGGCAGTCAAAGCGGCGAGACACTTGAACGTGTAGCGCCCGGCCATGGCGTCACGGTGAGCCGCTATCCGGCTGGCAACAAGGCAGATGTGGAACGCGCGGTTACGAGCGCGCGTAAGGCTTTCGATGACGGGCGCTGGTCGTCAAAAACGGCATCGCAGCGTTCGCTGATCTTGCTGAAAGCCGCTGATCTGATTGAAACACGGGCGGAAGAACTCGCCTATCTCGATGCGATTGAAGCGGGCAAACCCATCTCTCAGGTGCGCGGCGAAATTGCCGGCTCCGTTGACATCTGGCGCTATGCGGCAGCGCTTGCGCGCGATCTGCACGGTGAAAGCTACAACAATTTGGGTGATGGCACGTTGGGTGTCGTGCTGCGCGAGGCGATTGGTGTTGTGTCGATCATTACGCCGTGGAATTTCCCGTTCCTGATCGTGGGCCAGAAGCTGCCATTTGCATTGGCCGCGGGCTGCACGGCAGTCGTAAAACCTTCGGAGCTGACTTCCGGATCAACATTGTTACTCGGCGAAATTCTGGCCGAAGCAGGCGTCCCTGACGGTGTCGTCAACATCATCACCGGAACGGGCGCTGATGTCGGCCAGCATATGAGCACGCATCCGGAAGTGGATATGGTGTCGTTCACAGGCTCCACAGGTGTTGGAAAGCTGACCATGGCCAATGCGGCGCAGACGCTCAAGAAAGTATCGCTGGAGCTTGGTGGTAAGAATCCGCAAATCCTGTTCCCGGATGCGGATATGGATGCCTTTATCGATGCGGCCGTGTTCGGCGCATGGTTCAATGCGGGCGAGTGTTGCAATGCCGGTTCGCGACTGATCGTGCATCGCTCAATTGTCGATGAGATTGTCGGTCGGGTCGCTGATCTGTCGAAGAAAGTTATCGTCGGTGATCCGTTGGATGTCAACACGCAGGTGGGCGCGATTATCACGCCACAGCATCTGAGCAAGGTTGGCGCCTATGTCGAACAGGCTAAAAAGGCGGGTGCTGCCATTGCCCATGGCGGGGATGTGCTGGATCTCGGCCTTGGCCAATATATGGGACCGACCATCATTGCGGGTGTGAAAGCCGACATGGCCGTTGCGCGTGAAGAAGTATTCGGGCCGGTTCTGTCGGTGCTGTCTTTTGATACGGTGGATGAGGCAATTTCGATTGCCAATGCGGTTGATTATGGCTTGTCGGCTGGCGTGTGGAGCCGCGATTTCGACACCTGCATGAACATTGGCCGCAAGGTGCGGGCTGGTACGGTCTGGATGAACACTTTCATGGATGGCACGCCGGAATTGCCTTTTGGCGGTTATCGCCAGTCGGGTCTCGGCCGCGAACTGGGCCGTCATGCGGTGGAGGACTATACCGAAACCAAGACGCTCAACATGCATATCGGTGCGCGGACGGGCTGGTGGATGCCGCAAGGAAAATAGGAGTGACGGCTTTGGGAGGACAGCCGGATATTGTCATCATCGGATCGGGTATCGGCGGTGCTAGCATAGCCGCCGGTCTGAGCGCATCAGGTGCTGACATCCTTATTCTTGAGGCAGGGGAGCATTTGCCGGACAGGCCGGAAAACCGCGACCCGCGCGCTATTTTCCAGCGTGGTTTCTTTCGCCCGAAAGAGTTCTGGTATGAGACGGATGGTACGCCGTTTAATCCCGGTAATTATTACAATGTCGGCGGCAATTCCAAATTCTATGGCGCAGTGCTGGTGCGCTATCGGCGCGAGGACTTTGAGGAGCTGGTGCATCTGGAAGGCGTGTCTCCCGCATGGCCATTTTCATACGACGCGCTTGAGCCCTGGTATTGCAAGGCGGAAGAGCTTTTTCAGGTGCGCGGTGAATTGGGTGATGACCCCACTGAACCCTATCATTCAAAGCCCTATTCCTATCCGGCAATCCGGGATGAACGTCCGATTGCCGATCTGCGCGCACGGCTGAAGAAAGCAGGGCTGCATCCGGCTTCCTTGCCATTGGGCGTTGATATTGATCGCTGGCTGGCGAAGGCCAAAACGCCGTGGGATGCGCATCCCAACAGCAATGACGGCAAAATGGATGCGGAAACTTGTCCGTTAGCACTAGCGCTTAAACATCCGAATGTCCGGCTTGAAACATCCGCGCGGGTAATAAAGCTTGAAACCGGGCCCGATGGTAAAACCATTACAGAAGTTCATTATGTGAAGAATGGCGAGGCGCTGGTCCTGCATCCAAAGCTGGTCATTCTCTCAGCGGGAGCCGTGCAGTCGGCAGCGCTTTTGCTGCGTTCGGGACTGGCGAACCGTTCCGATCAGGTCGGTCGCAATTTCATGAACCACAATGCCAGTGCGGTGATTGGGTTTGATCCGCATTATCGCAATGACAGCGTTTATCAGAAGACCTTTGGCTTCAACGATTACTATCTAAGCGATGGGGCGGGTGGGCCGCCGCTTGGCAATGTGCAGTTGCTGGGGCGGGTGTCGGGCGCGATCCTGAAATCCAACATGCGCCAGGTGCCGGAATGGCTTTTAAACCGCATTGCCGGGCATACGATTGATTTTTACGCGATGAGCGAAGATCTGCCATCGCCGGAAAGTCGCTTGAGCGTGGATGGTGATCGCATCGTTCTGCATTGGGTGCGTTCCAACTGGAAGGCGCATCTGATGCTGGTTGATAAGCTCAAATCTGCGCTCAAGCAGGCAGGGTTTCCAATCGTGCTGTCGCGGGCGTTCGACAGGCGAACACCATCGCATCAATGCGGCACGGTGCGGATTGGCAATGATTCCGCAACTGCGCCGCTTGATCCTTATTGCCGTGCTTATGACCATCCCAATCTCTACGTGGTCGATGCGTCATTTCTGCCGACTTCGGCGGCGGTCAATCCTGCGCTGACCATTGCCGCGCAGGCTCTGCGCGTTGCTGATTACCTGAACCGGGAGAGGCTCCTATGAACCGTCAAAGACCAGTGGCACTGGTGACTGGCGGGCGGCGCGGGATCGGGCTTGGCATCGCGCGCGCCTTGGCCGCCAAAGGGTTCGATCTGGCGATTACCGACCGAGAGCGTGACGAGGCGGTCATCCATGAATTGCGCGGGCTTGGGGGAAGGGTGGTTTTCTTTGAAAGCGATCTGGCTTGTGTCGAAACGCATGAAGCGACGGTTTCAGCCGTAGTGAAGGCGCTGGGTGGCATTGATTGTCTCGTCAACAATGCTGGCATGGGCTCAGTCGAGCGCGGGGATTTTCTTGGGCTTAAGCTTGAGAATTTCGACACGATTATGAGCGTGAACCTGCGCGGCACAGTGTTTTTTACGCAAGCGGTGGTGAAATCCATGCTGGCGGTGACGGATGTGCGTTTTCCGCGCAGTATCGTGACGATCAGTTCGGTTTCATCGGTGATGACTTCGCCCGAAAGGCTTGATTACTGCATCAGTAAAGCGGGACTGACAGCTTTCGTGCAGGGGCTAGCGCTGCGTCTTGCCGAAGCACGGATCGGCGTGTTTGAGGTGCGTCCTGGTATCATCCGCACCGATATGACAGCGCGTGTTGCCGAGCGTTATGACGGACTGATCGAAGGCGGTCTGGTGCCGATGAAACGCTGGGGAGAGGCAGGCGATGTCGGTGCGATTGTGGCGCAACTTGCCAGTGGCGATTTCATTTTTGCGACAGGCTCGGCGATCAATGTCGATGGCGGCCTGTCGATTGCGAAGCTTTAGTTTCTCGGGAGGAGAAACGCATGAAGTATGACTATATCATCGTTGGTGGCGGTCCTGCCGGTTGTGTTCTCGCCAATCGATTGAGTGAAGAGGCAGCGATAAAAGTGCTGCTGCTGGAAGCCGGTGGAAGCGACTGGAATCCGCTGTTTCACATGCCTGCCGGTTTTGCCAAGATGACAAAGGGGGTGGCCAGTTGGGGCTGGGAGACCGTTCCGCAAAAACATCTGAAAAATCGTGTTTTGCGCTATACGCAGGCAAAAGTCATCGGCGGTGGATCCAGCATCAATGCGCAGATTTACACGCGTGGCAATGCAGTCGACTATGATCTCTGGGCGAATGAGGACGGCTGTACCGGCTGGGACTATCGCCATGTGTTGCCCTATTTCAAACGCGCTGAAGACAATCAGCGGTTCAACGATGATTTTCATTCCTATGGCGGGCCGCTTGGCGTTTCGATGCCTTCAGCGCCGCTGCCTATCTGTGATGCCTATATCCGCGCGGGTCAAGAACTCGGCATTCCGTATAATGCGGATTTTAATGGTCGTGATCAGGCAGGCGTCGGTTTTTATCAGCTCACCCAGCGCAATCGCCGTCGCTCGTCGGCATCCCTTGCTTATCTCACACCGATCAGGGATCGCAAAAATCTGACCGTGCGGATGAATGCGCCGGTGCGCGCGGTCAATCTGGAAAACACCCTAGTCACCGGTGTTACGCTGATGAGCGGCGAGGTTTTGCGCGCAAACCGCGAGGTGATTGTCTCCTCCGGTGCCATTGGTTCACCAAAACTTCTGCTGCAATCGGGCATCGGCCCTGCCGATCATCTTAAAAAAGTGGGCGTGAATGTAAAACATGATCTGCCGGGTGTGGGTGAGAACATGCAGGATCATCTTGATCTGTTTGTCATTGCCGAATGTACGGGCGATCACACCTATGATGGCGTGGTGAAATTGCACCGGACGCTGGGCGCGGGCTTGCAATATATCTTTTTGCGCTCTGGCCCGGTGGCATCGAGCCTCTTTGAAACCGGCGGCTTCTGGTATGCGGACCCGGATGCCCGCTCACCGGATATCCAGTTTCATCTGGGGCTTGGTTCGGGCATTGAGGCGGGTGTTGAGAAGCTCAAAAATGCAGGCGTCACGCTTAATTCCGCTTATCTGCATCCGCGCTCGCGTGGCACCGTGCGGCTGGCTTCCAGTGATCCGGCTGCAGCACCCCTGATTGACCCCAATTACTGGAGCGATCCGCATGATCGCAAAATGTCGCTGGAAGGCCTGAAGATCGCGCGCGAAATCCTGAGCCAGGATGCATTGAAACCTTATGTCATGGCCGAGCGTCTACCGGGCCCAAAGGTCGTCAGTGATGATGATCTGTTCGATTATGCCTGTGCCAATGCCAAGACCGATCATCATCCGGTCGGCACCTGCAGGATGGGGACAGATGCGATGGCTGTTGTCGATCTGGAGCTCAAAGTACGCGGTCTTGAAGGTCTGCGGGTGTGCGACAGTTCGATCATGCCACGTGTTCCGTCGTGCAACACCAATGCGCCGACCATCATGGTCGGCGAAAAGGGTGCGGATATTATTCGCGGTCTCGACCCGCTGCCGCCTTTTGTGTTTTCATGGGAGAAAAATGAACAGAAGCGGCGATCAAGGATTTAATCTTCATCCACAACTGGCTCAAAATGCAGATAGCCAGCAATGCCAGACCCTTTGCGCTTCGGATTGTCAGATGGGTGGTTTACGCCATCATTGACCGGAATACTGGCAAAGTCGAAGGGTGAAATGCCTTCGAGACAGGCAACGTTGACACCATATTGCTGTGGGTTTGAACGGCGCTGGTGGAAGGTGTAGATCCCGCATTTCGAGCAGAAATAGTGCTTCGCGGCTCCTGTGTTGAATGTATAGAGCGTCAGCGCCTCTTTGCCTTCCAGAATTTCAACGCCATTGAGTTCGGCAGAAACGGCGACAGCGCCGCGCATCCGGCAATAGGAGCAGGTGCAGCGGCGTGCCGTGTGAAGACCATCGGAAAGCTTCACACGAAAGCGAACCGTTCCGCAGTGGCAGGCGCCATTGGCAGTTTCAATATCGGGGTTCATCTTGCTCTCCTCTTTCGGGAAAATTGATATTTCCAATTTCTCAGCTTTACCATTGCCGAACTTTGATTAAATTCCTTTTCGATATTCTTTGGGAGGGAATTTTATGAGTGGGTTTGCAGTCGTCACAGGTGGAAGCACCGGCATTGGAAGGCATCTCGTGCTGGCTCTGGCCAGAGCGGGATATGCGGTTGCTTTCAGCTACCGGGGTGATGTTGATACGGCAGACACATTGATGCAGGCGGTTGAAGCGGCTGGTGGTCAGGCACTTGGGCTTGAATGCGATGTGGGTCTTGGCGCGGAGGTTGAAGAGTTCTTTGACGAGGTTTGCAGCTGGTATGGCGATGCGCCGGATGTGCTGATCAACAATGCCGGTATTCAGGTATGGAGCACCTTGCTGGAGCTTTCCGAAGAGGGCTGGGACGATGTTATCCGCACCAATATGAAGGGCTGTTTTCTCAACACCAAGGCCGCAGCCAAGCGGATGATCGATGTGGGCAAGGGCGGATCGATCATTAATATCGGCTCTGGCTGCAACAAACTGGCTTTTCCGAAACTGGTTTCCTATACGGCCTCCAAGGGTGGTATCGAGCAGTTCACCAAGGTTTCCGCGGTTGAACTGGGCCCACACGGCATTCGGGTGAACTGCGTGGCACCCGGCGCTATTCTCAACGAACGCACAGCACAGGAGCAGCCGGATTATGCAGGCACATGGAGCCGCATTACGCCGCTGCGACGGGTGGGCACTGCGGATGATATTTGTGGTCCAGCGCTGTTTTTTGCATCCGATGCCGCGCAGTTTGTAACCGGGCAAACTTTATGGGTCGATGGCGGTGTGTTTTCACAAGCCAATTGGCCCTATGAAGGATGAGGAAACGGTGGTGATCCCGACTGGATTCGAACCAGTGGCCTCAAGATTAGGAATCTTGCGCTCTATCCTACTGAGCTACGGGACCAGCAATCTGAATGCTCAAAATAACTATTCAACGCGCATCTTAATCCGAAAACCGCTTCGCCCGTTTCGGGATGCGCTCTAAGCTAAGCATTTTTCGACACATACTGTTTTTCGTGCCATTCGCCAACCCCGCAAAAAGCGGGGGAGGCGCATTTTCTCTTAATAAAAAGAGCATTTTCAGCGATTCACTCAAAACATCAAATGCTCTCGACGTCAGGCGGCAAGCGCGGTTTCAATCACCGACACAAAATAGCTCACGCCATAAGGAATGGCTGCGTCGTTGAAGTCATAGGCAGGGTGATGCAGGCCGGGCGTGTCACCATTGCCAAGGAAGATATAAGCGCCGGGGCGTGCTTCCAGCATGTAGGAAAAATCCTCTGCGGCCATCATCGGCGCGACATCGGTTTTCACTTTGCCTTCGCCTGCAACATTTTTTGCCACGCGCGCCGCAAAATCGGTCTGCTCGGCGTGGTTATAGGTGACAGGATAGTTGTTTTTGTAGCGAACCGTAATGTCTGCACCGGTCACAGCTGCAATGCCCGCTGCCGCTTCACGAATGCGGCGCTCTGCATAGGCGCGGGTTTCCTTGCTCAAGGTTCGCACGGTGCCCGAAAGCTTGGCCGTTTCAGGAATGACGTTATAGGCCTCGCCCGCATGAAACTTCGTGACCGAGATCACGAGAGAATCGAGCGGATCGATATTGCGCGCCACAATGCCCTGAATGGCAAGGTGCAGTTGCGACCCGGCAAGGATCGGATCAATTGTGCGGTGCGGCTGGGCTGCATGGCCGCCGCGTCCGGTGATGAACAGGTCGAACTCGTCTGTTGCGGCCATGATTGGGCCTTTGCACATCGAAAACTGGCCAACAGGAAGGCCCGGAAGATTGTGCACGCCATAGACTTCCGAAATGCCGAAGCGATCCATCACGCCATCTTCAACCATGGCCAGCGCGCCAGCGCCACCCTCTTCAGCCGGTTGGAACAGCACAACAGCAGAGCCGCGGAAATTGCGGGTTTCAGCCAGATATTGTGCAGCGCCCAGCAGCATGGATGTGTGACCATCATGGCCACAGGAATGCGCTTTGCCCGGATTTTTGGATGCCCATTCAACGCCGCTGGTCTCGGTGATCGGCAGCGCATCCATGTCGGCGCGCAGGCCAATGGCCGGACCATCGCCATGGCGGCCCTTGATGACCGCAACGACGCCGCTGCGTCCAACGCCGGTTTCAACCAGATCGCAGCCGAAAGATTTCAGCTTTTCTTCCACAAAACGCGCCGTTTCGTGAACATCATAAAGCAGTTCCGGGTTCTGATGCAGATGGCGGCGCCATGCGGCGATCTGGCTTTCAGTTTCGACGACACGATTAAGCACTGGCATTTCGGAAATATCCTGAGATTCTCAATAAGCAGATGTCGGGAGAATATGACGTTTCGGTGAAAGCGGGCAATCCCTAAAGCGCCTGGCGCTTCAGGGATTATTCCTCACGCATGCGTTATCGGCAAACCGGTTCCCACTTTTCCGCGCATGCGCTATTTGCCTTTTGGTTGCCACATGGCATAGATAAGAGCAGTGCAAATCTTGCTTTTTGACTGATATATTCGCAGGCTTTTAAGGCCCTTGCTGATTGGAACTACAAATGATCGCGAAGTCGTTGAAAATCCTGGGTGCAGCAGCGGTTTTATCCGCCCTGACTTTGTCGGCTGCTCTGGCCAATCCATCGATTGCTGTCGATGTGGCGACCGGCAAGGTTTATTCTGCGCAGGATCCTTTCCAGCGCTGGTATCCGGCTTCGCTGACCAAGATGATGACGGCTTATGTCACGTTTCGCGCGCTTCAGTCGGGTCAGCTGACGCTTGAATCGCCTGTTAAAATGACCGTCAATGCTTCGAAAGAGCCGCCGAGCAAGATGGGCTATCGTCCGGGGTCGGTATTGACGCTCGATAATGCGCTCAAGATCATGCTGGTAAAGTCGGCGAATGATGTGGCCGTGGCCGTTGCGGAAGCCGTGGGCGGAAGCGAAGCCGGTTTCGTCAAGCGCATGAATGCGGAAGCGCAGCGCATCGGCATGACCGGGTCGCATTTTGCCAATCCGAATGGCTTGCATGATCCGAACAATTATTCGACCGCACACGATCTTGCTGTGCTTGGCGTGCAACTGCGCCGTGAGTTTCCGCAATATGCGCATTATTTCAATACAGAAGCGATTGATGCGGGTGACGGCAAGAAGCCACAGGCCAATTACAACATTCTGCTCGGCCGCTTCGATGGTGCTGATGGGATGAAAACCGGTTTTGTCTGTGCATCGGGCTTTAATCTTGCCAGTTCCGCAACACGTCAGGGACGCACTATTTTGGCCGTTGTGCTTGGGGCCGACCGTCAGGAAACCCGTGCTGTGCAGGCTGCACAGCTTATGACGGATGCGTTTCGCAGCAATGGTGCCGGTGTGCCGACATTAGGATCGATGGTGCCGCCAGCCAGCAGTGCCGTCAATCAGGCGGTGGATATGCGCAAGACGATCTGCAGCCAGCAGGCCATGGCTGATCGCTGGGATGGCCGTGATGTCGAGGGGCATTTGCAGCTCAATTCGCCTTATATCCATGCGATGACCCGTGAGCCTGTTCCGGTTCAGGTTGGGCTTGTTTCCGCGCCGCCTGCAAAGATTACCCGCGTAGGCCAGCTTGATATTTCGCAGGTTCCTGTACCGATGCCACGCCCACAGCGTGCCGCCGCCTCAATCAATTAAGATCGTATCATGTCGCATCCAATCCCTGTTTCTGTACTGACCGGCTTTCTTGGCTCGGGCAAGACAACGTTGCTCAATCGTCTGCTCAAAGACCCGGCGCTGACCGATACGGCCGTCATTATCAACGAGTTTGGTGAAGTGAGCATTGATCATCTGCTGGTTGAAGAAGCCAGTGAAGGGGTGATCGAGCTTGCCGATGGTTGCCTGTGCTGCACGGTGCGTGGCGAGTTGGTGGATACGCTGGCCGATCTGATTGATCGTCTTCAGACAGGTCGTATCAAGGCATTGAAGCGCGTGATCATCGAAACAACAGGCCTTGCCGATCCGGCTCCGGTGCTGCATTCGATCATGGGGCATCCTGTTTTGATGCAGGCTTTCCGCCTTGACGGTGTGCTTGCAACCGTTGATGCCGTCAATGGAATGGCGACGCTTGATCATCATGAGGAAGCGGTCAAGCAGGCTGCCATGGCCGATCGCATTATCATTACCAAGGCGGATATGCCCGAAGCAAAGGCCGGGCTTGCAGCACTCAGGGCAAGATTGAAGCTGCTTAATCCGGGTGCGGACATTCTGGAAGCCTCTGATGCGCGCACCGGTTATGCTGCACTCTTTGAATGCGGCCTTTATAATCCTGAAACCAAGACGGCAGATGTGCAGCACTGGCTGAATGCAGAAGCCTATGAAGATGATGATCATCACGATCATGACCATTCGCACCATCATCATGGCCATGACCATGTGTGCGGCCCTGATTGCGATCATGACCACCATCATCATCACCACGATGATGCGATCCGTTCCTTTTCGCTGCGGCACAAGGCCCCAATTCCGTTTTCGACATTCGAGATGTTTCTTGATCTGCTGCGCTCAACCCATGGCGAGAAGCTGTTGCGCGTAAAAGGCATTGTGCAGATTGCCGAAGACCCGGATCGTCCGCTGGTCATCCATGGTGTGCAGAAGATTTTCCACCCGCCTGCTCGTCTGCCAAAATGGCCGAAGGATGAGCATGAGACGCTTTTGGTGATGATCGTCAAGGATTTGCCAGAGAGTTACGTGCGTGAACTGTTCGATGCATTTCTTGGCAAAGCGGGGATTGATCGCCCGGATCGGGCAGCAATGATGGACAATCCACTGGCTATTCCGGGCTTTTCAACGCGCTGATTATTTTCTCTGAATGAGAAAACGGTAAAGTTTTTCGTCACGCTCTTGTTTGATCAGAGCGTGGCCTTCCTGCGTGCAGAAATGCGGAAGATCAATGCCCGACAAAGGGTCGGTTGTTTCCACCCAGAGAAGCGAACCAGAGGCCATGTTTTGCAGGCGATTGCGGGTTTTTAAAACAGGAAGAGGGCATTTAAGCCCCCTTAAGTCATAGACAGCTATCTCTTCACGCATTGCGCTTTAGTTTCCGCCGAGCTTCCACCAGGCTTTTTTCTTTTCAGGCGCTTTAGCCGCAACGGTGTCTGTAACAGTGCTTGCCGTGGTCATTGGCGAAACATTGGCCGGGTTTTGCTGTGGCACTGGCACATTGGCCGCCTGAACCGGGTTGGTGGCGACTGCTGGCGTTGCCGCAATAGCCGTGGTTGGCGCAGCCGAGATCGGCGTTGCCGCTGGCGCAATATCCGGTGCGTTCGGGGTTTCTGCCGAGCTTGGTGAAAGCGAAGGCGGTTCCCGCGTTACTTTTTCGCCACGTGCACGTGCCGCACTCCAGGCCGAAACAAGCTTCGCTTCCGTGATGCCCTGAATGGATGGTGCCGGCTTTTTCTGCGCTGCACTGAAAGCGGACTGGAACGTCTTTTCATAAGACGAGGTATAAGCCATCGATTCAGCTGTTGCTGAAGGCGGGCAGGCGTCGGTTGCCGAAAGCGGCTGGCCGTTTGGTGTCGGTACGTTGAAGACATACCGTTTTTCGCAAACGTCAACCTTCGGCGGTACCTTCGTCGCTTCGAAAGAATCGTAGCCCTGCTTGAGCATTTTCCAGAAGCCGTAATTCGGATCGTTCTTGTAACGCGCCATATTGGCGGCAGTCATCCGGAACGGAAAGGCCTGTATCTGGAAATCCCGCTGCCCGCCCTTAAAGGCGTCGCGGCCGAAAGCGTAAATTTCGCTGATGCTGTCATCGGTCATTGAATAGCAGCCCGATGACGAGCACGCGCCATGCACCATCAGATTTTGACCGGTGCGGTTATGGGCGCGGTCATAGGCATTGGGGAAGCCAATATTGAAGGCGAGATGATATTGCGAATTCGGGTTCATCTGAGCCGGGCGCACGGTGTAGAAGCCTTCTGGCGCCTGACGATCGCCTTCGATGAACTTTGGACCGAGCTTGCCGGACCATTTGCAAATCTCGTAAGATGCAATCTGGTCGTACTTGCCGTTGTTTTTCTGCTTCCAGACTTCAAGCACGCCTTCTTCCTTGAAAATGCGCACCATAACCGGCGATGTGCGGGTCATGCCCTTTGCCTGCATCTTGGCAATGATCTTTTGCGGAAGCGGCTTTTCAGCCCGCAGGCTGAGATCGGAAACGGACGAACCCTGACAGCCCGCCAGCAAAGCGGATGCCATGAGAGTTCCCAAAAGTGCGGTTCTGATCTTCATATCGCATCAAGCCTGTTCGAAATCTGACTTTTCAGTCTTCGCAAATTAACAACAAAACCTTTCGGTATCGTTGATAAATCCTTGCTCAAATACCTAAAAAACAGCGTGTCCGCAATATGGCGGAAATAGCGGCATGATGCAAATCCGGCGCAGTTTGGGCTGCGCCGGAGCAAGTTTTTGAATTTTATGGTAAATTAAATATTACGGCCGATATCGAGGAATTTCTGACGGCGCTCCTGTTTGAGCGTTTCGCCGTCAACATCCTTCATCGAACGCAATGAGGCGGTGATGATGTCCCCGGCCGCCGCAATAACGGCATCTTTACCGCGATGCGCGCCGCCGAGCGGTTCAGGAATGATGCCGTCGATAATCTTAAGATCAAACAAATCCTGCGCGGTAATGCGCATATTCGAGGCTGCATCCTTGGCGCGGGTGGAATCATGCCAGAGAATGGAAGCTGCCCCTTCAGGCGAAATCACCGAATAGATTGAATGTTCGAGCATATAGACGCGGTTTGCGACAGCAATCGCAATGGCGCCGCCCGAACCGCCTTCACCGATGATGATCGAGATGACGGGCACGCGCAGCTTGAGGCACTCAGCCGTGGAGCGTGCAATGGCTTCCGCCTGTCCGCGTTCTTCAGCACTTACGCCGGGATAGGCGCCGGCGGTGTCAACAAAAGTGATGAGGGGAAGCTGGAAACGGTCAGCCATTTCCATAATGCGAACGGCTTTGCGATAGCCTTCCGGACGCGCCGAGCCGAAATTATGCTTGAGGCGGGTCTTGGTGTCGGAGCCTTTTTCCTGACCGAGAATGGCAACGGGCAGGCCATTGAAGCGGGCAAAGCCGCCCTGAATGGCTTCGTCATTGGCAAACTGACGGTCGCCGGCCAGTGGCGTGAATTCCGTGAACAGCTGGCTGATATATTCGAGGCAATGCGGACGATCAGGATGGCGGGCGATCTGCGCCTTCTGCCATGGCGTCAGCTTGCGATAAATATCCTTGAGTGCATCGGCCGAGCGTTTCTCAAGACGGCTGATCTCGTCGCTCATCTCGACGCTGCCCTGTTCCTGTGCGAGCTTTTTCAGCTCAAGGATCTGGCCTTCGAGGTCGGCAACGGGTTTTTCAAAGTCGAGATAGTTATACATCGGGCCTGACTATTGTGCGTTTCCAGAGATATCGGGCATAAAACATGCCAGAAAACGGCTGTTTTACGGCGTCTTACATATTAACTTCGCGCGCATCTTGCAAATTTTTCTGAAATCCTCTTACCCGCAGAGCGTTTAATCGGCAAGCGGATGATGTTCAGTTACCAGCTTATGCAGTCTTTCTTCCAGAACATGGGTGTAAATCTGGGTGGTCGAAATGTCTGCATGTCCAAGCAATTGCTGTACGGTTCTCAGGTCTGCGCCGTTTTGCAAAAGGTGGCTGGCAAAGGCGTGGCGCAGCACATGCGGAGAGACGGAGGCGCTTGAAAGCCCTGCTCTTGCAGCAAGATTTTTCAGTTCCCGGCCAAAAACCTGACGCGCCAGATGGCCGCTTTCGGAGAAAGCTGGGAAGAGCCACGGGTTGTCATCATAGCCGGGCAGGGAATCGCGCAGTGCCAGAAACGCCTGCAAAGCCTCACGCGCCTTTTGCGACAAGGGTACCATGCGATCTTTCGCCCCTTTGCCGCGCACGATCAGAAAACGGTGATCGGTGCGCGCAACGCTCACCGGAAGACCGACAAGTTCGGAGACACGCAATCCTGTTGCATAAAGCGTTTCAAGCAGTGCATGCAGGCGCAAGGCTTTGATGCGTTCCGATGGCTCTGTTGCTTCTTTCGCCTCACGTTCGGCGCGATCAAGAAGACGCCCGACATTCTCGACGCTCATGATTTTTGGCAGCGGCTTTTGCTTTTTGGGGGCATCGATAATGCTGGTTGGATCATCCTGCCGAAAGCCTTCGGCATAAAGAAAACGAAAAAATTGCCTGAGCGCTGAAAGACGCCGCGCTTGAGAGGTGGCGGCAAAGCCTTCGCTCGACATGCCATCAAGAACATTACGGATATCGTCAGTTCTGGCTTCTGCCAGATTGACGCCACGCGTCTTCATCGCATCAGCCGCAGCTTCCAGATCGCGGCGGTAGGATTCAAGCGTGTTGCTTGCAGCGCCGCGTTCCGCACTCATCATTTCAAGAAAATTTTCAATCGCCAGTGAAGCACGCATCTTATTCCTGTCCCGCTTCGCTTGTTGCCTGCTGGTCATCCGGTGTTGCAGGCGCAGGTGGTGCCACCACGGTCTGTTTGAGTTTCGACGATGGAATCTCCACCGTTATTTCGTGGGTTGTGGGTTTTACAAAATTGGCAAGGGAAAACATTGCGCCATAGACAATGGCAGCAAGGACAGCGAGCAACAGAAGAATGCGCGTCAGCGTGGGCATGGTGCGTTTATGCTGTGCTATTGATACGAAAGCAAGGAGGGGTGTTACGAAAGCAGCGACGGGCTGTTTCTATGCATAAAAAGCCCTCTTCGGTTCATTTTAGACGACGAAAGCAATTGACGCCGCACGGTTTTTCATGTGGAACCGATATAAATGGACGAGGTCAATGAGCAGTACAGCAAATCAGACAAATCTTAACGACAAGGCAGATGCCGTTCGCCGGCTTCTTGGCACAAAAGTGGTTGTTCTTGTTGGGCTGATGGGTGCAGGCAAGTCGACAGTCGGTCGTAAAGTGGCAACGATGCTCGGTCTGCCTTTCCGCGATGTGGATACGGAAATAGAAACCGTTTCGCGCATGAGCATCCCTGAACTGTTTGAAACCTATGGTGAAGCAGAGTTTCGCGATCTGGAGCGCCGGGTGATCCTGCGGCTTCTCGATGATGGCCCGATGATTCTGGCGACCGGCGGCGGCGCTTATATGAATGCCGAAACCCGTGAGGCGATTGCGCATGCCGGTGTTTCCATCTGGCTGAATGCTGAGCTTGACGTGCTGATGGACCGTGTTTCGCGCCGTCAGAACCGCCCGCTTTTGAAAAATGACGATCCGCGCGGCGTGATGCAGCGGCTGATGGAGGTCCGTTATCCTGTTTATGCTTTCGCTGATCTGCATGTGATGACGCGGGACGATAAGAAGGAAGTGATTGCGGGAGAGTTGATCGATACGCTGATCGCGCATCTGAGCAAGGGCCAGGCCTGATGATAGGGCGTGGCGGGCCTGATCATACATGCCACGCTTGCTCTAATTTGTTGTTTTACGCATGTTGTTATCGGAAAACCGGTTTCCACTTTTCCACGACATGCATTGGGAGACGATTTGCATGAGTGCCTCTTTAAACGCCGACAGTGTGACAGTTCCGGTCTCGCTGGGGGAGCGATCTTACGACATTCTGATCGGAAAAGGTCTGATTGCACGCGCGGGTGAAGAAGTTGCAAAGCGCCTGCCGGGCATTCGTGTGGCTATCGTCACCGATGAGAGTGTAGCCAAGGCACATCTGGAAGCTTTGACGGAAAGTTTTGCACGTGTGGGCATCGAATCCACGCCTGTTATCGTGGCGCCCGGCGAAAAATCGAAATCCTTTTCGACCCTGGAAACCGTGACCAATGCTGTGCTCGCCGCAAGGCTTGAGCGTGGTGACGCGGTCGTGGCTTTTGGTGGCGGTGTTGTGGGCGATCTGTCCGGCTTTGTAGCCGGTATCGTGCGGCGCGGTATGAATTTTGTTCAGATGCCGACCTCGTTGCTTGCGCAGGTGGATTCGTCTGTTGGCGGCAAGACCGGCATCAACACGCAATATGGCAAAAACCTTGTTGGCGTTTTCTATCAGCCGCAGCTGGTGCTGGCCGACACGCAGGTGCTTGATACACTGAGCCCACGTGAATTTCGTGCAGGCTATGCGGAAGTGGCCAAATATGGCCTGATTGACCGCCCGGATTTCTTTGCCTGGCTTGAAAAGAACTGGCAGGACGTCTTTGCAGGGGGGGCTGCGCGCGCGCAAGCCATTGCTGAGTCCTGCCGCTCAAAGGCTGCGGTCGTGGCACGTGACGAGCGTGAGAATGGCGATCGTGCGCTGCTTAATCTTGGTCATACATTTGGTCACGCGCTTGAAACGGCAACGGGTTACGATTCAAGCCGTCTGGTGCATGGCGAGGGTGTTGCCATCGGTATGGCGCTTGCGCATCGTTTTTCGGTCAAGATGAACCTTTGCGGCGTTGAGGATGCAGAACGTGTCGAAGCGCATTTGAAGGCCGTTGGCCTGCCGACCACGCTCAATGACGTGCCGGGCGGTCTGCCGGATGCTGAAAAGCTGATGGATTTCATTGCGCAGGACAAGAAAGTGGCGCGCGGTGCACTCACCTTCATTTTGACGCGCGGTGTCGGCCAATCTTTCATTGCCAAGGACGTACCGCCTGCCGCGGTGTTGGAATTCCTGAAAGAGCGTCTTTCCGCCTGATGGCTGTGCCCTCAAATAAACTGGAACTGCTTGCGGCAATTGAAACAAATTATGCCCGGCTCAAGCTTGATCTTGCGCGTGTAAAACCCGAGCAGGCCATGCAAAAGACCATGGAAGGCCATGCAAAGGGCACGCTGATGAGCGTGCATGATCTTGTTGCCTATCTGGTCGGATGGAACGAGCTGGTGCTTAAATGGTGTGAGCGCCGTAATCAGCGGCTTGCGGTCGATTTTCCAGAAACGGGCTTTAAATGGAATGAACTTGGCGCTCTTGCCGCAAAATTTTACCGTGACTATGAGACGCTGGCTTTTTTAGACCTGCTTTTGCGCTTTGAAGCTGCGAAAAATGCGCTGGTCGCGCTCATCGCGGCGCATACAGACGCCGAACTATATGGCGTTCAATGGTATGAGAACTATACGCTGGGTCGGATGATCCAGTTCAATACATCCTCACCCTATGCCAATGCGCGGGGGCGTTTGCGCAAATGGCTTAAGGTTCAGGCATAAGGACGATCAGCGGCGTGTGGCTTCACCGGGAGCGGATGGCTCCAATGCCAGCGCATGAACGCCGGTATCCAGCTCCTGCTTCAGAAGCTCATTGATCGCGCGGTGGCGTGCAACACGGCTTAAGCCTGCAAAAGCTTCGGACACGATGCGCACGCGAAAATGTGTTTCGCCGGTGCCGTCATAGACCTCATGATTGCCACGATCTTCGTGATGATGGCCGGCATGGAGATGGCTTTCATTGATGATTTCAAGTCTTTCGGGTGCAAAAGCTGCACGCAGTTTTGCTTCCATCGAAGATTGTTTGCTATTGTGAATGGACATTTGGGCCAGTTCTCCCCATATAGACGCTGTGCCTCATATAGACGTCGCCCCGGCGACAATCGGTGGGGCAAATCCGCACAGGAATTGCAATCTGTATTCGATTTTGCCCTGAAGTCATGGCCAAAACCATTCGGGACGAAATGTCAATTCTTGTTTAGCCACTCTTAATTCGCATAATCTGATTCGATGACAACGCACTCAAAACTTTTCGACAGCATCCGCATCCGTCCCAAGAAGGAAGCGGAAAAGAAGTCCAGTGGTCCCTGCTGCCAATGGGATGGTTGCGATAAGCCTGGTACGCATCGTGCGCCGGTTGGGCGTATGCGCGAGGGTGAGTATCTGCATTTCTGCGTGGATCACGTCCGCGAATATAATAAGAATTTCAATTATTTCTCCGGTCTTTCCGATGGGGAAATATCGAAGTTCCAGAAGGATGCGATTATCGGCAATCGTCCGACCTGGTCAACCGCATCCAATTCGACAGGGTCTGCGCGCACGTCGCCTGATATGGCGACGCGTCGTTCCGGGTCTGCGGCCTATCAGAATCGTATGCGCGATCCATTTGGCTTCGTGCGGGGTGCGAAAGCGGCCTCGGCGGGCAATGCACCGCGCAAACCGCGTACTTTGGAAATAAAAGCGCTTTCGACACTTGGTCTTGAAGCAAATTCGACTAGCGATATGATTAAGGCACGCTATAAAGAACTTGTGAAGCAACACCATCCCGATGCAAATGGTGGTGACCGCGGGTCGGAAGAAAGATTTCGTGAGGTCATTCAGGCTTATCAATTGCTCAAGACGGCAGGTTTTTGCTAAAGCCTGTCTGGGCTTTATAAGCCGAGTATCAGGGCGTGACCATGCCCTGACGGACATTCATCTACTGCGCTTTTGCGCGGATGCGATTACGGATGCCCGCAACGAAACAGAAGGGCGTCATCCGGTTCACCGCAAGGCTCCCTGATCGAATTTGAATGTCGCGGTGGGATAGTCCTGCTGCTTTGGAGGCATGATGAACAAGGTTGAGCGGGATATAGCCAATTTGCCGGATACAACGGTTTCGGTACGCGACGTGTTTGGAATCGATTCCGACATGCGTGTGCCAGCCTATGCGGCGGGCGATTCCTATGTGCCGGAAACGGACCCGGATTATATTTTCGACCGTCAGACGACGCTCGCAATTCTGGCAGGATTTGCCTATAATCGCCGCGTGATGGTTTCCGGTTATCACGGAACGGGTAAATCGACCCATATTGAACAGGTTGCAGCCCGTCTCAACTGGCCGTGTGTCCGCATCAATCTCGACAGCCACGTCAGCCGTATCGATCTCGTCGGCAAGGATGCCATTGTCGTCAAGGACGGTGTGCAGGTTACCGAATTCAAGGACGGCATTCTGCCTTGGGCCTATCAGCACAATGTCGCGCTGGTTTTCGATGAATATGATGCCGGTCGCCCGGATGTTATGTTCGTGATCCAGCGTGTTCTGGAAACCTCGGGCCGTCTGACGCTTCTTGATCAGAGCCGGGTCATCCGCCCGCATCCGGCGTTCCGCCTGTTTGCCACCGCCAACACGGTTGGCCTTGGCGATACGACCGGCCTTTATCACGGCACGCAGCAGATCAATCAGGCGCAGATGGACCGCTGGTCGATCGTCACCACGCTGAATTATCTGCCGCATGATAACGAAGTGAACATCGTTCTTGCCAAGTCAAAGCATTATCAGAATGCGGAAGGCCGTGAGATCGTCAACAAGATGGTGCGCGTGGCCGATATGACCCGCCAGGCTTTCATCAATGGCGATCTTTCGACCGTGATGAGCCCGCGTACTGTCATTACCTGGTCTGAAAATGCTGCCATTTTCAATGATGTCGGTTTTGCATTCCGCCTGACCTTCCTCAACAAGTGTGATGAGCTTGAACGCCAGACTGTGGCTGAGTTTTATCAGCGTGCTTTCGGTGAGGAACTTCCAGAATCTGCTGCCAATATCGTATTGGCATAAGGTTGGATAATGCCTGCCGCCCAGACCGGGCGGCGGTGTTGTGTTGTGAAGTCAGGATAGGCAGATGTCGGGCCAGAAGTCAGCAATAGGCGATAATTCGCGCGAGCGTAAAAACGGACCGGTGGATTCCGAACCGTTCAAGCGAGCGATGACGGCGACCATGCGCGCTATTTCCGGCGAGAACGAGCTGGAAGTGGCTTTCAGCAATGACCGTCCGGCGCTGACTGGCAATCGTGCCCGTCTGCCTGAACTGCCAAAGCGCCCGACGGCGCATGATCTTGCCGTTACGCGGGGTTTGGGTGATTCCATGGCGCTGCGTCAGGCGCGCCACAATGCGCGCATACACGCAAGCCTTGCGCCGGAAGGCAAACAGGCGCGTGCGATTTATGATGCGGTTGAGCAGGCGCGTGTGGAAGCCATTGGTGCGCGCGCGATGGCCGGGGTTGCCGAAAATCTTTCGGTGATGCTGGCGGATAAATATGCCCGCGCCAATTTCTCTTCTGTCACCAACAAGGATGATGCGCCGCTAGAGGAAGCGATTTCGCTTCTGCTGCGTGAAAAGCTGACCGGGCGCAAAGCACCAGCCGAAGCGGGGCCTGTGCTTGATCTGTGGCGCGAATGGATCGAACAGAAGGCCGGCAGCACGCTTACCCGCCTTGGTGAAAATATTGAAGATCAGCAGGCCTTTGCGCGCACTGTGCGCGATATGCTCGCTTCGATGGATATGGCTGAGGAGCTTTCGCAGGAAGAGCAAAGCGACGAGCAGGACGATAACAACGAACAGACGCCGGATCCGGATGAAAACGAGGAAGGCGGAGACGAAAGCCAGGAAGGTTCTGATTCCGCTGAAAGTGATGAATCGGATAATTCCAGCGAAGAGGGCGAGCAGGGCGAGATGGAAGCCACGGACGCTTCCTCTGACGATATGGATGACAGCGAAGATGTCGACGCGGAAACGCCCGGTGACACGCGCCGTCAGAACCAGCCCTTCGCCAATTTTGCCGAGCATGTCGATTACAAGGTTTTCACGCGTGAATTCGATGAGGAAGTCGAAGCCACCGATCTTTGCGATGAGGCGGAACTGAGCCGTTTGCGCGGCTTTCTCGATAAACAGCTTTCTAATTTGCAGGGTGTGGTCGGCAGGCTTGCCAATCGTTTGCAGCGCCGCTTGATGGCGCAGCAGAACCGCTCATGGGATTTTGATCTGGAAGAGGGCTATCTCGACAGTGCGCGTCTTGTGCGTATCGTGATCGACCCCACGCAGCCGCTTTCCTACAAGATGGAGCGCGATACAGATTTCCGCGATACGGTCGTGACGCTGGTGATTGATAATTCCGGCTCCATGCGCGGCCGCCCGATTACGGTTGCAGCGACCTGTGCGGATATTCTGGCGCGCACGCTTGAGCGTTGCGGTGTGAAGGTCGAAATCCTCGGCTTCACCACCAAGGCATGGAAGGGCGGACAATCGCGCGAAGCCTGGCTTGGTCGTGGCAAGCCGTCCAATCCGGGCCGCCTTAATGATCTGCGCCATATCATCTATAAGCGCGCAGATGCGCCGTGGCGTCGTGCGCGCAACAATCTCGGATTGATGATGCGCGAAGGCTTGCTGAAAGAAAACATCGACGGCGAAGCACTGATCTGGGCACATCAGCGCCTGTTGGCACGTCCTGAACAGCGCAAGATTCTGATGATGATTTCGGACGGCGCACCAGTGGATGACTCAACGCTTTCGGTTAATCCGGGCAATTATCTGGAGCGTCATTTGCGTGCGGTTATCGAAGAGATCGAAACGCGTTCGCCGGTTGAACTGATTGCCATCGGTATCGGCCATGATGTGACGCGTTATTATCAGCGTGCTGTGACGATTGTGGACGCGGAAGAGCTTGCCGGTGCTATGACCGAGCAGCTTGCCTCTTTGTTCGAAGAACAAGGGGCAGGTGGCGCAGGGCAGGGGCGCCGCCGCGCAGGAAAACGATAAAATACAGATCGATAAAAGGGGCCGGACCGGCCCCTTTTTTATGCCATTATGCCTGCTGGCGGGTTGCTGCGAGAACGATTTCGCGAATGCAGACACCCTGCGGCTGATCGTAAGCATAGACGATGGCGCGCGCGACATCGTCTGCTGCAAGCACGGGCGTGCCCATGCTCTTCTTCCAGTCCTGATAGCCGGCTTTGATGCCTGTATCACTGGTGTGGCTGAGAAGCTCGGTCTCAACGGCACCGGGTGCGATTGTCACGACGCGCACGTCATGCGGAGAGAGTTCTTCACGCAAGTTTTCAGAAAGCCCGTGTACGGCGAATTTCGTGGCCGTATAGGCCACATGATTGGCGAAGGTCTTGCGACCTGCCACCGAGCTGATATTGATGATGGTGCCGTGCTTGCGCTTGACCATTCCGCTTGAGACTGCATGAATGCCGTTGAGCAGGCCCTTGACGTTCACATCAAGCATGCGGTCCCATTCATCGGGATTCTGCCTGGTTGCATCGCCCAGCAGCATCACACCGGCATTGTTGACAATGACATCGGCGGGGCCAAATTTTGCTTCGGCCTCCTGAACTGCCGCCACAAGTGCCTTTCGATCGGTCACGTCAACGGACTTGCAGAGTGTGTTGGGCAGGTTGAGCTTTTCCATCGCATCAAGACGGCGCGCCAGCAGGAGCAAGGGGTGGCCGCGATCCGCAAACATTTTTGCGCTGGCAAGGCCGATGCCGGAACTTGCGCCGGTGATGATGGCGAGTGGACGTTTTTCTTTGTTAATAGACATTTAAATTACCCTTATCTAAATATAAATATATCCACCAAAATCACGAAGCCCGCGATGGAAATAAATCCATGCAGATTATGATTATTGAGAACAATATAGGAGCCGAATTCAGAAAAGATAGTCGGCATATCATTCGTGCCGACTTATCGGAGTGCTGTATATAGATATGAAAACACTGCAATGAAATTGATTTTCATTCAGATAAACGGAACGTGAAGGCAGTACGCCGACCGGCATGTTTCCGATCAGCGCTTGGTCGTGTTCAGCCTGTCAGGGGCATAAAGCGCTGGCGCGAAAATCGCCAGAATGGCACCATAGGGCACCAACATCAGCGTTCCCATCACAACCTTCACGAAGAAGTCGCCGAACGCCAGTGAAGCCCAGAGCGGGACGCCAAGTCCAAGGAGTGAGGCAGGCTCCGCAAGCGACGAATCGGGCATGCCCGTTATTGTGTCAATCCATGCAAACTGCGCGGCAAAGGCGATGGAGAAGAACAGCACCGTATCGACAACGGAGCCGAACATGGCGGCGGCAAAAGGTGCTTTCCACCATGTTTTCTGGCGCAGGCGGTTGAAGACAGTGATGTCCATTAATTGTGCGATCAGAAATGCCGAACCGGAAGCAATGGCAATGCGTGGCGTGGCAAGCCAGATCGACATGACGACACCAAGCACAAACCCCGCATAGACGACCTTGCGCGCTGCTGCGGGTCCAAAACGGCGATTTGTGAGGTCATTGACGAGAAAGGCCACCGGATAGGTGAAAGCGCCATAGGTCAGCAGCTCGCCAAGGCCGAAATGCTCAAACGGATATTGGACAAGAATGTTGGAGGCAGCAACCGCTGCGCACATGCAAAAAATGGCCGGAATCAACCGGGCAAAGGAAGAACCTGTCATAGGCATTTTTTTATCCTGGGTGATGGAACCAGCAAAAAAGGCTGACGTTTGTCAGCCTTTTTTGTCAAAACTTAAAAAGCTGATTGCTTATGCAGCAACTTCAGCCTGCTTCTTCACGATCTGACGCTTCAGCAGGCGCGCGCGCTGCGAGAGTTCCTTGTCGTCAGACTTGACGAGGAAAGCGTCGAGGCCGCCGCGATGCTCAACCGAACGCAGAGCAGAAGCGGAAACGCGAAGACGGTAGCTCTGGCCGAGTGCTTCGGACATCAGCGTAACGTTGCAGAGATTTGGCAGGAAGCGACGACGCGTTCTGTTGTTTGCGTGGCTTACATTGTTGCCGTACTGGACCGAAGTGCCGGTCAATTCACAAGCGCGGGACATTTTGGTCTCACCTTCAAATTTTTGTTTCTCAGGCCCCGACCCGAATGTCCGAATTCAAAGCAATCATAGCAGTTTGCTGCTGCTGGCGCGCGATCTCGGACAGGCGGCCTATTGGGAAAGTCGCGTTTCTATAGTGACAGGAGAGAAAACAGTCAAGACAGATTCCGCTTTGAAGCTTGAAAGGTGCGCATTTACGGTCGTTTGCAGTATCCTTTGCGCCTCCTGATCATAACTTTGCCAGCTTTTCTTGTTCGACAGTGGGTATGAATCGAAAATCCAAAGCAGATTTGGAGTGATCTACAGGCGAAAGCTCAAAGATAAAAATCGCATCTGGCAGAAAAGCAGAATCGGTTCGCAGATGTGTTTCGGATTTGCCATATAGCATTCATGTGGGTGAATGCTATCAGGGCTGATAAATCGAAAGGAAAATCTGCATGATCGAGCAGGTGCATTTCGAACAAACGGTGAAGAAGCAGGCTTGGGAGCGGGGAATCGCTTTTTTTACTGTGCTGTCGATTGCGAGCCTATCTGCGATGAGCAGCGCCCGGGCTGAGGATCTCTATCGCACCGAATATGAAATCTCGATGTTTGGTCTTTCTATTGCGCGTTCAGCGATAGAAACCATCGTCAAGGGTGCCAATTATGGTGTGAATGGACGATTCAAAACGTCGGGCATTGCACGGATTTTCGATGATACCGACGGTACGGTCTATGTCGGTGGCAGTTCCTCTCAGGGCAAGGTCATGCCATCGGCTTTTGATCTCGCCTACAAGCATGGGCGGAAAAATAAGAGCACCATGATCCGTTTTGCCGATGGCAAAGTGATCGCTTCTGAAAATGTGCCGCCGGTCAAAAAGCGCGATCCCTGGGTGGAGAGCGGACCGAATGATCTGGTGAATGTCAGTGATCCATTGAGCGCGCTCATGATTCCAACCAACGATCCCAAAGCTGTGTGCAATCGTACGCTTCAGGTTTTTGACGGGCAGACGCGCGCCGATTTAAAATTGAGTTTCAATGGCACGGAATCCTTCACCACAAAGGGCTTTACCGGCGAATCGGTGATCTGCTCGGCAAAGTTCGTGCCGATTTCCGGCTATCAGAAGGGTAAGAAGGCTATCGATTATCTTGCCAATCGCAGCAAGATAACGATTTCTTTTGCTTCCTTGGGCCATTCCGGTATTTATGCGCCCGTCGTGGCACGCATCGGCACACAGCTGGGGACGCTGAAGATCGAAGCTACGCGATTTGAAAAGATAAGGTAACGGGACGCAAAAGACGGCGTAAGACGCGCATGTGATCCCGCAAATGGGGGATTCATTATGAAGCTGGCAACGCTGATCGGTTTTTCGGCTATCGCGATGTGGGCGCTGTTGGCGCTTTTTACTGCGGGTTCCGGTCAGGTTCCGCCTTTCCAACTCTCAGCCATGACGTTTTCGATTGGCGCATCCATCGGTCTCATTTCATGGCTGTGGCGGCCGGGGGCCATCAAACATCTGCGTCAGCCGCCAATCGTCTGGCTTGTCGGCGTGATTGGTCTGTTTGGTTACCACTTTTTTTATTTTACAGCACTCCGAAATGCGCCAGCGGTCGATGCCAGCCTGATTGCCTATCTCTGGCCCCTGCTGATTGTGGTCGGATCTGCCCTGATGCCGGGCGAACGGCTGCGCTGGTATCATATCGTTGGCGCGCTTCTTGGGCTTGGCGGGACGGCGCTCATTGTAAGCAAAGGGGACGGTATCGGCTTTGAAGCCCGCTATAGTTTTGGTTATGCAATGGCTGCGCTTTGCGCTTTGACATGGTCCAGCTACTCGCTGCTTTCCCGCCGTTTTTCGAGTGTGCCAACCGATGCTGTGACTGGGTTCTGTGTGGCGACGGCTGTTTTATCGCTGATTTGTCATCTGGCACTTGAGCAGACAGTGTGGCCGGAAACCGCAACGCAGTGGCTCAGTGTTATGGCGCTTGGCCTTTTGCCAGTAGGGGCGGCCTTCTATGCCTGGGATTTTGGAGTGAAGCGCGGCAATATTCAGGTGCTGGGCGCGGCAAGTTACGCTGCGCCGCTTCTTTCGACGCTTGTGCTTATTTCAGCCGGTATGGCGCAACCATCCATGCGCATCCTCGCCGCCTGCCTGTTGATCACGGCAGGTGCAGCACTTGCTGCAAAAGACATGATTCTATCGCGGCGCAAAGAAGCGGCTTCCACGCAATCAGGTTAGAGCATATCCAGAAAATCCCACTTCTGGCAAAATAGTGTCAGTGGCTGGGGTGAAGGCATCCCTCGTGATTGCCGAGAATTTCGATAACCCGGCACTGGTCGATGCGGCCATGTGCCGTGCAATCCAGCATCCGTAACAGTTCTGTTTTCAAAGACATCAGTTTTGCGATGCGATTTTCGACATCGATCAGGCGTGTGCGCGCAATCGAATCAGCGGCAGCGCACGACTGGTCGGGATTGTCCTGAAGGTCGAGAAGCGTGCGGATTGCATCGACCTCAAAGCCCAGATCGCGCGCATGGCGGATAAATAACAGCCGCTGAATGTCAGCATTGTCATAAAGGCGACGATTGCCTTGCGTGCGCGGGGGCACCGGAAGAAGTCCGATTTGCTCGTAATAACGGATTGTCGGCACTTTCACACCGCTGGCTTTGGATGCTTCGCCGATCGGAACGTTGGTGATCATTTTTGCTCTTGCTCCTCTAGTCACTAGAGGATGTAGACCTTGTTTCAGACAATTCAAGAGTGGTCTCGACAGGGGCAGATTATGAATGAGATTTTAAAACAGAACCGGTTTCGCGTGGAAGGTATGGATTGTGCTTCCTGCGCGACGAAAATCGATACGGCTGTGCGTCGTGTTTCGGGTGTGGAAGATGTTTCCGTGTCGGTGACGACAGGCATGATGACGGTGCGTCATGATGGCAGCAGCGATTTGGAAAGCGTTGCCAAAAAAGTGCGCAGCCTTGGCTATGGCATCGAACAATTGGTTGACAAAAAAGCGCCTCACAAACACGAGCATCACGATCACGATCACGATCACGATCACGATCACGATCACGATCACGATCACGATCACGATCATGCAGGCTGCGGCGGCCATGATCATAAGCATGACCACAATCACCATGATCACGTTCATGACGAAGCTGAAGCAAAGCAGATTGTTGCGGGTGCTGACAGTCTGCGTTTTCGTGTGGAGGGGATGGATTGTGCCTCTTGCGCGGCCAAGATCGATACGGCTGTGCGTCGCGTCGGTGGTGTGCAGGATGTGTCTGTTTCGGTGACCAATGGCACCATGATCGTCAATCATGATGGCTCGGCCAGTGTTGATGCGATTGCCGCAAAGGTGACGGCACTTGGCTATAAGGCCAGTGCGCAATCAACCGCCACGCGCAAGCTCCAGCCTGCCGCGCCAGAAAAGCAAAAGCGCTGGTGGCAAACCGCAAAGGGCAAGATGATGCTCGCCTGCGGTGGTGGTCTGGTGGTGGCTTATGTTGTCGGCTATTTTTATCCACCGGTTGCACTGTGGGCGTTCACGGCTGCCATGCTGATCGGTCTTATACCGATTGCAAAACGCGCTTATTCGGCAGCCATCAATGGCACACCGTTTTCCATCGAAATGCTAATGACGATTGCAGCCATTGGCGCTGTCATTATCGGCGCGACAGAAGAAGCAGCAGCGGTTGTTTTTCTGTTTCTGGTCGGCGAATTGCTCGAAGGGGTTGCTGCTGGCAAAGCGCGTGACAGCATCCAGTCGCTGACCGCGCTGGTGCCCAAGACCGCGTTTGTTGAAAGCAATGGCGTAACCAGTGAAGTGCCTGCGGCGGCGCTCAATGTGGGCGATGTGATTGTGGTGCGCCCCGGTGATCGTATGCCAGCTGATGGTGAGATCATTTCGGGTGAAAGTGCCATTGATGAAGCACCGGTGACGGGCGAAAGCACGCCGGTTGGCAAGGGCGTGGGCGAAAACGTCTTTGCAGGCACGATCAATGGCGATGGCTTGCTGCGGGTGAAGGTGACGGCTGCGGCTGAGGACAACACCATCGCACGCGTTGTGCGGCTGGTTGAGGAAGCACAGGAAGCCAAAGCGCCGACCGAGCGTTTCATCAATCGCTTTTCGACCTATTACACGCCGGGCGTGGTTGTTGTGGCTGCACTGGTTGCCATTCTGCCGCCGCTTGTTGCGGGCGCTGAATGGGGGGAGTGGATTTACAAGGGTCTGGCCATTCTACTGATCGGCTGCCCCTGTGCGCTGGTTATTTCGACGCCTGCGGCCATTGCGGCTTCGCTTTCGGCGGGTGCGCGGCGCGGGTTGCTTTTGAAAGGTGGTGCTGTCCTTGAAACCATCGGAAAGATCACGACCGCCTGTTTTGATAAAACCGGAACGCTCACCGAAGGTAAGCCGAAGGTAACGGATGTTCTGCCGGGAGCACTTTCGGAAGAAGAAGTTTTGCGTCTCTCTGCTTCGCTTGATGCAGGTTCCAGCCATCCGCTGGCGCTTGCAATTGTCAGCGCATCAGATGCGCGCGGTCTGAAGCTCTCCTCCGTTGCGACTGGCAAGGCACATGGCGGCAAGGGTGTGTCAGGTAAAGCTGATGGGATTGAGCTGTTCCTTGGTTCGCGCAAGGCTGCCAATGAAATCTCTCCCATTCCGGACGATCTTGCAGCTCGGATTGCCGCCTGCAATGATGAAGGCAAAACGGTTTCTGTTTTGGTTGCAGACGGCAAAATTGCAGGCGCTATCGCCATGCGTGATGAGCCGCGTGCGGATGCCATTGCAGGGCTGAAGGTGCTGAAAAATGCAGGCATTCGCACCGTCATGCTGACGGGTGATAATCGCCGTACCGCAGAAGCCATTGGTAAGGATCTCGGTATTGAAGTTCACGCCGAGCTCCTGCCGGAAGACAAGCAACGGATTGTTGGCGCGTTTCGCAATGACGGTCAGATTGTTGCCAAGGTTGGCGACGGCATCAATGATGCGCCAGCACTGGCTGCTGCCGATGTTGGCATTGCCATGGGCGGCGGCACCGATGTGGCGCTTGAAACAGCTGATGCAGCGGTGCTGCATGGCCGGGTGGGTGATGTGGCTGCGATGGTTGATCTGTCGAAGCGGACCATGCGCAATATCCATCAGAACATCACAATCGCGCTTGGGCTGAAAGCGGTGTTCCTCGTGACCACGGTGCTTGGGATTACCGGCCTCTGGCCTGCTATTCTGGCCGATACGGGTGCAACAGTTCTCGTGACAATCAACGCGCTGCGTTTGTTAAGACAACCTTCGTAAAACCAAAACCGGCGAAGAAAACTTCGCCGTTTTTTTTATATTTACTCGCCGATCAGTTCGCGAATGCGTTCACCATATTGCTTGGCAAAGGCGAGGTGTTCGGGATTAATCTGCTTCACTTCATCGACGAGCTGTTCTTCTTCTTCGGCATCCGCCGCCGCAAGTCCGTTCATCATGGCGAAATAGGCAAGAAGATAATCGCGTGGTTCGATATTTTCAGCCTTCATAACAGCAACAACCTGTGGCCGCGATTCAATGCTTTTTACCATGGAATCCATGGTCGGACGTGCATCCTGACCTTCTTCTGCCGTGGGCGAAAGCTGCATTTCCTCAAGCTTGTTATGGATTTTTTCCATGCGCGTGAGCAGGTCTTCGCTCAGCTTGAAATTGTTGATTTCTTCTGGTGTCTTCGGCGGCGTGGCAATCGCAATAATATCTTCGGCATAAGTGACGTTCACTGATTGCGGAAGGACGATGAGCGAAAGGCCAAAGACTGCGGCTGCGTTGAACTTCTTGATGCGGGAAAAGGTCGTCATGATCGTATCCTAGAAATGGTCTTTGCGCTTACGGATTTCTGCGAAAATGGCTTCATCACTTGCTTCGCGCATATCAAGGCGTGCGCGAATGCCACTATCGTGCCAGCGCAGAAACGGATTGGTGGCCATTTCAAGCGCAATGCTTGTGGGCAGGGTCATTTTATCAGCCGCACGCAACCGCGCAATCTCTGCCGCCCGTTCTTTCAAGGCCGAATTGTCAGGATCAATCGTCAGGGCGAAACGCGCATTGCTCTGCGTGTATTCATGACCGCAATAAACGACCGTGTCACCCGGAAGCCACACAAGTTTTTGCAGAGACTGGAACATGGTTGCCGGTGTTCCTTCGAACAGACGACCGCAGCCCAATGCAAAAAGCGTGTCGCCCGTGAACACGACTTTCGCTTCCGGCAGATAGAAGGAAATCTCGCCAGCCGTATGGCCGGGGGTGGAGATCACTTTCACCTTGAAAAGTCCGAAGGTGAATTCGTCGCCGTCTTTCATCTTGCGGTCGAGCGTCGGGATTTTGCTGGCTTCTGCTTCCGGGCCGATGATGCTGACGCCGAATTTGGCTTTCAACGCCGCATTGCCTTCAACATGATCAAGGTGATGATGCGTCGTGAAGATGAAGTCGAGTGTCCAGCCACGGCGTTTTAGTGCCGCTTCAATGGCTGCCGCATCCGGCGCATCGATTGCAGCTGTCAGGTCGCTTTCGGGATCATGAATGAGAACACCATAATTATCGCTGCGGCAGATGAATTGTTCAATGTCCAGGCGTAACATGGCGTCCTCCCATATATCTTAGAGCGTGTTGCGCTCGCTCTAATTCTTTGTTTTTACGCATGTCTTTGTCCCAAAACCGGTTCCCACTTTTGGGAGACATGCTCTAATCTTTTTTAGCTTCAGGCAATGTGTGCTTCTGGATAAGCGGCATTTGTGAAAGCGTGAAGACAATGGTGATCGGCATAATGCCCCAGACCTTGAAAGAGACCCAGGCATCGGTCGAAAAATTCCGCCACACCACTTCATTCACCACTGCGAGGAAGATGAAGAACAGGCCCCAGCGGAAGGTCAGTTTCCGCCAGCCTTCGGCATCAAGCCGGAAGGCCGAATCAAACACATAACCGAGCAGGGATTTGCCGAACAGCAGTCCGCCAAGCAGGATCGCGCCAAACAGCGTGTTGACGATTGTGGGCTTCATTTTGATGAAGGTGTCGTTGTGCAGCCAGAGTGTGAGCGCACCAAAAACCAGCACCACGATACCGGAAATGAGTGGCATCATCGGCAAGGTGCGTGTCATCGACCATGAAATGGCAAGGGCTATGACGGTCGCAACCATGAAGAGGGCAGTTGCCAGAAAGATCGGCTCGCCAATCTGAGCGAGCACCGGAAAATGCTCAATCAGGCTTTCACCACGCGCATTGGCGAAAAAGAAAACCAGAAGCGGCCCGAGTTCCAGCGCAAGCTTGAGCAGCGGCGGCACTTCCTTGCGTTCGGCTTCGGTTTTTTGCGAGGGATCGCGTTCGAAAACGGGATGCTCCATCAGGCAACTCCTGCGATGGCGCGGGCAAAATCCTTGGCCGCAAATGGTTCAAGATCGTCGACACCTTCGCCGACGCCGATGAAATAGATTGGGAGCTTATGTTTGGCAGAGATTGCCACCAGAATGCCACCGCGTGCCGTGCCGTCCAGCTTGGTCATGACAAGGCCGTTGACGCCAGCGATATTTTTGAAAATCTCGACCTGATTGAGCGCGTTCTGCCCGGTGGTGGCATCCAGCGTCTGAAGGACGGTGTGCGGGGCTTCCGGGTCATGCTTGCCAAGCACACGGACGATCTTGGCGAGTTCGTCCATCAGCTCGGCCTTGTTCTGCAAACGGCCTGCGGTGTCGATGATGAGCACATCGCTGCCCGCCTCTTTCGCCTGCTTCCATGCATCATAGGCAAGGCCTGCCGCATCGGCGCCAAGCTTGCTCGAAACAACCGGAGAGCCGGTGCGCTCACCCCAGATATGAAGCTGTTCGATGGCTGCGGCGCGGAATGTGTCGCCTGCCGCAAGCATGACTTTGAGGCCGCCAGCGGTGAGTTTTGCCGCCAGCTTGCCGATGGTCGTGGTCTTGCCGGTTCCATTGACGCCGACAACCAGAATGACATGCGGCTTATGCGAAAGATCGAGTTCCAGCGGTTTAGCAACGGGACCGAGAACCTTCTCGATTTCTGCGCCCATGATGTTTCGGACTTCTTCGCCAGTCACGTCCTTGCCATAACGGCCGGATGACAGCGCGTCGGTGACGCGCATCGCGGTTTCAAGACCGAGATCGGCCTGAATGAGTACGTCTTCAAGATCCTGCAACGTATCTTCATCGAGCTTGCGCTTGGTGAAAATGCTGCCGATGGAATCGCTTAATGAATTCGATGAGCGCAACAACCCGCGGCGCAGGCGCTCGAACCAGGAAAGCCTTGGTTCAGGCGCTGCCTCAACCGGCACTTCTTCCTGATGCTCTTCAACGGCCTTTGCGACCTTGACCTTTTTGGGCTTTACCGGTTCCGGCTGAACGGCGGGTTCAACCCCATCCTCAACAGTCGCTGTCTCGGGGATTGCCGGCACTTCAACCTGTTCAGGTTCAGCAACAGGTTCCGGCTCTGGCTCAATGTTCGGCTCTGCAACAGGGGCTTCAACGACGATTGGCTCCATCACTGGAGGCTGTTCAATCGGAATTTCAATCTCGGCAACCGGATGTTCCGGTTCTGCCTTCTCTTCCTCAACCGGCTCAGGATCAGCAATAACAACTGGTGTGTCCTGTTCGGAAACGACCACTTCGGTTGCGGCTAACTCGGTGGTTTCAGGAAGCTGTGCTTCCAAAGAATCGGGAGCCAGTTCTTCGACCGGTTTTTCCTCGACCTCCTTCTTGCCGAAGGAGAACATTTTCTTGATGAAACCCATTGCCATGAATTTTGATGCCCTTAAGCTTTAAGCCGCTTGCGGCTCTGTCTGACGGGTGAGGAGTTTTTCACCGTCATGCCCCGTCACAATTCGTTCGATAATTTCGCCAGCATTGCCCTGATCCACAGCGGCAAGCGTAAAGCCTTCCGTGCGGGCAATGCCTTCCTTCTCGATCAACAGGCGCTGCACAGTGCCATTGAGAGAAGCTAAGTGTTTTTGATATGCGCGGTCACCAACGGCACGCAAACGTGCGGCGCGATCTTTCACGATTTCGCGTCTGACCTGTGGCATGCGTGCAGCCGGTGTGCCTTCGCGTGCGCTATAGGGGAAGACGTGCAGATGTGTCAGGCCACATTCCTCAACGATTTTCATCGAGTTTGCGAACATCTCTTCTGTTTCGGTCGGGAAACCGGCAATGATGTCGGCACCGAACACGATGTCGGGGCGAAGTGCGCGTACATCTTCGCAGAAGCGGATGGAATCATCGCGTAAATGACGGCGCTTCATGCGCTTTAAAATCATGTCGTCGCCTGCCTGAAGCGACAGATGCAGATGCGGCATCAGGCGCTTTTCATTGGCGATTGCTTCCATCAGGTCTTCATCGGCCTCAATGGAATCGATGGATGAGAGACGCAGGCGCTGCAAATCCGGCACTTGATTGAGAACGGTTTTGACCAGTTTTCCAAGACGCAGGCTACCCGGCAGATCGGGACCGTAAGAGGTCATGTCCACGCCCGTTAGAACGACTTCCCGATAGCCGTTATCGACAAGGCGTTTGACCTGATCGACCACGCCGCCCATTGGCACCGAACGCGAATTGCCGCGCCCATAAGGAATGATGCAGAAGGTGCAGCGATGATCGCAGCCATTCTGCACCTGCACGAAAGCGCGCGCGCGGCCTTCAATGGCATCGACCATATGGCTTGCGGTTTCGCGCACTTCCATAATGTCGTTGACGCGCACTTTTTCGAACTGGTTCACGCCGAAATCGGGCAGCATGCGATAGGAATTGGCCTTTAGCTTTTCCTCATTACCCAGAATGAGGTCGACTTCGTCCATGGCCTCAAATTTTGCCGATTCCGTTTGCGCGGCACAGCCCGTCACAATGATGCGAGCCTCCGGGTTGTCGCGCCGGGCTTTGCGAATGGCCTGACGCGCCTGACGGACGGCTTCTGCCGTGACCGCACAGGTGTTGAAGATGATCGCGCCGTCTTTGAGTTCACCAAGACCGGCATTATCCGCTTCGCGCTTCATCACCTCGGATTCATAGGTGTTGAGGCGGCATCCAAAGGTTATGACTTCCACGGCCATCAGGCAGCTCCCCGGTCTTGATTGGGGGCGTAGTCCCATTCGCCGGTTACAGGATCAAATGTGCCATCAAACTCCCACTCGGCAGGCCCGGTCATCATGACGTGATCATCGTCGCGCCATTCGATTTTGAGTGGGCCGCCGGGGACATTCACGGTGACATTGCGTTCGGTGCGTCCCGTGCGTGCGCCTGAGACGGCAGCAGCGCAGGCGGCAGAACCACAGGCAAGGGTGAGGCCCGCGCCACGTTCCCATGTGCGCAGGTTCATGCTGTCGCGCGATGTGATTTGGGCGATGGAAATATTGGCGCGTTGCGGGAAGACCGGGGCATGTTCCAGTCCGGGACCATATTTATCCAGTGCATAGGACCAGACATCGTTTTCAACCCAGAAGATCGCGTGCGGATTGCCCATGGATGCGATCGACGGCGCTTGCAGAACAGGCGCATCAGCAGGGCCAGCAGACAGGTCGATGGCGCTTGTGTCTTCAACTGCATGGGCGAGGGGGATTTCCTTCCAGCCGAAATGCGGCTTGCCCATATCGACGGTAATCAGCCCATCTTCGTGCTCATTGGCGGTCAGGATGCCAGCCAGTGTCTGGAACGTATAATCCTGCTTGCCGCTTTCTTTGGAAAGCCATTGCACAACGCAGCGCGTACCATTGCCGCAAGCCTGCGCCTGCGTGCCATCGCAATTGATGATCTCGATATAATGATCGGTGCCGGGCGTTTTGGGATCATGAATGGCCATGATTTGATCAAACGCGGTTGCCTCATCTGCGGCCAAACGGATAGCAGCAGTCGCAGCAATATGATCGCTGCGTCCGCGCATATCAGCAACAATGATCTTGTTGCCCAATCCGTTCATCTTGGCGAAGATGGCCTTGCTCATTGCTGGTTCGTGGTCCCGTTCGTTTAGAAAGGCTCTATATGGCGGAAAAGCCCACAAATTGCCAGTACCGGTGCACGATTGGCTTCAGCTCTGTCTGATTGCTGAACTTGTGGATCGCTATTTGCGCAAAAACTGTGTCCTTCCTGCGCCATTTTGAAAATTTCTAAGCACTTTCAAGCCTTCCTGATCCTGTTTTGACGAAATTCGCACAAGACTACAGTTGATTTTTTAACCATATCGCCATTTTATCGGTGCAATAATGTTTTAGGTCGAGCTTTCAAACTCGATCCTGCAAGGGGCACTCCCCCACTTGTTGGCCCCACCAAGACCAGGAATTGGAGAACCAGATGGGAATTTCAAAAGCAAGTTTGCTCAGCATTGCTGCGGCGGGCGCTATTCTGGCCGGTTGCCAAAGCTCCCGGGTCGGAGGTTTTGACAATAATGCATCGCCGCCGCCACCAGCACCGCTGCGCTCTGCTCCCGTCAGTTCTGTGCAGTCCGGCAATTTGAACGCGCCGACATCGTTTCCGACGGCGCCGACGACTGACACTTCAATGCCTGCCGCAGGCACGCAGGTTGCAAGTCTGCCGCCCGAATCGGCACCTGATCTGACGCCGGGCAAGGTTGCTGGCGTGTGGAATGCTTCCCTTGCCGGTCAGAACTGCAAGATCGCAACCCCGCAGACCAAATATGGTCAGGGTTTCCGCGCTGGCCCATTGCGCTGCCCCGGTGAACTTGGAAGCCTCGCTTCATGGGCGGTCAATGGCAAGCAGCTTTCGCTCTATGATGCGAATGGCGGCACGGTCGCAACGCTTTATTCTTCCGGTCCGAGCCGATTTGACGGCCAGACCACAAGCGGTCAGGCCGTTTCGCTGTCGCGCTGATAAAGCAACTGCGTTAAAGACAGGCGGAGCAGTCGCAAGACGCTCCGCCTTTTCTGCAATTGAGTGGTGGGACAGACAATCATGTCTTTCGACGGTAATCTGAAGGCGTTCCCCTCGGTTCGCGAGCATTATGACGCGCTGGTCAAAGCGGGGGAAGTCGAGGCCGATCCCGCGCAGCTTGAACTGACTGCACGCTATGACCGGCTGATCGAGGAAGTTTGCAGCAAACGCCTGTCGCGCAAATCGAGTGCGCTGGGCTGGCTGTTTGGCAAGCGCAAAGAGATTGCCACCGTCAAAGGCCTTTATGTCCATGGCGAGGTTGGGCGTGGCAAGACCATGCTGATGGATATGTTCTTCCAGCTTTTGCCGGTCGAACGCAAACGCCGCGCGCATTTCAATGATTTCATGGCCGATGTCCATGAGCGTATCAATGCGCATCGTCAGGCCTTGAAGCGTGGCGAAACCAAGCAGGAAGACCCGATTCCGCCGGTTGCAGAAGCTTTGGCGCAACAGGCTTGGGTGCTTTGCTTTGACGAATTTACTGTGACCGATATTGCGGATGCGATGATCTTGTCGCGCCTGTTCAGCGCTTTGTTTGCGCGCGGCGTGGTGCTGATTGCGACGTCCAACGTGGCACCCGACAATCTTTATCGCGATGGGCTGAACCGTCAGCTGTTCCTGCCCTTTGTCGATATTCTCAAGCAGCATGTCGATGTGATCAATCTCGATTCGCGCACCGATTACCGGCTGGAAAAGCTCGACCGTCAGCCGGTTTATCTGACACCGCTTAATTCCGAGACGAGCAAACGGATGGAGGCTGCGTGGACAGCGCTGAAGGCTGGTCGGCAAGAAAAGCCGGATGTGATCCACATCAAGGGGCGCGATATTTCCGTGCGCCGTGCAGTGCCGGGGGCAGCACGCTTCAGCTTTGATGAACTGTGCGCGCAGCCGCTTGCAGCCAATGATTATATCGCTATCGTCACGCGCTATTCGACATTGTTTATTGATGATGTGCCGATGCTTGACTATTCGCGCCGCAATGAAGCCAAGCGCTTTATTTTGCTCATCGACGTGCTTTATGATCATCATGCGCGGCTTTTCATCTCTGCCGAAGCGCAGCCTGAAAAGCTCTATGAGGCTAAGCAGGGCGTGGAAGCCTTTGAGTTTGACCGTACAGCCTCGCGCCTTTTTGAAATGCAGAGCGCAGAATATCTCGACAGTTTTTCAGAAAGAGCTCAAGGCTGAGACAGCTTCGCCGTCTTTGCGCCCTATCATCGAATTGACAAAGACTCGACTTATAGAAAGTTCGGGCTATGTTGCTTTGCAAAAAGGGCAGAATGCGGGAGGAGCGGTGCTCCTTCAGCAAGCTCTTTAAGACGATCACCTGCGGCCCGGCTGGTGCATCTTTCAAGATGCGAAACAGCCGGACGATAGAGTCGAGTTGCCTTCATTTTGTCAAAATATCTTACGTTTACGTAAGAACATATAAATCTAACCGATTGAAAACATTAGTCGCAAAATAATGAGTTGAGTTTTTTTGCAAAGAGTCCTATCGAACCCTCGCAGCGCAGACGCGTTTTCCGGGAGGAAACCGGATAGCTTCATGCGTTTCTGGATCAAACTTGAGGAAAGAAACAATCATGGCACGCAACAAGATTGCCCTCATCGGCTCCGGCATGATCGGCGGCACGCTCGCTCATCTTGCTGGCCTGAAGGAACTCGGCGACGTCGTCCTTTTCGATATTGCGGAAGGCACTCCGCAGGGTAAGGGACTGGATATTGCAGAATCTTCACCCGTTGACGGTTTTGATGCGAAGTTCACCGGTGCAAACGACTATGCCGCAATTGAAGGCGCAGACGTTGTCATCGTTACCGCAGGCGTGCCGCGTAAGCCGGGCATGAGCCGCGACGATCTTCTGGGTATCAACCTGAAGGTCATGGAACAGGTCGGCGCAGGCATCAAGAAATATGCGCCTGAAGCTTTCGTCATCTGCATCACCAACCCGCTTGATGCGATGGTCTGGGCTTTGCAGAAGTTCTCCGGCCTGCCAGCGCACAAAGTTGTCGGCATGGCTGGCGTTTTGGACAGCGCCCGTTTCCGTTACTTCCTGTCGGAAGAATTCAACGTGTCTGTCGAAGACGTCACGGCATTCGTGCTTGGTGGCCACGGCGACTCAATGGTTCCGCTCGCTCGTTATTCGACCGTTGCCGGTATTCCGCTGCCAGATCTCGTCAAGATGGGCTGGACCACACAGGAAAAGCTCGACAAGATCATTCAGCGCACCCGTGATGGCGGCGCAGAAATCGTCGGCCTGCTCAAGACCGGTTCTGCTTTCTACGCGCCTGCTTCGTCGGCAATCGCGATGGCTGAATCCTACCTCAAGGACAAGAAGCGCGTTCTGCCTGTCGCAGCACAGCTTTCCGGTCAGTATGGCGTGAACGACATGTATGTCGGCGTTCCAACCGTGATTGGTGCCAATGGCGTTGAACGCATTATCGAGATCGATCTTGATAAGGGCGAAAAGGCTGAGTTCGAAAAGTCGGTCGCATCTGTTGCCGGTCTTTGCGAAGCTTGCATCGGCATTGCTCCGTCACTGAAATAAGTTCCAGACAAGGCCGGGTTGCTCTTGGGGGCGCCCGGCCTTTTCCGGCTGTCAATCCGTACCGGCTCTGTTGAAAGGGTCGGGAATCCGCAGAGGACAACCAGATGAATATTCACGAATACCAGGCCAAGCGCCTGCTCCACACTTACGGCGCACCGATCGCCAATGGTGTGGCTGTTTATTCCGTCGAACAGGCGGAAGAATGGGCAAAGACGCTTCCCGGCCCGCTTTATGTCGTCAAGAGCCAGATCCATGCTGGTGGACGCGGCAAGGGCAAGTTCAAGGAACTCGGCCCTGATGCCAAGGGCGGCGTGCGCCTCGCAAAGTCTGTCGAGGAAGTGGTTGCCAATGCAAAGGAAATGCTCGGCAACACGCTCGTCACCAAGCAGACCGGCGAAGCTGGCAAGCAGGTCAACCGTCTTTACATCGAAGATGGTGCAGACATTGAGCGCGAGCTTTATCTCTCGATCCTCATCGACCGCACCGTTGGCCGTCCTGCTTTCGTCGTTTCGACCGAAGGCGGCATGGATATCGAAGCTGTTGCGGAAGAAACCCCTGAAAAGATCATCACGGTTGCCATCGATCCTGCCAAGGGCGTGACCGATGCAGACGCCAACAAGCTCGCCGATGCGTTAGAGCTTAAAGGCGAAGCCCGTGAAGACGGCCTCAAGCTGTTCCCGATCCTCTACAAGGCCTTCACCGAGAAGGACATGAGCCTTCTGGAAATCAACCCGCTGATCGTCATGACCAATGGTCGCGTGCGCGTTCTCGATGCCAAGGTATCGTTCGACGGCAATGCACTGTTCCGTCATCCTGACATTCAGGAACTGCGCGATCTGTCGGAAGAAGACGAAAAGGAAATCGAAGCTTCCAAGCACGATCTCGCTTACGTTGCTCTTGATGGCAATATCGGCTGCATGGTCAATGGTGCAGGCCTTGCCATGGCAACCATGGATATCATCAAGCTCTATGGTGCTGAACCGGCTAACTTCCTCGACGTTGGCGGCGGCGCTTCCAAGGAAAAGGTCACGGCTGCGTTCAAGATCATCACCGCTGATCCGGCTGTTCAGGGCATTCTGGTCAACATCTTCGGTGGCATCATGAAGTGCGACGTGATCGCTGAAGGCGTGATCGCTGCCGTCAAGGAAGTCGGCCTCAAGGTTCCTCTGGTTGTCCGTCTTGAAGGCACCAATGTCGAGCTTGGCAAGAAGATCATCAACGAGAGCGGCCTGAATGTTATTTCAGCTGACGATCTCGACGATGCGGCGCAGAAAATCGTCGCTGCAGTGAAGGGGAATTAAGGCATGTCCATTCTCGTTAACAAGGACACCAAGGTTCTCGTACAGGGCCTGACCGGCAAGACCGGTACTTTCCACACCGAACAGGCGCTTGCTTATTACGGCACGCAGATGGTCGGCGGTATTCACCCGAAAAAGGGTGGCGAAACCTGGGAAGGTTCGAAAGGCGAAAAGCTTCCGATCTTCGCAACTGTTGCAGAAGCCAAGGAACGCACAGGCGCAGACGCATCGGTGATCTACGTTCCGCCAGCAGGTGCGGCGGACGCAATCATCGAAGCGATTGACGCTGAAGTTCCGTTCATCGTCTGCATCACCGAAGGCATTCCGGTCATGGACATGGTTCGCGTCAAGGAGCGTCTGGAACGCTCAAAGTCGCGCCTGCTCGGACCAAACTGCCCGGGTATCCTGACCCCAGAAGAATGCAAGATCGGCATTATGCCGGGCAATATCTTCAAGAAGGGTTCTGTGGGTGTTGTTTCCCGCTCCGGCACACTTACCTATGAAGCCGTGTTTCAGACTTCGAACGAAGGTCTCGGCCAGACCACGGCTGTTGGTATCGGCGGCGACCCGGTCAAGGGCACCGAGTTCATCGACGTGCTGGAAATGTTCCTGGCCGACGACGAAACCAAGTCGATTGTCATGATCGGTGAAATCGGCGGTTCGGCTGAAGAAGAAGCTGCGCAGTTCCTGAAGGACGAAGCCAAGCGCGGTCGAAGCAAGCCAATGGTTGGCTTTATCGCTGGCCGTACCGCTCCTGCCGGACGCACCATGGGCCATGCGGGTGCTGTGATCTCCGGTGGCAAGGGCGGCGCAGAAGATAAGATTGCAGCCATGGAATCGGCTGGCATTCGCGTGTCTCCTTCGCCAGCACAGCTGGGCAAGACGCTGGTTGAAGTCCTTAAGGGCTAAGATTGCGCATTGTCGATTGAAATGCCCCGGCAGTGGCGAAAGCTGCTGCCGGGTTTCATACAGATACCGGGGCGGCCGGTTAAGAGAATGTCAGGCTTTGGCCATCATTCTTCCGCATGAATGAAGTTTGTGATCGAGTTATGCCGGGGTCTGTTGTGGTTCCTCCCCGGCGGCGTGAGGGATGAAGGTCAAAAGCTTCCGGCCCGCGCATGATGAGCTACTACAAGGAGACGGAGCGGAGGCTCCGGATTAGGTTATGGCAAGGCAAGAACAAGCCAACGACGTTTTCGCCCTTACCTCATTCCTCTATGGCGGCAATGCCGACTATATTGAGGAGCTGTATGCCAAGTACGAGGATGATCCCACATCGGTTGATCCCGAGTGGCGTGAGTTCTTCGCACAGCTGAAAGATGATGCCGACGATGTGCGTAAAAACGCGCAGGGCGCAAGCTGGACGCGCAAGAACTGGCCCATTCCGGCCAATGGCGAGCTGATCTCGGCGCTTGACGGCAACTGGGCCAGTGTCGAAAAGCATGTGACCGACAAGCTGAAGGACAAGGCCAAGGCTGACGCCAAGAGTGCCGCTGCAGCATTGACCGCCGAAGAGATTGCACAGGCTGCACGTGATAGCGTTCGCGCCATCATGATGATCCGCGCCTATCGTATGCGCGGCCACCTCCATGCCAATCTTGATCCGCTTGGTCTTGCTGAAAAGCCAAACGACTTTAGCGAACTTGATCCGGCAACCTATGGCTTCACACCTGCCGATTATGATCGCAAGATTTTCATCGACAATGTTCTGGGTCTTGAATATGCGACCGTGCCGCAGATGCTTGAAATCCTCAAGCGCACCTATTGCGGCAATATCGGCGTCGAATTCATGCACATCTCTGATCCGGTTGAAAAGGCTTGGATTCAGGAACGCATCGAAGGCCCGGATAAAGGCTATGCCTTCACCGCTGAAGGCAAGAAGGCCATTCTGTCGAAGCTGATCGAAGCTGAAGGCTTTGAGCAGTTCATCGATGTGAAGTACAAGGGCACCAAGCGTTTCGGTCTTGATGGCGGTGAATCGCTGATCCCGGCGCTCGAACAGATCGTCAAGCGTGGCGGGCAGATGGGCCTCAAGGAAGTCGTGCTTGGCATGGCGCACCGTGGTCGTCTGAACGTGCTGTCTCAGGTTATGGGCAAGCCGCACCGCGCAATCTTCCACGAGTTCAAGGGCGGCTCTTATGCGCCTGACGATGTGGAAGGTTCGGGTGACGTGAAGTACCATCTTGGTGCTTCCTCGGACCGCGAGTTCGATGGCAACAAGGTTCACCTTTCGCTGACTGCAAACCCGTCGCATCTTGAAATCGTCAATCCAGTTGTCATGGGCAAGGCACGCGCCAAGCAAGATCTGCTTGTTGGCCGCACCCGCGACGACATGGTGCCATTGACGGAACGCGCCAAGGTTCTGCCGCTGCTTCTGCATGGCGATGCTGCTTTTGCCGGTCAGGGTGTGGTTGCTGAGTGCCTTGGTCTTTCAGGTCTGCGCGGTCACCGTGTCGGCGGTACGCTGCATTTCATCATCAACAACCAGATTGGCTTCACCACCAATCCGGGCTTCTCGCGCTCTTCGCCTTATCCGTCGGATGTGGCCAAGATGATTGAAGCACCGATTTTCCACGTCAATGGCGATGATCCGGAAGCGGTTGTTTTTGCAGCCAAGGTTGCGATGGAATTCCGCATGATCTTCCACAAGCCGGTGGTCATTGACATGTTCTGTTACCGCCGCTTTGGTCACAATGAAGGTGACGAACCATCCTTCACGCAGCCGTTGATGTATAAGGAAATCCGCGCGCACAAGACAACTGTTCAGCTTTACAGTGAAAAGCTGATTGCTGAAGGTTTGCTGGTACAGGCTGACGTCGACAAGATGAAGGCTGACTGGCGCGAAAAGCTTGAGCAGGAATTCGAAGCTGGCCAGAGCTACAAGCCGAACAAGGCTGATTGGTTCGATGGTGCCTGGAGTGGTCTGCGCACGGCTGACAATGCCGATGAGCAGCGTCGTGGCAAGACCGGTGTTCCAATCAAGACGCTGAAAGAAATCGGCAAGAAGCTTGTTGAAGTGCCAAAGGACTTTCATGTCCACCGCACCATCCAGCGCTTCCTTGATAACCGTGCCAAGATGGTTGAGACGGGCGAAGGCATTGATTGGGCAACGGCTGAATCGCTTGCTTTCGGTTCGCTTGTTTCGGAGGGCCATCCGATCCGTCTGTCGGGTCAGGATGTTGAACGCGGTACCTTCTCGCAGCGTCATACGGTTCTTTACGATCAGGAAAACCAGAACCGCTACATTCCGCTGAACAATGTTCAGAAGGGTCAGGCGATCTACGAAGCCATCAACTCGATGCTTTCGGAAGAAGCCGTGCTCGGTTACGAATATGGTTATTCGCTGTCCGATCCACGTGCGCTGGTGCTCTGGGAAGCCCAGTTCGGCGATTTCGCAAATGGTGCGCAGGTTGTCTTCGACCAGTTCATCTCGTCGGGTGAACGCAAGTGGCTGCGTATGTCGGGTCTCGTCTGCCTTCTGCCGCATGGCTATGAAGGTCAGGGTCCAGAGCATTCGTCAGCGCGTCTTGAGCGTTATCTCCAGCTTTGCGCTGAGGATAACATGCAGGTTGCCAATGTTACCACGCCGGCTAACTACTTCCACATTCTGCGCCGTCAGATGAAGCGTGACTTCCGCAAGCCGCTTATCATGATGACGCCGAAGTCGCTGCTGCGCCACAAGCGTGCTGTTTCAAGCCTGAACGAATTGTCGGGTGATTCGTCATTCCACCGTCTGCTTTGGGATGATGCACAGTACAACAAGGGCGATGAAGGCATTAAGCTTCAGAAGGATGCAAAGATCCGTCGCGTCGTTCTGTGCTCGGGCAAGGTCTATTATGATCTTTACGAAGAGCGCGAAAAGCGTGGCATTGACGATGTCTATCTTCTGCGCGTCGAACAGCTGTATCCGTTCCCGGCCAAGGCACTCATCAATGAGCTGTCGCGCTTCCGTCAGGCAGAAATTGTCTGGTGTCAGGAAGAGCCGAAGAACATGGGTGCGTGGTCGTTCATCGATCCGTATCTGGAATGGGTTTTAGCGCATATCGATGCCAAGCATCAGCGCGTTCGCTATACCGGTCGTCCGGCAGCGGCATCGCCTGCAACGGGCCTGATGTCGAAGCATCTTGAACAGCTGGCCGCATTCCTTGAGGATGCACTCGGCAATTAATTTAACTTTCGGCCGGAAGCAGTTTGAAAAAAGCTGCTTCCGCTTGAATTGAAGTCAAATCTAACGATTGAAGATCAACGGAAGAAGAAACCATGGCTACCGAAATTCGCGTTCCCACGCTTGGGGAGTCCGTTACTGAGGCAACCATCGGAAAGTGGTTCAAGAAAGTCGGCGATGCTGTTGCTGTCGATGAACCTCTGGTGGAACTGGAAACCGACAAGGTAACAGTGGAAGTTCCAGCTGCGGCTGCGGGCGTACTGGCCGAAATCGTGGCACAGGAAGGCGACACGGTTGAAGTGAACGCACTGCTCGGCCAGATTTCCGGTGCGGGTGCTGCACCTGCTCCGAAGAAGGAAGAAGCCAAGCCAGCTGCAGCTGCTGCTCCGGTTGCGGCCCCTGTTGCGTCGGCATCGTCGGGCCCGGCAATGCAGCCAGCCCCCGCCGCTTCAAAGCTCCTCACTGAAAAAGGCCTTTCGGCTGATCAGGTTGAAGGTTCGGGCAAGCGCGGTCAGGTTCTCAAGGGCGATGTTCTTGACGCGATCGCCAAGGGTGTTTCGACTGCTCCTGCGGCAGCCGCTCCTGTTGCAGCGCGTCCGGCTTCGTCGGCTGATGATGCACCACGCGAAGAACGCGTGAAGATGACCCGTCTGCGCCAGACCATTGCCAAGCGCCTCAAGGATGCGCAGAATACCGCTGCGATGCTGACGACTTACAACGAAGTCGATATGTCGGCTGTGATGGAACTGCGTTCGCGCTATAAGGATATTTTTGAGAAGAAGCATGGCGTGAAGCTCGGCTTCATGGGCTTCTTCACGAAGGCTGTGACGCATGCGCTCAAAGAAATTCCGGCTGTTAATGCCGAGATCGACGGCACCGATATCATCTACAAGAACTTTGCGCATGTCGGCATGGCCGTCGGCACCGACAAGGGTCTTGTTGTTCCTGTTATCCGCGACGCTGATCAGCTTTCGATCGCAGGCGTTGAAAAGGAACTGGGTCGTCTTGCGAAAGCGGCACGCGACGGTTCTTTGTCGATGGCCGACATGCAGGGCGGCACATTCACCATCACCAATGGTGGTGTTTACGGCTCGCTGATGTCTTCGCCGATCCTCAATTCGCCGCAGTCGGGTATTCTTGGCATGCACAAGATCCAGGAACGTCCGGTTGTTGTTGGCGGCCAGATCGTCATCCGTCCGATGATGTATCTTGCACTCTCCTACGATCACCGCATCGTTGACGGCAAGGAAGCCGTGACCTTCCTTGTTCGCGTCAAGGAAAGCCTGGAAGATCCGGAGCGTCTGGTTCTTGATCTTTAATCGGAGACAGTGATGGAGCCAGGCATGTTTTCATCGTCGCCTTTTCTTCCGCTGATTGGCTGGAGTGTGGTTCTGCTGGTGGTTCACATCCTCTTGCAGGGCTTTACGGCGACGAGGGAACTCGGCTCCCAATGGAATGCAGGTCCGCGCGATGAAGGGCGCAAGCCCTCCGGTCATCTGGCCGGTCGTGCGGACCGTGCGTCTGCCAATTTCCGCGAGACCTATCCTGCATTTGTTGCGCTCGCTCTTGCACTTGTGTTCAAAGGGGAGGCGGCAGGTTTCGGGCTTTATGGTGCATGGATCTGGTTTATCTGCCGCATTATCTATGTGCCGCTTTATCTTGCGGGCATTCCCTATATCCGCTCGCTTGTCTGGATCGGTTCGCTGGCCGGGCTTGCGTGCATGTTTTTCAATCTGGTTTTTTGATGGTTGCCTGCATCTCTTGATGCGGCGGCGAAGGAAAAGCGATGCATCCCTATCTGTTTGAACTTGCATCCCTGATGGCGATTTTTGCCTTTGCTATCGTTTCGCCGGGCGCTGATTTGGCTATGGTTATCCGCCAGTCGCTGATGCATGGACGTCGTGAGGCCATCATCACCAGTTTCGGCATTGGTGCGGCCTTAATGATGCATGTCACCTATACGGTGCTTGGTCTCGGGCTGATTATTTCCAAGTCGATCTATCTGTTTAATATCGTGAAATGGTGCGGTGTGGCCTATCTGGTCTATATCGGCATCAAGGCACTGCGCGCTGGTACGACGAAGATCGATATCGACATGCGAGAGCAGGACAAGCAACGCAAGCAGAGCGCGCTCAAGGCTTTCAGCCTTGGTTTTGCCGCCAATGCGCTTAACCCCAAGGCGGTGTTTTTCTTTCTGTCGATTTTCTCGACCGTCGTCAGTCTTCATACACCGACAGAAGTCAAGCTTGGCTACGGCGTTGTGATGGCCACAGCATTGATTTCGTGGTTTATCGGTGTCAGCCTCTTTATGACAACGCCGAAGATGCGCGCGGTTTTTTCGCGTGCTTCAAAGTGGATCGACAGAACGAGTGGCGTTGTTTTCATTGCGCTTGGTCTGAAACTTGCTGCTGAAAGGGCGCATTAAAGCTGCCGGATGAACGAGGAGAACCGACAGATGCCTGATGTTAAGAAGCTCTTCAAAGTGGTGGCAGCATCTGCGCTCGCCGTTACGGTTTTCTCAAGTGCTGTTCAGGCCGCTTGCACGCAGAACCGTGCAGTGTATCGTGACCGGGGTGATGCTTACACGCTCACGTTTCATGAGGGGCAGTCGAACGCGCTCAAGATGAATCCGGCCCCCACCAATGAATTCACGATTACCGCCGATGACAAGCCGGAGTTCAAGCTTTCCGGTCTGGTGATCTGGCCGGAAGAGGGCGTTGCACGTCCGTATGCGCTCATTACCTATAACTGCAAGAACGGTGGCACTGACCCTGAAGACCTTGATGATTGCAGTCTCTGGCAGAGTGTTATCTATGCGCTGAAAGAAGGTGCGGAAGCCGATGTGTTGCCCAAGGCCGATGAGCCGGCAGCGCAGGCCATTCTGTTTCCCGATCTGGCAACAGCGCTCGACGGATATGATTTTGGTGCAGCGAAGCCTGAAAAGCCGCTTCAGTTCGAGACGTTTCGTTTCAAGGCCTGCACCCCTGAAGAATGACCGGATTTCCGGTTTTGTAACAGTTTAAGGGCCGTAACGGCCATTCTGGATCAGACTGAAGAAGGATAGTTTAATGTCATACGATGTGGTTGTCATCGGTACCGGCCCCGGCGGTTATGTTGCTGCAATCAAGGCCGCACAGCTTGGCCTTTCGGTGGCGGTGATCGAAAAGCGCAAGACCTTTGGCGGCACGTGTCTCAACGTTGGCTGCATTCCTTCCAAGGCGTTGTTGCACGCATCGGAAGTGTTTGCGGAAGCCGGACATTCTTTTGATACGCTGGGTGTTGAAGTCGGTACGCCGAAGCTCAATCTTGAAAAGATGATGGCGCACAAGGATGCGACGGTGAAGTCGAATACGTCGGGCGTCGAATTCCTGTTCAAAAAGAACAAGATCACGCCATTCATCGGCACTGGCAAGATCGTTGCCAAGGGCAAGGTTTCCGTGACGGCCGAAGATGGCAGCGTTCAGGAAATCGAAGCCAAGAACATCATTATCGCAACTGGTTCGGACGTTGCTGGCATTCCCGGTGTCAAGGTGGACATCGATGAGAAGGTCATCCTGTCTTCAACGGGGGCAATCGCGCTCGACAAGGTTCCGGGTCATCTGGTTGTCGTTGGCGGCGGCGTGATCGGTCTGGAGCTTGGTTCCGTCTGGTCCCGTCTTGGTGCGAAAGTGACGGTTGTCGAATATCTCGACAAGGTTCTGGGCGCGATGGACGGCGAAGTGTCCAAGCAGTTCCAGCGTCTTCTTGAAAAGCAGGGCATTGTTTTCAAGCTTGGCGCAAAGGTGACGGGCGTTGAAAAGGCTGGTAAGGGCGCAAAAGTGACCTTTGAACCAGTCAAGGGCGGCGATGCGGAAACACTCGAAGCCGATGCCGTTCTGATTTCGACGGGCCGCCGTCCTTATACCGATGGTCTTGGTCTTGCTGAAGCAGGCGTCAATGTCGATGATCGCGGTCGTGTGGCAATCGATGATCATTGGCGCACCAATGTCGAGGGCATTTATGCCATCGGTGACGTGGTTCAGGGCCCAATGCTCGCACATAAGGCCGAAGACGAAGGCATTGCCGTTGCGGAAATCATCGCCGGTCAGGCGGGACATGTAAACTTCGACGTTATTCCAAGCGTTGTTTATACGCAGCCGGAAGTCGCCTCCGTTGGCAAGACCGAGGAAGAGCTGAAAGCCGCAGGTATCGAATACAAGATCGGCAAATTCCCGTTCACGGCCAATGGTCGCGCACGCGCCATGCAGCACACGGATGGCTTTGTGAAGATCCTCGCCGACAAGGCAACGGATCGCGTTCTTGGCGCCCATATCCTCGGCTATAATGCCGGCGAAATGATCCACGAGCTGGCTGTTCTGATGGAGTTTGGTGGTTCGTCCGAAGATCTCGCACGCACCTGCCACGCGCATCCAACCATGTCGGAAGCCGTTCGTGAATCGGCGCTGGCAACCTTTGCCAAACCAATCCATATGTAATTATTGGTTCAAACCGATATGAAGAAAGGCCTGCTCGCGCAGGCCTTTTTTGTCAGTTTTGTGCCGGTGGGGCAGGCGGTGCCGCCGGTTGCGCTGATTGTTCCGAAACAGCGTAGTCAGGCGCGGGGATGCGCGTTGTCATACACTTCGAGAAGGCGCGCGGTATCGACGCCGGTATAGACCTGTGTTGTTGAAAGGCTCGCATGACCGAGCAGCTCCTGAATGGTGCGCAGATCGCCGCCACGGCCAAGCAGATGCGTGGCAAAGGAATGGCGCAGGGCATGCGGGGTTGCGGTATCGGGAAGGCCGAGGCCGGCACGCAGTTTCTGCATCTCGCGTTGAATAATGGCGGCATGAAGCTGTCCGCCCTTGGCACCGCGGAACAAAGCTTTGTCGGGCGAAAGATCAAACGGGCAAAGCGCTCTGTATTGCGCCACGGCGCGATGCACCGCTGGCAACAGTGGCACCATGCGGGACTTGCCGCCTTTACCGGTGATGGTGATCGAAAGCACGGATGGGTCGTTTAGCGCATCACCTGCAAGGCTTAAAGCTTCTGAAATGCGCAGGCCGCACCCATAGAGCAGTGTGAGAACGGCAGCATTGCGCGCTGCAATCCACGGCTCTTCCGCCATCTGGCCATCGGCAGCAACAACGCGGCGCGCATCTTCTGCGGTGAGTGGCTTTGGCAGCGACTTTGGCTGGCGCGGTGCGCGTATGGCACCTGCACCGGCTGCATTGATCAGGCCGCGCCGTTCCAGATGCCGCAACAGCGAGCGAACGCCTGCGAGACCGCGGCCAAGCGTGCGCGCGCCTGCACCATTGTTGCGGCGATTGGCAAGATAGGAGCGCAAATCCGCGATACGCAGATTGCCGATGTCTTTGATCGACGGCGGCTCGCCCAGATGCCCGGTCATGAATTGCAGAAACTGGCGTGTGTCGCGCTCATAGGCTTCAAGGGTGTTTTCCGAAAGACGGCGCATGTCTTTGAGTGATTTCAGCCATTCCTCGCGTGCCGCCGCAAGGTCGGCGCGGGCTGGGATAAGGAATTCGGCTTTGCTGGTCATGATCGGGATTCGCTCTTGGCGTTGTTGTCGGTGCAGTGTGACAGCGATAGGTTGCCGGGCAGTAAATATTGCTTTTCGCTCTTTTCCTTGGCGTTCTTGCGAGAAATTGGGTATGCGATTAGCAATTGTATCTAATCACGGAAATATTCATGCCTCGTCCCGAGAACCCAATCCAGCTTGCCGTCATCGGAGCCGCGCATGGCATACGTGGCGAAGTCCGGGTCAAGACATTTACCGATGATCCGCTGGCTATTGCTGATTACGGCCATCTCTATGATGCGCAGGGCAAGGCCTATGAGGTGCTGGAAGCCCGTGCGGCAAAGACAGTGGTTGTTGTTCGCTTCAAGGGCGTCAATGATCGCAATGCTGCCGAAGCGCTCAACGGCACCGAGCTTTTCATCGACCGCTCACAATTGCACGATGATGAACTTGATGAAGATGAGTTTTTCCAGACGGATTTGATCGGGCTTGAAGCCGTTGATGCGAACGGTCAATCCTATGGGGTTGTGAGTGCCCTTTTCGATTTTGGTGGCGGCGATCTGATTGAGCTCAGTCTCAAAGGCAAACGTCCAATGCTGATCCCGTTTACGGAAGCAGCGGTGCCGGAAATCGATTTTGACAAGGGGACTATAACGGTCGAGCCTTATGCTGCGGGACTGATTGCCGAGGATGATGAGGCAGCGCTTCGCGAATATACCAAGCAGCAAAACGACCAGAAGCGACCAAAGAAATCATGAGCGCGCTTTCTGATACGGATAAAGCGCGACCGGGATTTCATGCTTCGGTGCTGACGCTTTATCCTGAAATGTTTCCGGGGCCGCTTGGCATTTCGCTTGCTGGCAAGGCGCTTTCTGAAAGCACGTGGTTGCTTGATACAGTGCAGATTCGCGATTTTGCTGAAGGCAAGCACCGCATGGTGGATGACACGCCATCGGGTGGTGGTGCGGGCATGGTGATGAAACCGGACGTGGTGGCGCGCGCGCTCGATTCGGTTGCTGATGATCGCCCGATGCTGCTGATGAGTCCGCGCGGTGCGCCGCTCACACAAAAGCGCGTGCGTGAACTGGCTGACGGTCCGGGCGCGATTATTCTGTGTGGCCGTTTTGAAGGTGTCGATGAGCGGGTGATCGAAGGACGCGCGCTCGAAGAGATTTCGATCGGCGATTATATTCTGTCGGGTGGCGAGACTGCGGCCATCGTTTTGCTGGATGCGATTGTGCGGCTTTTGCCTGGCGTGATGGGCAACCGGGAATCGGGCGAGACGGAAAGCTTTGAAACCGGGCTTCTGGAACATCCGCATTATACCCGCCCGCAGATTTGGGAGGATCGCTCGATCCCTGAAATTCTCACCTCCGGCAATCATGGTGCGATTGATAAATGGCGCCATGCTGAGGCTGAACGCATTACAGAAGAACGGCGTCCTGATCTTTGGGAAGCCTATCGCAAGGGCAAGCGCTCATGAACCTGATCCAGCGGCTTGAAAGCCTTTCTCTGGCGCTGTCGTCTATAATATCGCGCATAGCTGGATTGGCGTTGTGCTTGTGGCCGTGCTTGGCTGGGTTATGAGCTGGCCAGTTTGCCTTTTGATTGCGCTTATCTGGGCTGTTCATATTGGCGTGGATCGTGCGCTTGGCTTCGGCCTTAAATACGGAACCGGTTTTCAGGATACGCATCTTGGCCGTATTGGCGGAAAATAGCGATTTCGTTGCGCTGATATTGATTCATTGACAGCAATGGTGTATTGCCGCGCCAGTTGGGCAAAAGCCCGACATCTTTAAACCAATAAATGGTGTACCGCTCCTGCCTGATTTTTCGGGCATAACCACAGGGCCAAAGATGCTTGGTGGTGAGTGCAGAGCGCTCTGGCTGTTTGAGAAGAATTCAGAAGGAAGAGACGATGAATATCATTCGTCAGCTTGAAGCCGAACAGGCAGCCAAGATCGAAGAAAAGCGCAAGCTTCCAGATTTCCAGCCAGGTGACAGCGTTCGCGTTCAGGTGCGCGTTACCGAAGGTACACGTACCCGTGTGCAGGCCTATGAAGGCGTTTGCATTGCCCGTTCCGGCGCTGGCATCAACGAAAACTTCACCGTTCGTAAGATTTCTTACGGCGAAGGCGTTGAGCGCGTATTCCCGGTTTATTCGCCAATCGTAGAAGGTGTTGAAGTTGTTCGCCGCGGTAAGGTCCGTCGCGCGAAGCTTTACTACCTCCGTGGCCTCACCGGTAAGGCTGCACGTATTGCTGAAAAGAAAGACAACCGCTCCAAGGCAGAACGCGAAGCCGACAAGATCGCTGCTGCCAAGGCAGAAGCTGCAAAGACTGCTGCTGAATAAGCCAGTTGTGCAAGAATCTGAAAAGGGCGGCCTTTGGGTCGCCTTTTTTATTTGCAAAAGCCAAAAGGCTGCGTAACATATTGCACAATTTCGCCTACATTGCGCAAGATTGTTACTGCGACACCCTGTTGCGGTTTGTGTTTCTTGACGAAATGCGGTGGCGGGTGCATATGACAGCCAATTAAGAACTATTCAAAGGAACTCTCGCAATGAGCGCGCCGCGTACACTTTATGACAAGATCTGGGACGACCATGTGGTGGATCAGCAGGACGATGGTACCTGCCTCCTTTATATTGATCGCCATCTTGTGCATGAAGTGACAAGCCCACAGGCTTTCGAAGGCCTGCGCATGACGGGCCGCAAGGTGCGCCATCCAGAGCGTACACTGGCTGTTGTCGATCATAATGTTCCAACATCGCCAGATCGTATCAACGGCATCAAGAATGAAGAAAGCCGCATTCAGGTTGAGGCTCTTGCCAAGAATGCCGCTGATTTTGGCGTTGAATATTATTCCGAGCGTGATCGTCGTCAGGGCGTGGTGCATATCGTTGGTCCAGAGCAGGGCTTTACGCTGCCGGGCATGACGATTGTGTGCGGTGACAGCCATACATCGACGCATGGTGCATTTGGTTCGCTGGCGCATGGTATCGGCACATCGGAAGTCGAACATGTTCTGGCAACGCAGACGCTGATCCAGAAAAAAGCCAAGAACATGCTGGTGCGTGTTGAGGGTGAACTGGCTCCGGGCGTTACTGCCAAGGACATCACGCTTGCCATCATCGGCGAAATCGGCACCGCAGGTGGCACCGGCTACGTGATCGAATATGCAGGCAGCGCCATTCGCTCGCTGTCGATGGAAGGTCGTATGACCGTCTGCAACATGTCGATTGAAGGTGGTGCGCGCGCCGGTCTTATTGCGCCGGATGAAACCACATTTGAATATATCAAAGACAAGCCGCGTGCGCCCAAGGGCGAAGAGCTTGAGCAGGCGATCCGGTATTGGAAGACGCTCAATTCGGATGAAGGGGCGCATTTCGACAAGATCGTCGAGCTTGATGCTGCCAAGATTTCGCCGGTTGTATCCTGGGGCTCATCGCCGGAAGATGTGGTCTTCGTCACCGGTATCGTTCCCAACCCGGACGAGATCAAGGACGAAACCAAGCGTGCATCCAAGTGGCGTGCGCTTGACTATATGGGCCTGAAGCCCGGCACCAAGATGACGGACATCGCCATTGACCGCGTTTTCATCGGATCTTGCACGAACGGACGTATTGAGGATTTGCGCGATGCAGCCCGTATGGTCGAAGGCAAGAAGGTTGCGGCAAGCGTGAACGCCATGATCGTTCCGGGTTCGGGCCTTGTGAAGGAGCAGGCGGAAGCCGAAGGTCTCGACAAGATTTTTATCGAAGCGGGTTTTGACTGGCGCGAGCCGGGCTGTTCGATGTGCCTTGCCATGAATGATGACCGTCTGAAGCCGGGTGAGCGTTGCGCTTCGACGTCAAACCGTAACTTTGAAGGCCGTCAGGGCTTCAAGGGTCGCACGCATCTCGTTTCGCCCGCCATGGCAGCCGCTGCAGCGATTGCCGGTCATTTCGTGGACATTCGCGACTGGAACTGATGGTCGTAAAAGATGATTGAGAAAACCGCCGGAGTGATCCGGCGGTTTTTTTGTTTCGTAAACAACGTATTATTTGCATTTCTAAATTAGATGCTTTTTTAGCGGTTTTGGTCTAATATGGCATTCAATGAATGGTGCGGGGTATGGTCTTCTCGCGCCACCAGATATATGCAGGGATGGACGGATGGATGGTGCTGAGTTCATACTGCTTATAAATACGACGGTTTCGGGTCTGTTTGCTCTCACCTTTTTCGGTATCGCTGCCTATGCCCGTGATAACGCTGCCGCCCCCGTGTTTGGGCTCGGCTTTGTTTTTGCGATGCTGTACTTTCTCACTGAGATCCTCATCTCCTTCCTCCCCAGCCAGAAATTCGCTTACATGCTCAGTTTTGGCATGTATTTCATAACGCTTTCCTGTCTGGTTGTCGGTCTTGCCCGCATGTATGGTCTTCCTGTGCCGTGGGTGCGGCTGGGGCTTCTCTTTGCCGGTTCGCTGGTCATGATCTTTGCGATTTACGATATCGCCCGCAGTCAGATGCTTGGCCGTATTCTTTATCAGTTGCCGTATTTTCTGATCCTCGTGCTGGCTGCGTGGATCGTTTTGCGCAGCCGCACGAGCGTTCATTCCCGCAGCAAGCCCTTTGGCAGGTCGTGGGGGGCATTGGATGGCATGATGGCGGCGCTCTTTATGGTGAGCGCCCTTCATTTTCTGATTAAACCGGTTCTCGCCACTATGGTCGGCGGTGTTGGTGCTTCGCCTGATGATTATATGCATACCAATTATGCGCTGCTGGTTCAGTCGATCGGTGCCGGGCTTTCGGTTGCCGGTGGTTTGCTGCTTCTGCTCAGTCTGATGGGGGAGCTGATTTCCGATGTGACGCTGCGTTCGGAGACGGATCAGCTTTCCGGACTTCTCAACCGGCGCGGTTTTGAGTTCCGCGCCGAAGCGGCGATCGAAAAATCCAAGCGCATGCGACAGGCACTTTCGCTCATTATCTGCGATATTGATTACTTCAAGTCGATCAACGATACCCATGGACACGCTTTGGGCGACAGGGTGATTGCAGCTTTTGCTGATGAATTGCGTCGTGCGGCGGCGGCGAAGGATGGCATTGCCGCACGGATGGGCGGCGAGGAATTCGCTGTTCTGTTGCCCGGCCATACCATCCAGTCGGCATGGCGTTTTGCTGAACGCGTGCGGCTGGCCTGTGCCGATATAACGCTTTCCGGTCCTTCGGGCGATGTGGGTTTCGCGGTGAGTTTTGGCGTGACGGAAATGGAGTTCGACGATGTCTTTGCCGATGTCTTTAAGCGGGCTGATGGCGCGCTCTATGAAGCCAAGAAGAATGGCCGCAATTGCGTTCGCACGGCACTTCCGATGATGCTTGACGATAATGTGGTCGAGCTTCGTGGTGCTGCCAAAGGTCGTTGAGCACTTCCAATGCTTCAATCAAACAGGAAATGCTCTGGCTCATCTGATTTTGTGCGCGCCGTGCTTTACCTTTGGTCGGGCTGGCGTCTACAATCGTTGAGCTCCGTGATGCTGGGCTGTGTTTCGAGAGAGAGTTCTTATGACCAATGATCATTCCGTCGATATCGGGCTGCTTCATCTGCGGGACGCGCATGAGTTTGCGCCTCTGCTTGCGAGTTATGCACAAGCGTTGAAGCGCGGGGCACCACGTCGCCCGGATGAGTTTTACGCCGAGCAGCTTTTGCAGGATCGTGCCACAGAAATTCTCGGCGCACGCGTGGATGGCAATCTGGTTGGCTTTGTGATTTTTTATGATCTTCCTGAACCTATTTCCGGCCTGCGCGCCGGCCAGGTTGACCATATTTATGTGCATCATGATCATCGCGGTAAGGGTATCGCCAAAGCGTTTATTGATCTGCTTGCCGACAAGGCGGAAGAGCGCAGCTGGTCGAAGCTTATGCTCAATGCGCCGCGTGTTCCTGAAGATGGCCGCAAGTTATATGAGCAGATTGCCGCCGCTGCCGACTGGTCCAGCTATGTGATTCGCTTTGGCAACTAAGCTGCGTCCGCAAAAGTAGATGAAATTACACATGTTTTTGTGAAACATCGACTTCAATCGTTTGAATTCAGGAATCACGCGAATGTGTCGTTGAGGTGCGACCAATTGTTAGTCTTTTCGTGAAAAAGCGTCTTTGACGTGGTGGTGAAAGCGCAGTAGAAAGCGCCTCATAGGGTCGTGTGACACGATCCAGCCACATTTTCTGGGTCGTGCCGGCGCAGGATTGAAGATTCTGTTTCCTGTGCTGTGAACGACATCGAACTCGGTTCTGCATGAACCGGCCATTCGCTTTGTCATGCCAAACGTGTTTGGCGGGATAAGGCGGGTAGAAACGTCAGGGAAGCCCACGAGAGCCATGACACAACCGACCGCAACGCGTCAGCGTCCTTTGTCGCCGCATTTGTCGATTTATCGACCAAAGATCACGATGACGATGTCCATCATCCATCGTATCACGGGCGGCGCCCTTTATTTCGGAACCCTTCTCCTCGCTGCATGGCTGATTGCGGCTGCAATCGGTGAAGATGCCTTCAACACCGTAAGCGCAATCTACAGTTCGTGGTTTGGCTATCTGGTTCTGTTTGGCTACACCTGGGCGCTTCTGCACCATCTGGCCGGCGGTGTGCGCCATTTCATCTGGGACATGGGTGCCGGTCTTGAAAAGCACACAGCCAGCAAGATTGCATGGCTGACGCTGGCCTTCTCGCTGCCTGCAACGATCCTTGTCTGGGTTGTTGCTTTTGCAGTGCGCTGAAAGGAGTTCTGACATGAACGATATGCGTACGCCTCTCGGCAAGGTTCGTGGACTTGGCTCGGCCAAGGAAGGCACCGGCCATTTCTGGTTTCAGCGCATGAGTGCTGTCGCACTCGTGCCGCTCGTTCTGTTTTTCATCGGTCTGGTTATTTCGCTTCACGGCGCAAGCTATGCCGAAGTAAAGGCCGCTTTGGCGCATCCGTTCACCGCTCTGGTGATGGCGCTGTTCGTGCTGACCGGCGTCTATCACATGCGTCTTGGCATGCAGGTTATTATTGAAGATTACATTCACGGCGAAGGCATGAAGGTCCTGCTCGTCATGCTCAACACCTTTTTCACGGTGGTTGTGGGCGTGGCTTGCGTTTATGCGATCCTCAAGCTGAGCTTCGGAGGTTGATAGCCCGATGGCTAGTGCACAAAACAATGCAGCCAATGCTGCGGGCGAAAAGAACTATACGTTCATCGATCACAAATTCGACGTTGTTGTCGTTGGCGCTGGCGGTGCTGGCCTGCGTGCAACGCTCGGTATGGCCGAACAGGGTTTTAAGACCGCCTGTATCACCAAAGTGTTCCCAACGCGTTCGCACACGGTTGCAGCGCAGGGCGGCATTGCCGCTTCGCTGAAAAATATGGGGCCGGATAGCTGGCAGTGGCATATGTACGACACCGTCAAGGGGTCGGACTGGCTGGGCGATACGGACGCTATGGAATATCTGGCGCGTGAAGCACCGGCTGCGGTTTATGAGCTGGAACATTACGGCGTTCCGTTCTCGCGTACCGAAGAAGGCAAAATCTATCAGCGCCCATTCGGCGGCCACATGCAGAATTTTGGTGATGGTCCACCAGTACAGCGCACGTGTGCGGCCGCTGACCGTACCGGTCATGCGATCCTGCATACGCTTTACGGCCAGTCGCTGAAAAACAACGCGCAGTTCTTCATTGAATATTTCGCGCTTGATCTCATCATGACTGATGGTGTTTGCACCGGCGTTGTTGCGTGGAACCTTGATGATGGGACGATCCATCGCTTTTCTGCCAAAATGGTGGTTCTGGCGACGGGTGGTTATGGTCGTTCCTATTTCTCGGCGACTTCGGCGCATACCTGCACCGGCGACGGCGGCGGCATGGCGGCGCGTGCGGGGCTTCCGCTCCAGGACATGGAATTCGTTCAGTTCCACCCAACCGGCATTTACGGCGCGGGCTGCCTGATTACGGAAGGCGCACGCGGCGAAGGCGGCTATCTCGTTAATTCCGAAGGCGAGCGCTTCATGGAGCGTTATGCGCCTTCCGCCAAGGATCTGGCCTCGCGTGACGTTGTTTCGCGCTGCATGACCATGGAAATCCGCGCTGGTCGCGGCGTTGGCAAGAACAAGGACCACATCTACCTGCATCTCGACCATCTTGATCCGGCTGTTCTGCATGAACGCCTGCCGGGTATTTCCGAGTCGGCCAAGATTTTCGCAGGCGTTGATGTGACCAAGGAACCGATCCCGGTTCTGCCAACCGTGCACTATAATATGGGCGGCATTCCAACCAATTATTGGGGCGAAGTGCTGAACCCGACGCAAGAAGATCCTGACCGCGTTCAGCCGGGCCTGATGGCTGTGGGTGAAGCAGGTTGCGCATCCGTGCATGGTGCCAACCGTCTTGGCTCCAACTCGCTGATTGACCTTGTTGTGTTTGGCCGTGCGGCTGCAATTCGCGCTGGCGAAGTCATCGACCGCGCTGCGAAGATTCCTGACATCAACGAAGCAGCCGTCGATAAGATCATGGATCGCTTCCATCGCCTGCGTTATGCCAACGGCTCGACACCGACCGCAGAACTGCGCGAAAAAATGCAGCGCACCATGCAGGAAGATGCAGCCGTTTTCCGGACTTCTGAATCGCTCAAGCAAGGCGTCGAGCGTATGTCCGCAATCTGGAAAGAACTGCCTGACGTTAAGGTCAGTGACCGTTCGATGATCTGGAATTCGGATCTGGTTGAAACGCTGGAACTGGAAAATCTGATGGCAAACGCGATGGTGACAGTCGTTTCGGCTGAAGCCCGTCAAGAAAGCCGCGGTGCGCATGCGCATGAGGATTTCCCGGACCGTAACGATGCCGAATGGCGTAAACACACCCTTTCCTGGCTGTCGCCAAATGGCGAAGTGAAGCTTGATTACCGTCCAGTTCATCTCGATCCGCTGACGACCGAGGAAGAAGGCGGCATCAATCTGGCCAAGATTGCGCCCAAGAAGCGCGTTTACTGATCGAGGGAATGAGCAATGGTTGAACTCGCACTTCCCAAGAACTCCCGCATGCAGGAAGGCAAGACCTGGCCGCGTCCAGATGGTGCCAAGAATGTCACGGAGTTCCGCATTTATCGCTGGTCGCCGGATGACGACGCAAATCCAAGCATCGACACGTATTATGTCGATCGTGACGATTGCGGCCCGATGGTGCTCGACGGTCTTCTTTATATCAAGAACAAGATTGACCCGACGCTGACGCTGCGCCGTTCGTGCCGTGAAGGCATTTGCGGGTCCTGCGCCATGAACATTGATGGTGCCAACACGCTTGCCTGTACGAAGGGCATGGATGAGATCAAGGGCTCCATCAAGGTTTATCCGCTGCCGCATATGCCGGTGGTGAAGGATCTGGTGCCGGATTTGAGCAACTTCTACGCCCAGCACCGTTCGATTGAGCCTTGGCTCAAGACGGTATCGCCGGAGCCGCAGAAGGAATGGCTGCAGAGCCACGAAGATCGTCAGAAGCTCGATGGTCTTTACGAATGCATTCTCTGCGCTTGCTGCTCGACCTCGTGCCCAAGCTATTGGTGGAATGGCGATCGTTACCTTGGACCGGCTGTGCTGCTTCAGGCCTATCGCTGGCTGATCGACAGTCGCGACGAAGCCAAGGGCGAACGTCTCGACAATCTCGAAGATCCGTTCCGCCTCTATCGCTGCCACACCATCATGAACTGCGCGCAGACCTGCCCGAAGGGTCTCAACCCTGCCAAGGCGATTGCCGAAATCAAGAAGATGATGGTCGAGCGCCGCGTGTAGAACGTGTTTTCATAATCGATAGAAGGGAGGCTCTGCCTCCCTTTTCTTTTGCCAAAATAATGGCGGAGGCTTGATTTTTCCGTGCTGGCCATATCTGATCTGAAAGCAGAAACTTAACGCTGCTTCAGGGGGGCATCATGCTTGATCATATCGGTTTCAATATTTCCAGCATGCCAAAGTCCAGCGCTTTCTATGACGCTGCGTTGGCGCCACTCGGCATCACGCGGGCGATGGAGTTTGGTGACTGGGTCGGCTATGGCCGCAATGGCAAGCCGGAATGCTGGATCGGCAAGCAGAAGGGCGCAAAACTCGAAGGCGTTTTGCATGTGGCTTTTTCGGCAGGCACCCGCTCGGAGGTTGATCGCTTTTATGAGGCTGCCATGGCTGCGGGTGGGCGTGACAATGGCAAACCGGGAATCCGCGAGCATTATCATCCCGATTATTATGCAGCCTTCGTGCTTGATCCTGACGGGCATAATATCGAAGCGGTCTGTCATCTTCCCGAATGAAAAAGGCGGGCCATGCCCGCCTTTCGATTATCTGCCAGCTCGCGTGAGATGGGCGCTCGCATTATTTATTTTAACGAGCATCTTTGTCCGAAATCCGTTTCACACTTCTCGGGATACGCTTTAAACCAGCTTGGCGTCCAGTGTCACTTCAATGGCACCCAGTGCTTTTGACAAGGGGCAGGATTCCTTCGCCTTTTTTGCCAGCGCCGCAAAATCAGCTTCTTCAATGCCAGGGATTGTGGCTGTAAGCGTGATTGCGCTCTTGCTGATTGCAAAGCCACCACCTGAAGCCGGTCCAACGCTTATAGCCGCTGTTGCTTCAAGCTTTTCCGGTGGTGTGCCGTGCTCTGTCAGAAGTGCTGAAAGCTGCATGGCGAGGCAGCCGGCGTGCGCCGCCCCCAGAAGCTCTTCGGGATTTGTGCCTGCGCGTCCGCTTTCATCTTCAAAGCGCGCCTTGAAATCATAAGGAAGGTCTTTGAGCGCGCCGCTCTGCGTGTTGAGCGTGCCTTTGCCTTCCTTGAGTGTGCCTTTCCAGACTGCGGTTGCTTTTCTGTCCATTGGGAAGCTCCTCTTGATTGGTTTCTAACCACCAGATAGGGCAGCCTCCCCAAGCTTCCAGATTAAATCGCCTCGCCTTGCAATAGGCGCGGCGTTTCGCCCGAAAGACCGGCTGCCTGCTTGATGAAGAAGGATTTGAGGCTTGGTACGCGGTCCACAAGGCCCAGTCCGATGTCGCGGATGGTCCGGACTGCGGGATTGTCGTTGGAGAACAATTTTGTCAGCACGTCGGTTGTGACGCCCATCTGCACGGTGTCGAAACGACGCCAAGCCTGATAGCGCTCAAGCGCTGCAAAGGAGCCGATGTCGAGGCCGAGGCGGTCTGTTTCAACGATAACTTGGGCAATGGCTGCTGCATCACGGAAGCCGAGATTGAGGCCCTGGCCGGCAATCGGGTGGATACGGTGGGCTGCATCGCCCACAAGCGCAAAGCGTGGCTTCACAAATTCGCGGGCCAGTGTCAGGCCAAGCGGGAAAGCACGGCGAGGGCCTTCAACGTGCAGCGCGCCAAGACGGTGTCCAAAACGCTGCTCAAGCTCGGCATCAAAGATGAAATCATCTTCGCGGACCAGACGTTCGGCATCAGCTCTGCGTTCTGTCCACACGAGCGAACTGCGATTGCCTTTGAGTGGCAGGATGGCAAAGGGGCCGGCAGGCAGGAAATGTTCATCCGCGCGGCCACCATGCGGACGCTCATGCTTAACATTGCAGACAATGCCTGATTGGTCATAGTCCCAGTTCACTGTCTTGATGCCAGCAATGTCACGCAGGCGCGATTTTGCGCCATCCGCGGCAATCAACAGACGTGTGATGAGTGTTTCACCATTGGCCAGCGTGACGGTGACGGATTTAGGGCTGGTTTTAAACGTCTCGACACTCATGCCCTCAATGAAGGTGATGCCGAGTTCGTGTGCCTTTTTGTGCAGCGCAGTGTTGAGCACGCGGTTTTCAACCATGTGTGCGAAAGGTTCGCCGGGGTTCACATCGCCTGAAAAGGTTAGAAAGACCGGGCGCACAGGATCGGAGGTGCGGGAATCAGTGATGACCATTTCAGTGATCGGCTGCGCGTCGGCAACGATCTCCTGCCAGCAGCCGAGTTTATCGAGCATGCGCGAAGCCGCCGCTGCAATGGAGGATGCCCGTGGGTCCTTCTTCCATGCGCCCACCGGGGCGCCGTCAATGACGGCAACAGAAAGATGCGGAGCCGCTGCCTTGACCGCCACGGCAGTAACGAGGCCGACATAGCCGCCGCCTGCGATTACCAGATCGCTTTTTTCCGTGGTTTTCTGCTTGCTTGCCGCAGCCATTGCCTCTTCCTTTCGGATATCTTCAGAGCGCTCTTCGATGAACATAACAGGCTGCAACAGGACACAGGAACTTGACAGTTTCGTCTATGCAGGCCCAAACAGTTCAACAAAATATATCGTCTATATAAGGTTCCAGGAGACAGGCTGTCCATGTCGAATAACGAAAAGACCGATCTATTGAAGGCTGAGCAGACTGCTGCCATGCAGCAGCTCCTCGACACGCTTGATCTTGAAACGCTTGAAATGGATCTTTTCCGCGGCAACAGCCCGCAGGTGGGCTGGCAGCGCGTTTTTGGCGGGCAGGTGATCGGGCAGGCGCTGATCGCAGCGCAGCGCACCGTCGACCCCGAACGGCATGTTCATTCGCTGCATGGCTATTTTGTGCGGCCGGGCGATCCGGCTATCCCGATCATTTATGAGGTGGATCGCATCCGCGACGGGTCAAGCTTCAACACGCGCCGTGTGTTGGCAAAGCAGCACGGCAAGGCGATTTTTACGCTCTCAGCATCGTTCCAGATTGATGAAAATGGTCTGGAGCACCAGATCAATATGCCCGAGGGGCTTCCCATGCCGGAACAATTGATGGGCGATCATGATCTTAAGGAAGAGTATTTGCATCTGGCACCGGCAGGCGTGCGCAAATATTGGGAGCAGGAGCGCCCCATTGAGATCAAGCCGGTGTCACTCAAACATTATTTTTCGCGCGAAAAACTGCCACCAAGCCAGCATGTCTGGGTGCGGGCACGTGGTATCGTGCCGGATGAACGTGCGCTACAGGCCGCTATTCTCGCCTATCTTTCGGATATGACTTTGCTGGATACATCGTTGCATCCGCACGGGCGCACGATTTTCGATCGCGACTTGCAGGTGGCAAGCCTTGATCACGCCATGTGGTTTCATCGCCCAAGCCGGCTCGATGACTGGCTTCTTTACACACAGGACACACCGAGTGCGTCCGGTGCACGTGGGCTGAACCGTGGCGCGCTTTATACGCGGGACGGTGTGCTGATTGCGTCAGTCGCGCAGGAAGGCCTTATTCGTGTGCATGAAAAAGACAAATGATGATATTTTAATCATCATCGTCGCTGGTGTTTAATTTTTAATCAATGTTGATTGGGTGAAAATGGGCATCGGCTGCAAAAGCTGAATCCAATGAATCACTTAGAGTGGTTTTTCTCACGTAGAAAAACCACGTCTTCTTTTTTCTGACAGAAATTTCAGGCGCGTCTGCGTTTCACGCGAGGGTCGAAAAGCCCTGTTTCGGGGCGGAAATGTGCCACTCTCCACCGTGATCTTGCCAGATACTGCGTTTGGAATATGAGAAAAATTGCATTTTCTTTGGGTTGTCGCGCGCAACTGGCATGATTTTTGTTTCTCTCAGTTCGAACCGGTCTTTTCAGCGCAGACGCGTTTGAAGCCGCCATTCGACGGAGATATTCGATGCTGATAACAGGAAGATTCAAGCAAACGGCTTTAGCCACCTTGCCTATGCTGCTCGTTCTTGCAGGGACTGCGCTGGCACAGGACGCATCCCAGCCGACACCAACTCTTGATACTGGCGATACTGCCTGGATGCTGACTTCAACCGCGCTTGTGTTGATGATGACAATTCCCGGTCTTGCGCTGTTTTACGGCGGCATGGTGCGCAAGAAGAACGTACTTTCGACAGTTATGCAGAGCTTTGCCATTACCTGCCTTATGTCGGTGTTGTGGATGTTCTTCGGCTATTCGCTCGCCTTCACCGATGGCGGTTCGATGAATGCTTATATCGGCGGCTTCGATAAGGCATTTCTGAAGGGCGTCACGATGGATTCGCTCACCGGGACGATCCCGGAATATCTCTTCATCGTCTTCCAGATGACCTTTGCGGTTATCACACCCGCCCTTATCGCCGGCTCGTTTGCCGAACGCATGAAGTTCTCCTCGATGCTGGTCTTCATGGTTCTGTGGCTGTTCATCGTCTATGTGCCGGTTGCACATTGGGTCTGGGGCGGCGGCTTCCTTGGCTCTGACGGCGTTCTTGATTTTGCCGGTGGCACGGTTGTTCACATCAATGCCGGTGTTGCCGGTCTGGTTGCAGCGCTCATCATTGGCAAGCGCGATGGCTACGGCCACGTCAATATGGCACCACACAATCTCGTTCTCTCGGTTGTTGGTGCAGCCCTTCTGTGGGTGGGCTGGTTTGGCTTCAATGCAGGTTCGGCTCTGGGTGCAAACGCACTGGCTGCCGTTGCCATGCTCAACACGCAGGTTGCAACCGCTGGTGCGGCTCTTGCCTGGATGTTCATCGAATGGGCGATTTCGGGCAAGCCAAGCGTTCTCGGCATTATTTCGGGTGCGGTTGCCGGTCTTGTTGCCGTAACGCCTGCTGCGGGCTTTGTTGACCCAACGGGCGCATTGATCATCGGCGTCATTGCGGGTGCTGTCTGCTACATCGCAGCCGTAAAGATCAAGCACGCGCTTGGTTATGACGATTCGCTCGATGCCTTTGGCGTTCATGGTGTTGGCGGTTTTGTCGGTGCGATCCTCACTGGTTTCTTTGCCGATGTTACGATCAATGCGGCAGGTGAAGGGGCAACCATGGGCAAGCAGTTCTTCGGCGCTGCCATCACCGTTGTCTACACGGCGATCGCAACCGCAATCATCCTTTATGTGATCAAAGCCGTGATGGGTCTGCGCCCGAGCAAGCAGGCTGAAATGGAAGGCCTTGATATCGCGTTGCACGGCGAATCTGTTCAGTAGAACAGGCTTGTCTCAAGAGGAAAAAGGCGCGGGAAACCGCGCCTTTTTCATTTTCTGGTGAAAGGCAGTGCATGGTTAATGGGGAATTAACCATCGCCCGATTAGGATCAGCCCGATTCATTGTGCTCGGGCGTCTTTGCCCGCAGGCAACATTTATATGGTTCGGGACAGGCTTTATGCAGCAAGGATATTCGCCCTCATACCCGTTGCGCGACGAGCGGGTTTCGGAAGACAGGCTGAAACTGGCCAATATCTTCCGCAGGCAATTCTATATCCTGTTCGGTCTGGCGCTGCTTTCGCTGGCCGCTATGGCAGTGGGCGCGCTTGCAACGTGGAATGTTGCCGATCCCAGCCTCAGCCATGCAACGGATAATCCGGTTACCAATGCTCTTGGCTATCCGGGTGCGGTTTTCTCCGATCTTGCCATGCAGTTCTTTGGCCTTGCCAGCGTTCCGGTTCTGCTGCCGCTGGTGGTCTGGTCGCTGTTGCTCATGACGCGCGGCGGGATCAGCCGTGTCGGCCGGCGCAGTCTGGCATGGATGGGGGCTGCGCTTTTGTTTGCAGCCATTGCAAGCTGCTTTGCTGTTCCTTCAAGCTGGCCGATGCCGATTGGTCTTGGTGGTGTGTTTGGCGATATGGTGCTGCGCCTTCCGGGCCTGTTTCTGGGCGCATTTCCGCAAGGTGCGATCGCATCCGGCATTGCGCTGGTGCTGGTTTTCCCGGCACTCTGGCTCTGCCTGTTTGCCAGCGGGATCATTGGCCGCCGTGAAGCGCTCGTTGATGCCGGCTCCGCGCGGGGTGCATCGGCTGGCGATGATTTTGCCGAGGACGAAGATCAGGAGGATGAGACATCATCTGGTGGCTTCTCTGCATTTGTCGGGGCTCTCACCCATACAATTTTCAGCGCTTCGGCGACTTTCAGGCGTTGGACCGGTATCAACCGCCGCAAGCAGCGCGAAGATGAATATGGCGATATGCGCAGCGCGCGCGCAAGCGCGCAAGCGCGCAATGGTTCGCGGCGCGAGCCGGGCTTTGATGGTGCCTCTTCGGAAGAACCGCCGTTCGATTTGGATGATCCGATGGACGGAGCGCCGCTTGCGGGTGAAGAATGGCACGATGCGCCGCCGCAGCGTTCTAAAGCGCGCGTCGGTGAACGCGCGCCTGCACCAAAGAGCGGCGCACGCATTCAGCGTGAAGCGCAGACATCCTTCCTGAAAGAAGGTGGTGCATTTGAAATGCCATCGCTGCATTTTCTTGCTGAACCAAAGCTTGTGCAGCGCGACGCATCCCTGTCCAAGGATGCGCTTGAACAGAATGCGCGGCTTCTGGAAGGTGTGCTGGAAGATTTCGGCGTGCGTGGCGAGATCATCAATGTGAAACCGGGGCCAGTCGTAACGCTTTATGAGCTCGAACCGGCCCCCGGCATCAAATCATCGCGCGTGATTGGTTTGGCGGACGATATTGCTCGCTCAATGAGCGCCATTGCTGCGCGTGTGGCTGTGGTTCCGGGCCGCAATGTGATCGGTATCGAATTGCCGAACCAGAAGCGCGAAATGGTTTACCTGCGCGAAATGCTGGCGAGCCGTGACTTTGAACAGACCAAGGCAAAGCTTGCGCTGGCGCTGGGCAAGACCATCAATGGTGAGCCGGTGATTGCCGATATTGCGAAGATGCCGCATGTGCTTGTGGCCGGTACGACGGGCTCGGGTAAGTCGGTTGCGATCAACACGATGATCCTGTCGCTGCTTTATCGCATGACGCCGCAGGAATGCCGTCTGATCATGATCGATCCGAAAATGCTGGAGCTTTCGATTTATGACGGTATCCCGCATCTGTTGACGCCGGTTGTGACCGATCCGAAGAAGGCTGTGGTCGCGCTCAAGTGGACCGTGCGCGAGATGGAAGACCGCTATCGCAAGATGTCGAAAGTGGGCGTGCGTAATATTGACGGCTTCAATCAGCGCGTCGGTCAGGCACAGAAGAAGGGCGAGCAGATTGCCCGTACCGTGCAAACCGGATTTGACCGAAATACTGGCGAAGCGATCTATGAAACCGAGCAGCTCGATCTGGAGCCAATGCCCTACATTGTCGTGATTATCGACGAAATGGCCGATCTGATGATGGTTGCGGGCAAGGACATTGAAGGCACGGTGCAGCGTCTGGCACAGATGGCGCGTGCGGCGGGTATCCATGTCATCATGGCAACGCAGCGCCCATCCGTGGATGTCATCACCGGTACGATCAAGGCCAATTTCCCGACCCGTATTTCGTTTCAGGTTACATCCAAGATCGACAGCCGAACCATTCTGGGTGAGCAGGGTGCCGAGCAGCTGCTTGGTCAGGGCGATATGCTGTTCATGGCCGGGGGCGGCCGCATTCAGCGCGTGCATGGCCCCTTTGTGGGCGATGACGAGGTGGAACGTATCGTTCAGCACCTGAAACTTCAGGGTGTGCCGGAATATCTGGATGCGATCACTGAGGATGAGGAAGAGGATGAAGGTGGCGGTCCGGCCGGAACATCGAACCTTGAAAATTCCGATGATCCTTATGATCAGGCTGTGGCTGTGGTGCTGCGTGATAAGAAGGCTTCGACGTCCTATATCCAGCGTCGTTTGGGTATTGGCTATAACCGTGCGGCTTCGATTATCGAGCGCATGGAAGAAGAAGGGATCGTCGGCCCTGCCAATCATGCCGGTAAGCGCGAGATACTGGTGCCGACCGGTGACGATGATTTCTAACTGAAATCTCATCGGCTTTCTGTTGCCACACTCGCGCCTAACTGCCCGATTATTTTACGAGAATGAAGAAAAAAGAGAATTTGCCGATGATGATCTCCCGTATTGCTGCATTCGTGAAAGCAAGCCGTTTTGCGGCCATCCTCGGATTGGGAGTTTTGAGCATTGGCGCGGCTTCTCCGGCTTTTGTGCCCGTTGCGGCGCAGGCACAGGGCGTAAGCGGTGCTGCTGCTGCGCAGCAGATTGCGGATCATTTTTCCTCACTGCGCACATTGACCGGTGAATTTGTTCAGTTCGGCCCCAAGGGCGAACAGACGGGCGGCACGTTCTATCTGGAACGTCCGGGCAAGATTCGCTTCAATTACACCGATTCCCCGATCCGCGTGATTTCGGATGGCAATCAGGTTGTTATCAACAACCGAAAGCTCGACACGTGGGATATGTATGCGCTGGGAACCACCCCGCTCAAAATGCTTCTGGCGGACCGGATTGATCTGGGCGGCGGTCGTCTTCAGAGTGTGAAGCAGGACCCGGACATGACCACGCTTGTGGTGGGGGACAAGACAGCATTTGGTAATTCAAAAATCACCATGATGTTTGATCCCAAGACCAAGGATCTCAAGCAGTGGACCATTACCGACGCGCAGGGCCTCGATACCACGATCATGGTGTTCAATGTCCGCAGCGGTGTCCGCTTCACGGATGATATGTTCAAGATCGATTATCAGCGCATCGCAATGAAACGCAAAGGCCAGTGATCTTTATTCCTGAGGTTTGCATTTATCGGATAAATCGTTAGGTTCGCGGCCATCTTCTGATGGCTGTGAGTCTTTCCCCATGACGTTTTCTGTTGCTACCTGGAACATCAATTCCGTTCGTCTGCGCATGCCGCTGGTCGAACAGTTTCTGAGCGATTATCAGCCGGATGTTCTGTGTCTTCAGGAAACCAAATGTCCCGACGATCAGTTCCCTTCAAAAGGCTTTCGCGCGCTTGGCTATGAGCATATCGCGATCAGTGGCCAGAAGGGCTATCACGGCGTTGCGACCATCTCGAAACGCCCTTTGGGCGCTGTCGAGAAGATTGGCTTTTGTGAGATGGGCGATTGCCGTCATCTGAGCGCTGTGGTGGAAGCGGGTGGCAAAAAGCTGCGCATCCATAATTTTTATGTGCCTGCCGGTGGTGATGAGCCAGACCCGGAAATTAATCCAAAATTTGCCCATAAGCTTGGTTTTCTTGAGGAAATGCGAGCGATTGTCGCTGACAGGCAGGATGGACATTCCTCGATCCTCGTGGGTGATCTCAACATCGCACCGCTTGAAAACGATGTCTGGTCGCACAAGCAACTGCTGAAAATTGTAAGCCATACGCCGATTGAAACCACAACGCTGGAAGACCTGCGTGTGAAAGGCGGGTGGAGTGACCTGATGCGGCAGGCGATTCCGTCCGATCAGAAAATCTACACCTGGTGGAGCTATCGCGCCAAGGATTGGGATGCCGCTGATCGTGGTCGCAGGCTTGATCACGTCTGGGGTTCGGCTGATCTGGAAGCGCATATGCAGGGGCTTCAGGTTCTGCGCGATGCGCGTGGCTGGGATCGTCCGTCTGATCACGTACCAGTGATTGCGACATTCGATCTGGATTAAGATCGCGTTCGGACTTATATAGAGTTGAGTTCAAAAGAGGAGAAAAGAGCAATGGATCGTGCGGCACTGTTTTCAATGACCAGTGTTTTCAACGTTTCCGAGGCTCATCATGTCTTCTCTTCTCACGCTTCAGGATGTTTCAGCGCACACGGCTGACGGCCGAACTCTCTTTTCTGGCATCAATTTCAGCATCACCGAAGGTCGGATTGGCCTCGTCGGGCGCAATGGTATTGGCAAATCCACGCTTTTGAAAATCATGAGCGGCGATCTGCTGCCAAGCAGTGGAACGATCACGCGCACCGCCCGGATCGGCGTGCTTGCGCAGAATATTGGTAGTGATGCGCAAAAGACGTTGGCCGATCTTTTCGGTGCACGTGATGCCTTTGACAGAATTGGGCGGATTGAAGCGGGCGAGGGGGCAGATGCCGATTTCGAACAGGCAGACTGGTTGTTGCCGCAGCGTTTTGACAATGCTTTAAAGGCCTTTGCACTTTCGCTTTCGCCGCAAAGTCTTCTCTGCGAATTGAGCGGCGGACAGCAGATACGCGCAGCACTTGCCGCGCTTTTGTTTCAAGAGCCTGACCTGATTTTGTTGGATGAACCCACCAACAATCTTGATCACGATGGCCGTCAGGCTGTCGCGGATATGCTTGCCGGATGGCGAGGGGCGGCTGTGGTGGTCAGCCATGATCGTGCATTGTTGCAGGCGATGGGTGCGATCGCCGAGCTATCGCAAGGCGCGTTGACGCTCTATGGCGGCAATTGGGATTTTTATCACGAGAATAAAGAGCGGGAGCGGGAAGCGGCTGCGCGCGATCTGGAATTGGCGCAGCGCGATGTGAAGCAGGTCCGCCTCAAGGCACAGGACGCCAGTGAACGACAGGCAAAAAGCGATGCGCGCGGGCGCAAATCCCGTGCCGATGCGGGTATGAGCAAGATGGCACTTGATGCGCGTGCCGATAAGGCACAGAAGACCGGTGGTCGTGGCGATGCATTTGCAGAGCGCAATGCCGAGCGTGCCCAAAGCCAGCTTAAGGAAGCGGAAGCAAAGGTCGAACGCATCAAGAAAATGCACTTCCATGTTGATGGATCGCTTTCGCCTTCCGGGCGTGTGCTGCTTGAAATGCTCAATGTTTCGGGCGGCCCTGTGCCGGATAACCCCGTCATTCGGGACGTCTCGCTGAAAATCGTCGGGCCGGAGCGTATTGTCATTCGCGGTGCAAACGGTGCGGGTAAAACCTCGTTGCTGCGGTTGATCACAGGTGATTTGCAGCCCGTTTCGGGCGAGATCAAACGCTTCGTGCCGATTGCCATGTTTGATCAGCAGATGAGCCTGATGGATCGTGGAGCAACGCTTTATGAGAATTTCCGCAGACTGAACAAGGAGGCGAGCGATAACGATGCTTACGCAGCACTGGCGCGTTTTTCATTTCGCGGGGAGGGTGCTGCGCGCCTTGCAGGAGGCTTAAGCGGTGGCGAATTGTTGCGTGCAGCTCTTGCCTGCATTCTTTGTGGAACGCTGAAGCCTGAATTGTTGATCCTGGATGAGCCGACCAACCATCTTGATCTGGATTCCATTCAAGCGCTGGAAACCGCCCTGAATGCATATGAAGGTGGGTTGCTGCTGGTCAGCCACGATCAGACATTTCTCGATGCCATCGGTATCAAGCGGGTCATTGAGTTATGATGTTAGTCGTTGGCGCCAAATTGTGGCGCGACCTTTTCGATGTCGGCAATGAGTTGCAGCAGGTTTTTGCTGATATGCGTATGCAGTGACGCTGCGGCTTCTGGATATTCTTCCAGAATGCGCCGGAAAATGGCGCGGCTGATGCGGATGACTTCCGTTTCTTCCTCGGCAAAAGCGCCGGTCAGGCGTGTGGTCTGCGCAATCAGCGCCATTTCGCCCAGCATCGCACCGGGTTCAACGGGGCGGATTGTAATCCGCCCTTCGTCGGTATCGTGAAACAGTGTGATTTTGCCAGACACGACGATATAACCGCAATCAGCACTCTGGCCTTCGCGAAACAGTTCACGACCGGCGCGCAGCACAAGACGCTCTGCACCAAAGGCGAGCAGACGCAACTGTTCGGGTGAGAAAGATTCGAACAGACCTACTGAGCCGAGAATGCGGATATCGTCATCGAGCGCCATAGCTTGTCATTACACTCGTAACAGGCGCTGTCCATCATGGGACAAGTTTGTATCCCCCGCTTTCTGTAACCAGAAGCGATGCATTGGACGGATCCTTCTCGATTTTCTGGCGCAGACGGTACACATGGGTTTCCAGCGTGTGGGTCGTGACACCGGAATTATAGCCCCAGACTTCTTCAAGCAGCACATCACGGCTGATGACCTTATCGCCTGCACGATAGAGATACTTGATGATCGCTGCTTCCTTTTCGGTCAGGCGAATCTTGCTGCCCTTTTCATCGATAAGCAGCTTCTGACCTGGCTTGAAGGTGTAAGGTCCGACGATGAATGTCGCGTCTTCGCTCTGCTCGTGCTGGCGCAGCTGTGCGCGGATGCGTGCCAGCAGAACGGCGAATTTGAATGGCTTGGTGACGTAATCATTTGCCCCTGATTCGAGGCCGAGAATCGTATCCGATTCGGTGTCGTGACCGGTCAGCATGATGATCGGAGCCTTGAAGCCGCCCTTGCGCAGAAGTTTAACCGCTTCGCGTCCGTCCATATCCGGCAGGCCGACATCCATGACCAGCAGATCGACAATACCGTTACGGGCGCTTTGGATGCCCTTGGTGGCGTTGTCTTCCTGAAGAATCTGGAACTCTTCGCACAGTTCAAGCTGTTCGACGAGGATGGAGCGGAGATCTTCATCATCGTCCACGATCAGTATTGTACGACCTGTCATGCCTGTCCTCGTTACTCTTTGATTCAAATAGTGGTTGGTGTTTTATGACATTTAATCGCGGTAAGTTGAAGCCGTGAAAAAATGAGAGTGTTTTTTAAGCATTCGTTTAAACTTTATCAGCGGGCAGAAAGCGGAGGCAGGCTTGACCAGAAACCAAAAAAGCCACGGCATTGGCATTATCGATGTAAGGGCAAAACCTGGCCACAGGACGCGCGGCCTGCTTGTTGCAGGCAATTTGGTGCTCCAATGTGCGCTTGGCAAGGGGGGAATCAGCGCTTTTAAGCGCGAGGGCGATGGTGCCACGCCGCTTTCGTCCATGCGATTGCTCTATGGCTATCGGCGTGGAGATGCGGGTCATCTGCCTTTCTCACGTCTGCCTTTGCGACGCGTGCGTAAACTCGACGGCTGGTGTGACGCGCCAAAAGATCCGAATTACAATCGTCCGGTGAATCTGCCGTTTAAGGCAAGCCACGAGAAGATGTGGCGCAATGACGATGTTTATGATGTCTGTATTGTGATGGACTGGAACATTCGCCCACGCAGGCGCGGCTGCGGCAGCGCGATTTTCTTTCATCTGGCGCGGCCGGGATTTACGCCGACTGAAGGCTGTATAGCCCTCAAGCGCGCCGATATGGCGCGCCTCCTACCACATCTGACCGACAGAACGGTGGTTCGCGTTTTGCGGTGATCAGTGCGCTCCGGCAGGAACGATTTTCACCTCGTTGCCTTCGGCATCGAAGAGTTTTCCGTTCTGAACATAATCGCCATCATGCAGTTCTGCGATCTGATGGTGGCGAATGATGCGTTCGGTGCCTTCGGCAAAAACGGACATCTGGTTTGAATTGCCGCCTTTGAACTCATTGAACATCAGGTTGAGCGCGATTGCCATCAGGGCCGCAGAACTGATGCCCGAATGGAAAATGGTTTCAAACCAGCTCGGGAAGTGATGGTAGAAGTCCGGCGCTGCAATGGGGATCATACCGAAACCGATGGAGGTTGCCACAATGATCAGATTGATGTTGTTGTGATAATCGACCTTTGAAAGCGTGCGGATGCCGCTTGCAGCAACGGTTCCAAAAAGCACGATTCCGGCACCGCCCAGCACGGAGGGGGGGACACAGGCAATGACACGTCCCATCACAGGCAGGAGGCCGAGCGTGATGAGAATAAGCCCGCCTGTTGCCACCACATAACGGCTTTTCACCCCGGTTACGGCTACAAGACCGACATTCTGCGCAAAGGCGCTTTGGGTGAATGAGCCGACAACTGGTGCCAGAATGCTTGATGCCATATCGGCCCGCAATCCATCGCCCAGACGGCGCGAGTTGACTTTGGTTCCCAGAATTTCGCCAACGGCCAGAATATCGGCAGAGGTTTCTACCAGTGTGACGATGATCACGATGAACATGGACAATGTGGCCGCAATGCTGAAAATCGGCCAGCCGAAATGGAAGATTTCCGGCAGCGCCATAAGAGGGCCTTCAGATATGCGGGAAAAGTCGGTCATGCCGAGTGCCCACGCAATCCCTGTTCCGATGACCATGGCAAGCAGGATGGAGAGGCGGGAAATCGTGGCATTGCCGACTTTGCTCAGCAAAAGCACGATCAGCAGTGTAAGCCCGGCGAGACCGATATTGCCCATGCTGCCGAAATCTGGCGCTTTGCTGTTGCCACCCATGGCCCAGCGGGCTGCAACAGGCATCAGCGTGAGGCCGATGGTGGTGATCACAATGCCAGTGACGAGCGGCGGAAAGAAACGTGTCACCCGCGAAAAGATCGGTGTGATGAGAAAGCCGATCACCGATGCAGCGATGACGGCTCCGAGTACGACCTGAAGCCCCACTTCTCCTGTTTGAGCTGATGTGACGATGGCCACCATGGTGGCAACACCGGCGAAGGACACGCCTTGAACCAGCGGAAGCTGGCAACCGAAAAACGGAATGCCGATGGTTTGCAGACCCGTTGCCACGCCGCCTGCAAAAAGCGAGGCGGTGATCAGCAGGCCGACTTCGCTGGCACTTAGACCTGCTGCCTGACCGATAATCAGTGGCACGGCGACAATGCCGCCATACATGGTCAGAACATGCTGGAAGCCATAGGCCAGATTGGCGGCAATGGATAGTTTTTCATCTTCGGGACGTGGATTGACCGCTATCCCGGTTGGGTGTGTATTCACGTTTATCCCTCCCGATGTCTCTCCTCAAAGACAGGGGGCGAGTATATCCCTCATCGGCCAACGTACTGCATGGGTTTTTCTTGAAGTTGTTTTCGATGCGAGCGGGTGAATGCGTTTATGCGGATGCGTCGCGCATCGCATCACCAAGAACGGTAAAGATATAAGGCTCTATTGATTGCGCAACATTGAAACGCAGATAGCGTGTTGCCTTTCGCGAGGGACTGAAAACATCGCCCGGTGCCAGCATGACGTCTTTTTGCAGGGCATAGCGCGCGATCTTGCCTGAATCCATCCCTTCGGGTAGCTGGGCCCAGAGAAAAAGACCACCCTGCGGCTCTGTCCAGAGTTCAAGCCCTGCTGCTTTGAGCCGGTTGGCGGTCATGGTCATCGCATCGGCAAGTTTTGCACGCAGGCTGTCGATATGGCGGCGATAGGTGCCATCGGTGAGCAGCGTATGGACGATTTGCGCAGACAAAACATTGCTGCTGAATGAGGTTGCAAGTTTCAGATCGGTCAGGCCGTCGATCCAGTCGTGGCGTGCGGCAATGTAACCAACGCGCGCCGCAGCCGAGAGTGTTTTTGAAAAACTGCCGATATGCAGAACGCGGTCAAAGCCGTCGAGTTCAGCAAGCAGCGGTGAGGGGGATGGATGAAAATCACCGAAGATATTGTCTTCAACCAGTTTGATATCATGCAGTTCTGCAAGTTTTAGCAAACGGTGTGCCGTTGCAGGCGTCATGATACCGCCGGTTGGATTGTGCAGCCCTGCATTGGAAATATAGAGCTTTGGTGCGTGTTCTTCAGCCACTTTGGCGAAGGCATCCAGATCAGGGCCGGAATGCGTATAGGGAATGCCGATGAGTTTGACGCGATGCGAAAGAAGTGCTGCCTGAAAATTGAAATAGCAGGGATCATCCACGAGCACGGTGTCGCCTGGTTGCAGCAGAAAGCGGCAGATAAGGTCGATGGCATGGGTGCCGGAATCGGTCAGCAATATATCGCCGCCTGACATATCGATCCCTTGTTCGGACAGCTTGCGGGCAAGATGGTTTCGCAAAGGGCGAAAGCCGAGCGGTTCACCATAGGTGACAAGATTGCTATTTTCATCGCGGGCGATGGCGCGCATGGCCCGGCGGATGCCTTCGAGTGGCAACCATTCATCGGGTAGCCAGCCGCAACCCGGCTTGTAAGTCTCGCTGTGCGCTTCAAGCGATTGCCGCATGACCCAGAAAGGATCAATCTGCCTGTCCTTGTATGGCATTGTTGCGGTTATGGTGAAGGGTTGGCGCGCGCGCTCAGAAACATAAAAACCCGCACCGCGGCGCGATTGAATAATGCCTTCCGCAACCAGACGGTCATAGGCTTCGACCACGGTTGATTTTGAGACGTTCATCGTGTCCGCCAGCCGGCGAATGGATGGCAGACGGGCACCGGGAGCAAGGCTCATCGCGGCGATGCGGTCGCGAATGATGGTCATGACCTTTTCGACGAGTGGCATTTTTTCAGATGCGGCTTTTTCATCGCTGTGTCCGCCAAGATAGGCGGCCTCAACGGCTTCAAGACTGCGCAAAAGGCCCTTTGAAATCATCTGTATCATCCTTTGTATCGGTACAGTTTAGCAGAATTGTCTGCAAATTGTCTCTGATCAATTGGCCGCATGGGATGCACATATGGAAAATCACCTAACAAGTTTGATGAAGGTCGAAAAGACGCAATGAGCAAAACAGCGGGTTGGATTAACGGTTTTCTGGGGGTTCTCATTTTCAGCGGGTCACTGCCGGCCACACGGCTGGCGGTGATCGATATCGACCCGACTTTTTTGACGATGGCGCGAGCATCAATGGCGGGCCTTATTGGCCTTGTGCTGTTGCTTGCCTTTCGTGCGCCATTTCCGCGCTCTCAAGACATTGTTTCCCTGCTTGTTGTGGCGCTCGGTGTGGTGGTGGGCTTCCCGCTTTTGACCGGTCTTGCGCTGCAACATATGACCTCAGCGCATGCGATTGTCTTTATCGGCCTGCTGCCGCTTTCGACGGCTTTGTTTGCGGTGCTGCGCGGTGGTGAGAGACCGCGTCCTTTGTTCTGGCTGTTTTCAGTTGCTGGCGGTGTCATCGTCGCATCCTATGCCTACGGTCAGGGCAGTCAGTCCACATTGCTGGGCGATATGCTGATGCTCGGCGCAATCATCGTTTGCGGACTGGGATATGCCGAAGGCGCAAGCCTTTCACGCAGGCTCGGCGGCTGGCAGGTGATCTGCTGGGCGCTGGTCTTTTCGCTGCCGATCATGCTGCCGCTCAGTATTCTGATGCGTCCTCAAACATGGGGGCATATCGGCGCAATGGCATGGGGTGGACTTGCCTATGTTACGTTATTTTCAATGCTGATCGGCTTTTTCTTCTGGTATCGCGGGCTTGCGCAGGGCGGTGCTGCGGCTGTCGGACAGCTGCAATTGTTGCAGCCATTTTTCGGGCTGATGCTCGCTGCATCCATCGCGGGTGAGCCGGTGAGCATGGGTATGGTGATGACCGCTGGTGTGGTGGTGCTGTGTGTGGCTGGCGCGAAGAGGTTTGCCTAAATAAAAGCTTGTCGCCCAAAAGTGGGAACCGGTTTTGGGAACATCGACAAGCGCTATAAGAATGTCCAGACGGTTGTGCGCTTGACCTCTGCATCTTCAAGCGCGCGTGTGACAGGCACCGTATAGACGGCAAGCTGCTCAAGTCGCTGTTTGGGAAGATAGGCGCGGCCCGGATCGCCGACGATGATGCGGGCACCACGTGCAGCAAGCTTTGAAAACCACGGAATCAGACGATCTGCGAGTGGCTTTTCATAGAACACATCGCCCGCAAGTACGACCTCCCAGCCATGATCCCGATCGATCAGGTCGGTGAGTGTCGGGGTAATGGCAACGCTGTTTGCAGCCGCGTTGATTTCGATTGCCGGTAGCGTAAAGGGATCAATATCGGATGCGGTAACGCTTTTTGCGCCCGCCTTCATCGCGCTAATGGCGACGAGACCCGAGCCGGATGCGAAATCCAGCACGGTTTTGCCTGCAACTGCCTTCGGATGATCGAGAATATAGCGTGCAACACCCTGACCGCCTGCCCATGCAAAAGCCCAGAAGGGCGGCGGCAGGCCGATGGTTGCCAGTTCTTCCTCGGTTTTATGCCAGAGGTCGTGGGCTTCATCGGCCAGATAGAGGCTGATTTCCGGCACATGCGGTGGCGCTTGCAGGCCGGTATTGGCCAGTATGAAATCGCGCGTGCTTTTTTGTGCCGGATCAAGCATTAGATGTCTTTGGCATCCAGTCCACCCATACGGCAGACTTCAATCCACTCGTCTTCTGTCACTGGTTGCACCGAAAGACGCATCGAGGTGACGAGCGCCATTTTTTCGAGCTTTGGATTGGCTTTTACATCCTTGAGCGTGACAGGTTTTGGCATGTCGCGCACGGCCTTGATATCCACACAATCCCAGCGCGGATCGTCCGTGGTGCTGTCAGGATGTGAAAGGGCGCAGACTTCGACAATGCCGACCACTTCCAGACCTTCGTTGGAATGATAAAAAAAGCCTTTGTCGCCGAGCTTCATGGCGCGCATGTTGTTGCGTGCGAGATAGTTGCGCACACCGTCCCACTGCTCGCCTTGTTCACCACGGGCTTTCTGCATTTCCCATGACCATTTGAAGGGTTCGGACTTGAACAGCCAGTAAGCCATTATTCTACCTTCAAGCGTTTGCAGGATTGTTGATGGCCCAGTTCCACGGGCGCACGCTCACATCAGCAAAAAGACCGGCCAGTGCGTAAGGGTCATTGGCGCCGATCTTTTCGGCTTCTGCCTTTGAGGCTGCTTCAACCACGACGAGGCTGCCATTTGGCTTGCCGTCTTCGCCGAGGAAAGGACCTGCGAACTTCAGCGTATCACCAAGGCCCTTGAGATAGTCGAGATGCGCCGGGCGCGTATCAAGGCGTACTTGCAGATGGTCAGGCTTGTCGTTGCACAGAAGAGCAAAAAGCATGTTTAATCCTCGGTCTTGAGTGGTCGGTTAAGAAGAGCCGTCACAGCTTCATCAATCGTTGTTTTTCCTGCAAGAAGGGCTGCAACCGCCGTGATGATCGGGGCTGGAACACTATATTTTCTGCAAAGTTCGGCTGCGATGGGAGCTGTTGCAACACCTTCCGCCAGGGGGCGGTTGGTGAGGTCTTCGCTACGTCCCAAAGCCAGTCCGTAAGAATAATTGCGTGACTGCGATGACGAACAGGTCAGCATCAGATCGCCAAGGCCGGAGAGGCCCATGATGGTTTCAGGCTTTGCGCCCATGGCAAGTGCTACACGGCGCAGTTCGGCAAAGCCGCGTGTGACAAGTGCTGCCTGAGCACTCGCACCATAGCCACGCCCGATGGCGGCCCCTGCTGCGAGAGCCAGCACATTTTTCAGTGCGCCACCGATCTCAACGCCCTTGAGATCGGTGGTCGAATAACAGCGGAATGCGGGGCCGGAGAGCGTTGCTGCCAATTGATCGGCAATGGCGGCATCTTCGCACGCAATGGTTACAGCCGTTGGCAGGCCGCGCGCCACATCGGTGGCAAAGCTTGGGCCGGAAAGGGCTGCGATTTGATGATCGGGCAGAACGTCGGCCACCACTTCTGACATCAGCCGGCCGGTGTCGCGCTCAATGCCCTTGGCGCATAAAATGACGGGCGCCGATTGCGGAATGAGACGGCTCAATTCCAGAAGACCTTTGCGCATGGACTGTGCCGGAATGACGGCGAGGATTGCATCGGCATTTTCAAGCACAGCCTGCGCATCCGTGCTGGCGCGAATACCGTGCGGCAGTTCGATCTCGCCAAGATAAGCAGGGTTGCGGCGCTGGGTGTTTATATGGTCAACGGTTTTGGCATCACGGGCATAAAGCCATGTGTCATGGTTGCCTGTGGCTGCCATGCTTGCCAATGCCGTGCCCCATGCGCCACCGCCCAGAACGGCAATTTTTGCGCGCTTACTCATGCCTTTGCTCCGCGGCGTCCGGTGCCGAACACGGGTGCTGATTTTTCATCCAGCGGCCAGCGTGAGCGCGGCGCGAGATTGAGCGAATCAGGGCCTTTGGTTGCAGCACGCTCAGCACCTGCCCAGGCGATCATCGCCGCATTGTCGGTACAGAGATTGAGTGGGGGGGCAATGAAACTGAAACCGTGCTTTGCGCACAGCTTTTCAAGCGAGGCGCGCAAGGTCTTGTTGGCCGCAACGCCGCCCGCCACGATCAGCGATGGTGTTTCGCAATCCGGGAACTCCAGCTTAAAACGCTCCAGCGACCGCTTCACCCGATCCGACAATGTATCGGCAACCGCATCCTGAAACGAGGCGCAGATGTCTGAAACATCTTGATCGGACAAGGGGCTAAGTTCTGTTGCCGTCTGGCGCACAGCGGTTTTGAGACCGGAAAACGAGAAGTCGAGCCGGGCTTCGCCTTTGAGCGGTCTTGGCAGCGCAAAACGCTTGGGGTTGCCCTGTAACGCCATGCGTTCAACAGCCGGTCCGCCGGGATAGGGCAGGCCGAGCAGCTTGGCAGTTTTGTCGAAAGCCTCGCCCAGTGCATCGTCGATGGTCGTGCCAAGGCGTTCATAATCACCAAGGCCGCGCACCAGAACCATCTGCGTGTGACCACCGGACACCAGCAGTAGCAGATAAGGAAATGGAAGATCATCCGTCAGTCGCGCAGTCAGCGCATGGCCTTCCAGATGATTGACCGCATAAAACGGCTTGTTTGCAGCCATGGCCATGGCCTTGGCGGTCATCAGGCCGACAAGCAGCCCGCCGATCAGGCCGGGACCGGCAGTCGCAGCGATTGCGTCCACTTCATCAAGCTTGAGATTGGCGTCTTTGAGCGCGCGTTCGACCAGCCGGTCGAGCGCCTCTACATGGGCGCGCGCAGCGATTTCGGGCACCACGCCACCATAAGGTTCATGTTCGGCGATCTGGCTGAGCACGACATTGGACAAAATATGCCCTTTGCCGCTATCGTCCCGTTCAACGATGGCGGCGGCTGTTTCGTCGCAACTTGTCTCTATTCCAAGAATGCGCATTTGCGGTTAGACCCTGTCTATCTCGTAATCTTACTTAAAATATTTGAGAAACCCGGTATCATGGACGGCGCGATATGCAAACAGCATCCTTGAAGATTGGCACCAGAGGCAGCAAGCTTGCGCTTGCGCAGGCTTATGAAACGCGCTCGCGTTTGATCGCCGCGCATGGTCTTGATGAAGATGCCATCGAAATCGTGCCGATGTCCACTGCGGGGGATCGCATTCAGGATCGTCCGCTGTCGCAGGTGGGCGGCAAGGGGCTTTTTACCGAAGAGATCGAAGCCGCACTCAAAGAGGGTCGCATTGATCTGGCTGTGCATTCCACCAAGGACATGCCGACTGTTCTGCCGGAAGGTCTTCATCTTTCCACATTTCTTGAGCGCGAAGATCCGCGCGATGCTTTTGTTGGCCGCACCTCAAAACGGTTTCTCGATCTGCCGCAGGGCGCTATCGTCGGCTCGTCGTCGCTGCGCCGTCAGGCAATGATCAAACGCCTGCGTCCTGACCTTCAGGTGGTGATGTTTCGCGGCAATGTCCAGACACGTCTGCGTAAGCTTGAAGAGGGCGAAGTGGACGGCACATTCCTGGCCTGTGCCGGTTTGAAGCGCCTTGATCTCGCCGACGTGATCACTGATCTGCTGGACCCTTTAATCTTCCTGCCAGCACCGGGACAGGGGGCAATTGGCATTGAAAGCCGCATTGGTGATGAGAAAATCGACGCGCTGCTAAAGCCTTTGGCGCATCACGACACACATGTGGCGCTGGCCTGTGAACGCGCCTTTCTGGCAACACTTGATGGCTCATGCCGTACGCCGATTGCCGGTCTTGCACGTGTTGAGCGGGATAAGGTCTCGTTCCGTGGCTTGATCCTGACACCGGATGGCCGTGCCGCGCATGAGGTCACGGCAGAAGGTTTGGCTTCGGATGCAGCCGAGCTTGGCTCAGATGCCGCCAAGCGTGTGCGTGCGCAAGCAGGCGCACAGTTTTTCGAGGGCTGGGAGTAACATTGGCGCAAAAGCGAAACGCAGTGACCGGCGGTCGTGTTTTGATCACACGGCCGGAACCGTCGGCGTCAGAGACGGCGGCAAAGCTTGCTGATCTTGGCTTTTCGCCGGTTTTGCTGCCTGTAAGCCGGACCATCGCGCTTGAATTTTCAATCAAGAATGAGGCTTTCGATGCGCTGGCAGTGACGAGCGCCAATGCTTTTCGGCATGTTCCCACCGAATATCTTGAATCGTTGAAGGCATTGCCCTTGTTTGCGGTGGGCGAAGGCACAGCAAGGGCAGCGCAGGACGCGGGCTTTCAGACTGTGATCGAAGGCGGTGGTGATGCGGTGCATCTGGCTGCAACGCTTGCCGGGCGCCTGCCGAAAAGTGCCAGACTTCTTTATCTTGCCGGTCGTGTGCGCCAGTCCATATTTGAGGACAGGGTTTCAGAGGCCGGGCTCAATATGGAGGTCTGTGATGTCTATGATATTGAGGCAATTGATTATTCAGCCAATGAAATCAGTGCGCTTTTCAAGGACGGTCCATTTGTCGCGGTGCTGCTCTACTCCGCAGTTGCTGCACAGCGTTTTGTGGAAATAATGCAGAAATTTCAGTTGCAATTTCATGCGCAGTTGGATGCTGAAACCCGGTTTTTCTGTATTTCTGAACGTGTTGGCCGTATGCTGCCAGAGGAATGGCAGGCGAGGCGGCTTGTTGCCGATCATCCGGATGAGCGTGGTATTTTTCGTTTGTTTTCCAAACTTTGACTCTTTTCCGGGCAACCTTCCTTCATCTGACGATTTTATCTGATAAGCTCTGAAGCACCTGATAGGCGAATACGAGAGGACCCATGGCGAAATCCGGCACTCCGCGACATTCCAAACCGGCAACCAAGCCTGTGACGATCAATCTTGATCCGTCAGATGTTAAACGCGTCGATGAAGACAAGACCGCTCAAGCGACACCCAAGGCCGAACCTGTCGGGGATTTTTCTCAGAAAGCCGATGCCAAGCCTGGCAGCGCTCCAAAACCAGAAGCCTCAAAAACAGGGCCCCAAGTGGAAAAGCCGCCCTTTACCGCAGGTGTTAAGCCGGACGTATCGAAAGATATGCCCCGTTCTGGCGCATCGGTGCCGCCTGTGAATGAAAAGAAATCCGGATCGACCGGTGCCTATCTTCTGGCGAGTGTTGCGGGTGGTGTGATTGCGCTGGCCGGATTGCTCGGATTGCAATGGGGCAATGTCGTGCCTTCGCCGGGCGCGCGTGTGACGGCAGAGCAGCTTGCGCATATTGAGCAGCAGATTGCAGATTTGCGCAGCAATCCAGTGCCTGCGCCGCTCGATGCTGCAAGCAAAACTCAGCTTGCCGATTTGCAGAAGAATGTCGAAGCGGCTGAGATCAAGGCGGAAGCCGTTGCCGGAAGCCTGACGGAGGTTCAGCAGCAGATTGCGGCCTTGCCAAAGGCAGGCCAGAGCACGGCGGTTTCCGCCGATGTTTCAGCTTTGACCGAACGGCTTGCATCGCTTGAGCAGCAGCTCAGTCACGCGAAGAATCAAGCCGATCAGGCCGCGGCGGGCGTTTCCGGCAATAGCGGCACGATTTCGAACCTTGAACAAAAGCTTGTATCGCTTCAGGACAAAGTGAGTGAAAGCGCACGCCAACCCGATGCATCGGTATTGATTGCAGCCAATGCGTTGAAGACAGCGATTGATCGCGGCGGATCGTTCAGGGCCGAGCTTGAGACCTTTACATCGGTTGCTCCGCAGGGCACATCCGTTGAAGATTTGGCGGCTTTTGCCGACAAAGGCGTGCCGACGATTGCCGATCTCAATGCATGGTTTGGGCCTGTTGCCAACACGATCATCGCCACGGAAAACAAGCTGCCTGCCGATGCGGGGATCTGGGATCAGCTGGTTGCCAGCGCCAAAGGGCTTGTCAGTGTGCGCCCTGTTGCCGGTAATGTCAGCGGAACAGGTGTCGGGCCGATAACGGCGCGTATGGAAGCAGCACTACAGGCTGGTGATCTTGAGCGTGCGGTTTCGGAATGGGAGCAGTTGCCTGCCGATGCCAAGGCTGTTTCGGAAGAATTTGCAGGCCAGATGAAGGCACGGCGTGATGCCGACGCGCTCATCCAGCATCTTGTGAGCGAAAGCCTCAAGCCAAAGACCGCAACAGACGCTCCGGCGCCAAATTAGGGAGGCGTCCATGCTGCGTGTGATTCTTTACTTCGCTATCGTTGTTGTTCTGGGATTTGGCTTTTCGTGGCTTGCGGATCGTCCCGGCGAACTTGATGTCACCTTTGCAGGCAATCATTACAATGTGCCGCTGATTACCGCTGCTGCCGGTATTGTGGCACTTGTTGCTGCAATTTTAATCCTTTGGTGGCTGATCAAAAGCATTATCCAGTCACCCTACACACTGCGCCGGCATTTTCGTGCGCGCACCCGTGATCGGGGTTATCAGTCGCTTTCGACCGGGCTGATCGCCGCTGGCGCCGGGGATGCGGAAGCTGCGCGCCGCATGACGAAGCAAGCAGCGAAGCTGCTCAATTCCGATCAGGAACCGCTGATCAAGCTTCTTGAAGCCCAGACGGCCATGCTGGAAGGGCGCACGGATGACGCCCGCAAGGGCTTTGAAGCGATGATTGAGGACCCGGAAACCAAGCTTTTGGGCTTGCGGGGCCTTTATATCGAAGCGCAACGTGTCGGTGCGCGTGAGGCCGCTCGTCATTATGCGGCGGAAGCCGTCAAAGAAGCGCCGCAGCTTGAGTGGGCATCGTCTGCTGTCATGGGGCAGCTTTGCTCGGATGGCGATTGGGATGGTGCCTTGAAGCTCGTTGATGCGCGCAAGCAGGCATTGGCGCATGGAAAAGACGTGGTGAAAAAGGAGCGTGCAGCGCTTCTCACGGCAAAGGCCATGGCGAGTATCGATGTCGACCATGCACAAGCCAAGGCGAATGCACTTGAAGCCAACAAGCTGGCTCCTGATCTGGTGCCTGCGGCGGTTGTTGCAGCGCGTGCGCTGTTTGCCGATGGCGAAGTGCGCAAGGGCTCTAAAATTCTCGAAGCGGCATGGAAGCGTTCGCCGCATCCCGATATTGTTTCGACTTATGTTTATGGCCGGGCCGGCGACACGGTTCAGGATCGCCTGAAACGGGCAAAGCATCTGGTGGCGCTACGCTCCAACAACGCGGAGGGCAGCCTTGCGCTGGCGCGTGCCGCCTATGAGGCGGGTGAGTATCGCTTGGCGCGTGAGAATGCCGAACAGGTCTTGCGCGGCGCGCCGCGCGAAAGCGCTTATCTGCTGCTTGCAGATATTGAAGAGGCCGAAACGGGCGATCAGGGCAAGGTGCGGCAGTGGCTTGCGCAGGCGGTTAAAGCGCCGCGTGATCCGGCGTGGACGGCAGACGGCTATGTGTCTGAGCAATGGTCACCGGTGTCTCCGCTCACAGGTCGCCTGAATAGCTTTGAATGGAAAGTGCCAGTCGAGCAGCTTTCGCCGGTGATTGAAGTGGAAAAGCCGGAAATCGCTGAGGCTGTTGCTGACAGCAGCCCAGAAAGCAAGGCAATCGTTCCGGTTGAGAAACATGCGCTAAAGCCGAAATTCGAAGATGTGGTTGAGGCGGAAGTTGTTGTGCCGGATGCGGAACCGGTCAAGATAAAGCCGGAGCCGGTTAAGCCTGAAATTAAGCAGGTTGAGAAGCCAGCCGTTCTGGATGTTGTTGACCCCGCCATCGAAGATGACAAAAAGAAACGCCCCGGTCATATTGTTGTTGACGATCCCGGTGTGGATGAAAACAAGGCCGCTCAGAAGAGCCAGAACAATGGTTTGCGCCTCTTCTGACCCCAATATTGTTGCTTAAACACCACGCTTGTACCGCCTTGCGCTGCTGAAACGCAGCCAAGGCGCTTTGCCGTCTTGTGCCTTGCAACCATCTCGCTAGTTTCAATGCTTCTAAAGAGCGTTTCACGTTTTTCGGGATGCGCTATTTTGTCGAAACTGTTCCTGTAGTGAGGGTGAATGTTCGATCGTCTGCTGGATTTTTTAAAAGAGTTGCCGGGCAATGGTTTGCGTGAGCGCGGCGAGAAATTTTCCGAGGATGATCCAAGACTGGCTGCCGCTGCACTGATGTTTCACATCATGGATGCGGATGGGGATGCGCGTGAAGTGGAGCGCGCCAAGCTTTCGACCATGCTTTCGCAGAAATATGGTTTGAAGGGCGATGCACTCAAACAGCTCATTCGTGCTGCCGAAGAAGCCGATCAGGAATCAATCAGCCTGTCGGATTTTACCTCTGTTCTCAAACGCCATCTCGACTATCAGGCGCGTCTCGATTTCATCGCGCTGATGTGGAACATCGTCTATGCGGATGGTGTTGCCAGCGAAGTTGAGGTGGATGTGATGTGGCGTGTGGCGGAGCTTATCGGCATCAAGGCCGAGGATCGCGACCAGATTGAAGCGCAGGTTCAGGCTGGAAACAAAGCAGCGCCTCAGGCCTGATACAACGTTTTCGTGCGCGGATTGCTCCGCATTTTGCGCATTTGCCGGAAACTGCTCTGATATCTGTCCCGAAGAGGCTGGTTTTCGGGACAGATTTGTCAGGGGACTGATCAGTCCTTGCCGAGCAGGCCTTTCCAGATGATTGCACCGATGGCTGCGCCAATCAGCGGTGCGACCCAGAACAGCCAGAGCTGATTGATTGCGCCGGTTTCAGCAAACAGCGCTGCGGCTGACGAACGGGCTGGATTAACCGACGTATTGCTGATCGGGATCGACACAAGATGGATCAGCGTCAAAGACAGACCGATGGCAATCGGCGCAAATCACGATGGGGCTGATGAAGACGTCGAACCCAGAATGACGATCAGGAAAAATGCCGTCAAAACGGTCTCGGCAATCAGTGCCGATGTGAGGCTGTAGCCGCCGGGTGAAAGTTCGCCATAACCATTGGATGCAAAGCCACCGACCGTGAAACCGCTTTTGCCGGTTGCGATCAGGTAGAGAATGGTTGCCGCAACCACGCCGCCCAAAATCTGTGCGATCCAGTATGGGATGAGGTCTTTGGCCGGAAAGCGCCCTGCGACCATAAGGCCGAGCGATACGGCCGGATTGAAGTGGCCGCCGGAAATGCCTCCCACAGCATAAGCCATTGTCAGCACGGTGAGACCGAATGCAAGAGCGACGCCCGCAAAGCCAATGCCGAGTTCGGGATAGGCTGCCGCGAAGATTGCGCTGCCGCAACCGCCGAAGACGAGCCAGAACGTTCCAAAAAATTCCGCAGACAGTTTGTTCAACATGGAAGCCCCTGTGTTGTTGCAGTGATAAATGCCAATGTGATTCATATCTATAAATATATATCCAAATTTTTTGGTACATAAAATGTGTTATGTTTTTATTATAGTTTATTAGCGTCCGTTTATATTGAAGGGGCGATAGTAAGTTACGGACTGAATTTCATTTATATTAGAAATCGCTGTTAATAGCGTAAATCGTGAAAAATAGCCCTGAACAGCCCTTAGAGCCTGAATCATAATGAATTTAACGATATCAGGCTCTTGCGATGCGCCGCGTGAGGAAGCGTATGTTTGCGATGTAGACCCACGCTTCGGAAGAAGC